>JBKPDU010000172.1:0-6971 GCA_046728055.1 Actinomycetota bacterium | reverse complement strand
GAAGACGGAATACGAGATTTAATAGACCGTCTCGTGGGCTCGGAGATGTGTATAAGAGACAGGCCCAGCCCTTTGACAGCCGGGTCCTGACTCCCGACGGCTTCGTGCGGATCGGAAGCCTCACGATCGGTGACCTCGTGATCGGATCAGATGGGCGGCCGACCCCGGTGATCGGCGTGTACCCGCAGGGACGGAAGGAGGTCTTCCGCCTGAGAGCTCAGGACGGAGCCACGACAATCTGTTGTGGGGAGCATCTATGGGCTGTGTTCACGGGCGCGGATCGTAGGCGGGGCAAGCCATCCCGGGTCATCGAGACCCGCGAGATGATCGACCGCCTTCGGGCGGCCCATGCCCACAGGTTTGAACTTCCGCTCGTCTCGCGACCCGTCGAGTTCGAGCCGCGGGCGGTCCCGATGGACCCGTATGCGCTCGGCCTTCTGCTGGGCGACGGGTGCATCACGAAAAAGAAGACGCCTTCCTTCACGACGGCCGATCCCGAGCTGGCTCTGGCTCTGGAGATGAGCTTCAGCGGCATCGAGGCGGTCCGGAAGGGAACGTACGACTTCGTCCTTCGAAACAGGGCCGGCGGGAGAGGCGGCGTCATCGTCGCCAACCCGGTTACGTCGATCCTGCGTGAGCTCGGGCTGGCCGGCACCCGCTCCGCGACGAAGTTCGTCCCAGACGCCTATCTCCGCAATGCTCCAAGCGTGCGCCTCGCCCTTCTCCAGGGGCTCCTGGACACGGACGGGGGCCCAGTGACGCAATCCAAACGAAGTTGTCGCATCCAGTACACGACCACCTCTCGGCAACTTCGTGACAACGTCATGTTTCTCGTCCGATCTCTTGGGGGTGTCGCGTATTCGAGGACACGCCTCTCGGCTGGTCGTGCTCCGGGGCGTGCGGGGGGACGCCCCGTGGGATTTCGCTCGGACGCCTACGTCTTGGACATTCGACTGCCCGCGGGCATCGCCCCGTTTCGCCTCACTCGCAAGCTGTGGACGTACAAAGCGTTCGGCGGAGGTGGGCGCCCGATGCGATTCGTCGATGGTATCGAACCGGTCGGGACGCGCGACACAGTGTGCATCCAGGTCGCCGCCGCCGACTCCCTGTACGTGACCGACGACTTCCTGGTCACGCACAACACGGTGAATGACTCGTTCATCATCCTGGACGAGGCCCAGAACACCACACCCGAGCAGATGAAGATGTTCCTCACACGCCTCGGATTCGGCTCCAAGGCCGTCGTGAACGGGGATGTCACACAGATCGACCTGCCGAACGGACAGCGATCCGGCCTGGTGATCGTGCAGGACATCCTGTCCGGCATCGAGGGGATCGAGTTCTGCCACCTTGGAGCGCGTGACGTGGTGCGCCACAAGATCGTCCAGGACATCGTGGAGGCCTACCGCGTGTTCGGGGAGAGGCGGGCGGCCGGCGGCGATGAGTGACGCCGACCAACCTCCGAGGGTCCTGGTCTCCGACCGCCAGTCAAAGCCCGTCGACCGTTATGGCCTGGTCGAGCTGGCCCGTTCCACGTTGGAGGCCGAGGGCGAGGCTCGCTCGGAGCTCTCGGTCTCGTTCGTGACGGCGGAGGAGATGGCCGAGCTTCACCGGACCTACCTGGCCGAAGAGGGTTCGACCGACGTGCTTTCCTTTCCGCTCGACGACATCGGGGAGGATGGCCTCCGGGTCCTGGGCGATGTGGTGATCGCCCCGGCGATGGCGGCCGCCAACCGACCCGAGGATCCGGCGTCCGAGCTCCGACTGCTCCTGGTCCACGGGATCCTCCACCTCCTGGGACACGATCACGAGGACGAGGTGGACCGAGCAGCGATGTGGGCGAAGCAGGAGCGGTACACGGGGGTCCGCGTTCCATGATCTGGCTCTGGGTCGTGGTGGTCGTCCTCGTCCTGTTCGGTTCGCTGTTGGCCATGGCCGAATCGTCACTGACCCGGATGAGCAGGGTTCGGGCCTTGGCCCTGGTCGAGGAGAAGCGTCGGAACTCGGTGATCCTGGAGCGGATCGAGGCCGACCCCGCCCGATATCTGAACCCCATCTATCTGTCGGTGATGTTCGTGCAGAATGGCTCGGCCATCCTGGTGGCGATCCTGGCCGACCGACTGTTCGGAAATCTGGGGGTCACGCTCCTCTCTTTCCTGTTCACACTGGGCTACTTCGTATTGGTCGAGGCCATGTCCAAGACCTTCGGCGTCCTCCACAGTGACCGGGTCGCCCTGGCCCTTGCACCATTGGTGTGGTTCCTCAGTCGGGTGCTCGCATGGCCCACCCGGCTGCTGATCACGGTGGCCAACGTGCTGCTGCCGGGCAAGGGATTGCGCCAGGGCCCGTTCGTCTCGGAAGCGGAACTCAGAGCCATGGCGGAGGCCGGCCACGAGGAGGGGGCGATCGAGGAGGAGGAGAAGGATCTGATCCACTCGATCTTCGAGTTCGGCGACACGATCGTCCGTGAGGTCATGGTGCCGCGACCCGACATCGTGGCAGTGGAGGCCGACAAGACCCTGCGTGACGTGCAGGCGCTCGTGCTTCGGCGTGGGTTCTCCCGGATCCCGGTCTTCCGGGACGACCTGGACAACGTGGACGGCATCGTCTTCGCCAAGGACGTGTTGAAGGCCCTGTACCAGGGCCAGGGAGACATGCCGCTCACCGACATCATGCGGCCGGCCCACTTCGTGCCGGAGTCGAAGAAGGTGGCCGATCTGCTCAGGGAGATGCAGCAGGAGAAGTTCCACATCGCGCTCGTTACCGACGAGTACGGCTCGGTCTCAGGTCTGGTCACCCTGGAGGACCTCCTCGAGGAGCTTGTGGGGGAGATCACCGACGAATACGACCGGGAGGAGCCCCCCGTCGTGGATCTGGGGAACGGCGCGTACCGGGTGGACGGGCGATTGGGGATCGATGAGGTGAACGAGCTCCTCGATGCCGAGCTCCCCGACGAGGAGTGGGACACGGTCGGAGGCTTGATGCTCGGGCTCCTCGGGTCCATCCCCGACCAGGGCGAGGAGGTCACCTTCCAAAACCTGGTGTTCAAGGCGGAGAAGGTGAACGGGCGCCGCATCGCCCAGGTGCTGATCACCCGCAAGCCCGAGGGTGCCGAGCGGCCGAGCCCCGCGGAGGTCACCGCTGAATAGCCCAGCGGAACAGCAGATCGACGAGCTGGTGGCCGTGGCCGCCGGTGTGCGAACCAACGCGTACGCCCCGTACAGCGAGTTCCACGTGGGCGCGGCGATCCTGGCCGGCGGCCGGGTCTTCACCGGAGTCAACGTTGAGAACGCCTCCTATCCCGTGTCGGTGTGCGCCGAACGCAACGCCGTGGCGGCGGCCATCGCGGCGGGGGAACGACGGATCGACTGCGTCGCCGTGGTGACTGATTCGCCCAGTCCGACGCCACCGTGCGGGGGCTGTCGCCAGGTCCTGTGGGAGTTCGGACCCGAGTCGCTCGTGGTGTCGCAGACCGTGAGTGGTGAGCGGGCCGCATGGGCGCTCGAGGACCTCATCCCCGCGGCATTCGGCCCGGACTCGTTCGGTCCGGACGTGCACCTCTAGCCGGGCGTTTCCGGGGATTCGGCTACCATGGCGTTCCCTGCACAGGAGGCTCCGCGGATGTCGCAGGCGGCCGAGATCGAACGGCGCCACCCATCTCCCATCCGGTTCACCGCGAAGGAAGCGTCGCGACTGGTGTCCCGAACCACGGCTGTGGACGCGGTCGGGCTGGAGGAACGCGCCGCCTCCCTGGCCAAGCGCTCGATCAAGCGTGACTCCAAGCTATGGGCGCTTGACCTCGCCATCCGATCGATGGACCTCACGACGCTGGAGGGCTCCGACACGGTCGGCAAGATCGTGGCGATGTGCGCCAAGGCCGTCCGCCCGAACCCGGTCGACCCATCCATCCCGTCGGTGGCGGCCGTGTGCATCTATCCGCACCTGGTCCCGGTGGCGGTCGATCAGCTGAAGAACACCGGCGTGAAGGTGGCGTCGGTCGCCGGTGGATTCCCCAGCGGCTTGGGGCCACTCGATGCCCGCCTCCGCGAGGTTCGCGAAGTCGTGGAGCTCGGCGCGGACGAGATCGACATCGTCTTGAACCGCTCGCTGTTCCTCGGCGGGCAGTACGCGCAGGCTTTCGAGGAGCTGGTGGCTGCGCGCGAGGCCGCCGGCGAGACGCACCTCAAGGTGATCCTGGAGACGGGTGAGCTCGGGTCTTACGACCGCGTCAGGCAGGCCTCGGTCCTGGCCATGGCGGCCGGTGCCGACTTCATCAAGACCTCGACCGGGAAGATCCAGCCGGCGGCCACGCTCGCTTCCGCGCTGTGCATGATGGAGGCAGCTCGCGAGTTCTTCCACGAGACGGGCCGGCGGGTCGGGGTCAAGGTGGCGGGCGGCATCCGTCAGTCCAAGCAGGCCATCCAATACCTGGTGCTGGTGTACGAGACGCTCGGCCCGGAGTGGATGACGCCGGACCTGTTCCGCATCGGCGCGTCCACGCTGCTGAACGACGTGCTGATGCAGATCGACAAGGAGCGGACCGGGCGGTACCAGGGTCCGGACTACTACACGATCGACTGACGATGGCCAAGATCGAGAAGCGCGAGCGAGAGGCGGCGGAGCGGCGGGAGCCGGTGTGGGAATACGCCACCGCGCCCGAGTCGCGCGACATCGTTCGGCTGGAAGACCGCTACGGCTTGTTCATCGGCGGTGAGTTCGTCGAGCCGAAGTCGGGGAAGCACTTCCAGTCGATCAACCCTGCCACCGAGGAAACGCTTGCCGAGGTGGCCGAGGCCGGCCCTGAGGACGTCGATCTCGCAGTGCGGGCCGCCCGCGAGGCGCACGAGAACCACTGGCGTGGGCTCCCCGGCAGCGAGCGTGCCAAGTACATCTTCCGGATCGCGCGCGCGCTGCAGGAGCGCGCGCGCGAATTCGCGGTCCTGGAGTCGATGGACGGCGGCAAGCCCATCAAGGAATCGCGCGATGTCGACCTGCCGCTCGCCGGGGCCCACTTCTTCTATTACGCCGGGTGGGCGGACAAGCTCGAATACGCCTTCCCCAACCGACGTCCTCACCCGCTCGGCGTGGCCGGCCAGGTCATCCCGTGGAACTTCCCCCTGCTCATGGCGGCGTGGAAGATCGCGCCGGCCCTGGCCTCCGGCAACACTGTCGTGCTGAAACCCGCCGAGACCACCCCGCTAACCGCACTCCTGTTGGCGCAGGTGGTGCAGGACGCCGAGCTGCCCCCGGGCGTGGTGAACATCGTCACCGGCGCGGGGGAGACCGGCTCCCTCGTGGTCACCCATCCCGACGTGGACAAGGTGGCGTTCACGGGATCCACCGAAGTGGGCAAGATCATCCGGCGGGCCCTGGCGGGGACGGGCAAGCGGCTCACGCTCGAGCTCGGAGGGAAGGCCGCGAACATCGTCTTCGACGACGCGCCCCTCGACCAGGCGGTGGAGGGCGTGATCAACGGGATCTTCTTCAACCAGGGCCACGTGTGTTGCGCCGGGTCGCGACTGCTCGTGCAGGAGCCGGTGTTCGAGCCGCTCCTGGACAAGCTCAAGGACCGGCTCCAGACCCTCCGGGTGGGCGACCCGCTGGACAAGAACACGGACATCGGTGCGATCAACTCTCGGCAGCAGCTGCAGAAGATCGAGGAGCTGGTGGCCTCCGGCGTGCAGGAAGGAGCCGAGATGTACCAGCCGGAGTGTCACCTGCCGGAGCGAGGCTTCTGGTTCCGACCCACGTTGTTCACGAACGTGTCGCAGTCTCACCGCATCGCCCGGGAGGAGATCTTCGGACCGGTCCTGTCGATCCTCACGTTCCGAACGCCGGCCGAGGCCGTGGAGAAGGCCAACAACACCCCGTACGGACTGTCCGCCGGGATCTGGACCGACAAGGGCTCGAGGATCCTGTGGATGGCCGAACGGATGGAGGCCGGCGTGGTCTGGGCGAACACGTTCAACCGGTTCGACCCGTCGTCGCCGTTCGGCGGGTACAAGGAGAGCGGGTTCGGCCGGGAAGGTGGGCTGCACGGCCTGGAGCCGTACCTGGACTTCGATGGGGCCGGCACGTGAGCGAGCAGCGCCTCCCCGTTCGCCGCACCGCGAAGCTGTTCATCGGGGGCGAGTTCCCCCGCAGCGAGTCCGGTCGTTCGTACGAGGTGCAGGCCCCCGACGGGCGGCTCCTCGCGCACGCGGCCAGGGCGTCCCGGAAGGACCTCCGCGACGCCGTCCGGGCCGCGCGGACCGCCCAGGTCTCATGGGGTGCGAGGACGGCCTCCAACCGGGGCCAGATCCTGTATCGGGTGGCCGAGCTCATGGAGGGGCGTCGCGGGCAATTCGAGCGGGAGTTGGCCGACGCCGGTGCCGCCGATCCGGCGCGGGGGGTCAGCGCCGCCATCGACCGATGGGTGTGGTACGCAGGGTGGGCCGACAAGATCCACCAGGCACTGGGGTCCACGAACCCGGTGGCCGGGCCGTACTTCAACTTCACGATCCCCGAGCCGACCGGGGTGGTGGGGATCGTGGCTCCCCAGGATCAGGCGCTGCTCGGGCTGGTCTCGCGCCTGGCGCCAGCCATCGTGTCCGGCAATACGGCCGTGGTCCTGGCGAGCGAGAAGGCGCCGCTCCCGGCCGTCACGCTGACCGAGGTGATGGCAACCTCGGACGTTCCGGGCGGTGTCATCAACGTCCTCACCGGCTTGACCAGGGAGCTCGTGCCCTGGCTGGCCGGCCATATGGACGTGAACGCTATCGACATCACCGGGGTCCCAGAGGACATGCGGGCCGACGTGGAGATCCTCTCGGCGGAGAACGTGAAGCGCGTCGTTCGGGCGAATGGGGCCGACGTTTTCTCCCCCGCCGCCCAGAGTCCATACGCGATCACCGCGCTCATGGAGTTCAAGACGGTCTGGCACCCCAAGGGGGCCTGAGCGAGAGCAGCCTTCACCTGGGCCGTCTGGGATG
>JBKPDU010000171.1:0-24140 GCA_046728055.1 Actinomycetota bacterium | reverse complement strand
GAACTCCGGGGCGCGACACGGCCGAGAGCCCGTCATGGCCGGCCAGCCTGGTCCACCACAGGTACACCGGCGCATCGGGCCCCACTGGATAAGAGAATCCCCGGACCACGAACAGCCCCACGTACCAGACGAGCAGTCCGCTGGTGAGCCCTCCCAGGACGATCAGGTCGGTCCGGGTTCGGCGATCTCGAGCCGTGCCGGGCCCGCTCAACCGGAGGCCGAGAACCGGCCCGACGCGTCGACGGTCATCGAACCGTCGGCGCTCTTCAACTCGGCGCAGGTGAAGCTGCCGGCGACCTGGTTCGCGTTCGCCCTGCCGATCGTGAGGTTGCACTCGTGCTTCATGGAGCTGAAGGACACGATCGTTTCGCCCGCATCCACGATGATGATGATCGAGAGATCGGGCGACGTTCGCCGAGTCCCGGTGAAGGCAGGGCTGGCGATGCCGATGCCCTGCTTCGCTTTCACCCACCGAAGCGCGAAGGCGCCTGGCGGCGGCGAATAGGTCATCGGCGAAGCGAGCGGCGCGGAGAACTCCGCCTCCAGATCGCCCGCCACCTGGACCGATGCAGTTCCCTGCGAGACGTTGCCGGGAGCGGGGGAGGAGGTCGGCGGCTGGCCGGGCGATCGGGTGTCACCGTTCGGCGCGGAACCCGCGTCTCGATCTCGGTCGCAGGAGGCGGCCGTTGCGGCGAGGCAGACGAGCAGCACGATGGCCGTCCAGTGCATGGGTTCCTCCGCCGATCGGGTTCGGACTGTACCAAGTGCCCGCCGATACAATCGCGGCCCATGTTCGACCGAGAACTCGCCGGCCAGGTCCTCCGAGCTTCGCGGGCCCGGGGCGGCTCCTTCGCCGAGCTGTTCGTGGAGGAGCGATCCTCACTCACGATCCGGTTGGACGACGGGAAGATCGAAGAGCTGACCTCCGGTCTGGATCGCGGAGCCGGAGTGCGCGTCGGACACGGGACATCGTTCGGTTACGCGTTCTCCAATCGGCTGGACCGAGATGCCCTGCTCGAAGCGGCCACAGCAGCCGCCGCTAGTGTGGCCGGGACCGCCGGCCAGGTCATCGACCTTCGGGCCCAAGATCCGCCGGTCGTTCATCGGGCCGAGCGGCCGGTCGGGGCGGTGCCCGCTGCGCAGAAGGTCGCCTGGCTGCGCGAGGTCGACGACGTCGCACGCTTGCTCAGCCCGCACGTCCGCCAGGTCAGCGCGTCGTACGGCGACTCGATCCAGAGGGTCGTGATCGCCACGTCGGACGGGCGTTGGGTGGAGGAAACGCGCCCACGGGTCCGATTGGGAGTGCAGGTTGTGGCGGGGCGAGACGGAATCATCCAAACGGGGTTCCACGGTCCGGCCGGCCTCGCCGGACTCGAGTTCTTCCAGGCGCACCCTCCGGCCGCGACCGCCGAGGTCGCGGCCAGGCGTGCGGTCACGATGCTCGACGCTCGTCCCGCGCCGGCGGGCGAGATGCCCGTGGTTCTCGCGCCGGGCATGGGAGGCGTGCTGTTCCACGAGGCCTGCGGGCATCCGCTCGAGGCGGACATCGTTGACAAGGAGGCCTCGGTGTACCGGGGTCGCATCGGCGAGGTGGTGGCCTCCTCGCTCATCACCGGCGTGGACGACGCGACCATCGCAAACGCCTGGGGATCGTTCTCGTTCGACGACGAAGGGGTGCCGGCGCAGCGCACCGTCCTGTTCCAGGACGGTGCGCTGCAAGGTCTGATGTACGACCGCCTCCGCGCCGAGAAGGACGGCGTCCCCTCGACGGGGAACGGACGGCGGCAGTCCTACGCGCATCCTCCCATCCCGCGGATGACCAACTCCTACATCCTCGATGGACCGTCGAAGGCCGACGACGTCCTGTCGTCGACGGAACGGGGCGTCTACGTCGCCGCCCTGGGCGGCGGACAGACCAACCCGGCGTCCGGCGACTTCGTGTTCGGCGTGTCGGAGGGGTATCTCATCGAACGGGGTGAGGTCACCTCGCCGGTTCGCGGCGCGAACCTCACCGGCAGGGCCATCGAGGTCATGTCGGCGGTGGACGCCGTGGCCGACAACTTCGACTCGTGGGAGGGCGTGTGCGGCAAGGACGGCCAGGCCGTTCCCGTCGGCAATGGATCGCCGAGCCTCCGCATCGCCCGGATCACCGTGGGAGGCACGGGTGGCTGATCTTCCCGAGCTCGCCGCCGCCGCCGTTGAAGCTGCCCGGGACCACGAGGCCGTAGAAGCCTACGCCGAGGAGACCAGACGGACGGAGGTCACCGCGCACAAGGGCGAGGTCGAGGGCCTGACCTTCGCAGAGTCGCGGGGCGTTGGCATCCGCCTCATCGCCAACGCGCGGCTCGGCTATGCCTACGCGGCCGATCCGTCCATCGACGAGGTCCATGCGGCCGTGGCCCGGGCCCGAGAGAACGCGGAGCTCGCCACCGAGGACGAGTTCAACGAACTACCCCCCGGCACCCCGATCGAGCCGATGTCCGCATTGTTCCGTCAGGACCAAGCCGGGCTCGGCACCGAGCGCAAGGTGAGTGTGGCGCTGGATCTCGAGCACCACGCGGTCTCCGCCGACGCCCGGGTCACGAAGGTCGATCAGGCGGGATATGGGGACGCTGTGTCGCGGGTGGCCATCGCCTCCACCGCCGGGGTCACCGCCGATTACGGGCGGACTGACTGTTGGGCGGTCGTCTCGGCTCTTGCGGAACAGGATGGTGAGACCCAGGCCGGCTGGTCGTACCGGGTGGCTCGAGAGCTCGACGAGCTGGATTGGGGATCGGTGGCGCAGGAGGCCGTCGAGCGATCGGCCCGGCTGCTCGGCGCCGTCAAGCCGGCGTCGGGCCGCCTGCCGGTCGTGTTGGACCCGTTCGCAGGCTCGGCGTTCCTCGGGGTCCTGGCCGGAGCCCTGTCGGCCGAGTCGGTGCAGAAGCAGCGGTCCCTGTTCGCGAACCTTCTCGGACAGGACGTGGGCTCGCCGCTGATCACGCTGGTGGACGACGGGCGGACACTCGATGGACCGGCCGCGGCGCCGTTCGACGACGAGGGGGTGCCCACTGGGCGAACCGAGCTGATCGCCAACGGCACGCTGAGGGCATTCCTCCACAACACCTACACGGCCGAGCGAGGGAGAACGGATTCGACCGGCAACGCCAGGCGCGGCGGCTACCGGACCCCGCCGGGCGTCGGGACGACGAACTTCTTCGTGCAGCCTGCTTCCACGTCGGTCGCCGACCTCCTTCGCCGAGCCGAGGGAGGGGTGCTGATCCAGGACGTTTCGGGGGTCCATTCGGGAGCCAACCCGATCAGTGGAGAGTTCTCGGTGGGTGCCACCGGCCTTCGGATCGGGGGCGGGGAGCTCGGCGAACCGCTGCGAGAGATGACCGTGGCGAGCACCGTGCCGGAGATGCTGAAGGGTATAGCGGGGATCGGCGACGACCTGCGGTTCTTCACCGCCGTGGGTGTCCCCACGATCTTGATCGACGAGATGACCGTGGCCGGCGTCTAGGTCAAGGATTGGGTCGCCGACCCGGCGGAGCGGAGGGGGCTCGCCCCGCCGGTGGCGATGACGCTACGAACCCTCGATCTGGTCGTTCCCGTGGCCCTGACCGCCGCTGGTGTCGCCCACGAGATCGTGCGGGTTGCCGTGGACCTTGTCCGGCTTGCCGTGGACCTTGTCCGGCTTGCCCCCCGCCGTCTCGGGCTTTCCCCCAGCCTTGTCGGACTGGCCCGGCTTGCCGTCGGGCCATTTGTCCGCGAACTTCTGCTGGAGCCACTGCTCGTGCTCGTAGTGGCGCACCCAGTTCAGGCCGTGGTGGTACAGCGCATTCTTCAGGCCGTCATTGGGGTGGGCAGCGCAATTCTCCATGAGCACGCGGACCGACTGGACCATGTGGTCCTTCTGTCCGGAATCCAGGGCGGTCACGAGCGCGTCGAAGGCCTTTGCGGTATCTGCGTTCGACAGATCGGCCGTGCCGAGGATCGCGGTACCGCAGTCGTTGCCGACCGCCTGGAATTGGTCGTCGACGTTCTTCCCCACCTCGGATGGGTTTTCCTGGGCCCACGGAGGGCCCGAGGAAGTACGCGCCAGTGCCACGCCGGCGCCTGCAACGACTAGCGTCGCCCCCAGCAGCGTGACGAGGTGGCGGGGTGAAAACCTCCGTGATCTCTTCATGCAGCCTGAGTATCGGCGAGGGGGCGGCGACCCGAGTACCGCTGTCCGGCCATTTCCGGCCAACCGAGGGGGACTGCGGACGGCCATCGGACCGCGTATCCGGGGGAGGGCGGGAGACCTACCTGCTGTGGGCCGCGATCAGAGGCCGGTGGCGGGCCGCACGCCGGCGGCGATCACGCCGAAGACGACGATGGCAACGGCGACCCGATAGACGAGGAAGATGAGGAAGGAATGCCGTCGAAGGTAGGCGAGCAGGAAGGCGATCACCAGGAACCCACTCACGGCCGACGCCACGGTCCCCCATACGAACGGCCACGCCATGCCGGCGGGCAGACCGGAGACCGCGACGTCGATGCCCTTGTGGACGCCGGCCCCCGCGATGATGGGCAGGGAGAGCAGGAACGAGAACCTTGCAGCGGACTCCCGATCCAGCCCCAGGGCCCGCCCCGCGGTGATGGTCACGCCCGAACGAGAAACCCCAGGCTGCAGGGCTACCGCCTGGGCCACGCCCAATACCACGCCGTCACGGACCGAGACGTCCTTCATGCGGCGACGGGTGGGGGCCACCCGATCCACCCAGACGAGGATGACGCCGAAAGCGATCAACATCACAGCGATCAGCCAGGGCTGGCCAAGCGTGTCCTCGATCACGCTCTCGGACAGTGCGCCGACGAGCGCGCCGGGGATGGTCCCCACGACCAGGGCCCAGGCCAGCCGTTCGTCGACGGACGTGATCGATCGGCGCCGGACGGACCGCCCCCATGCCGCGAGGTACCGAGCTACTTCGCGGCGGAAGTACACGAGCGCGCCGACCAGCGTTCCGATGTGCAGCGCGACGTCGAAGGTCTTGTTGAGCTCCGGGTTTCGAAGGATCGTCCAGCCGAAGAGCCATGGGACGATGATCAAGTGCCCGGAGCTCGAGATCGGGGCGAACTCAGTCACGCCCTGGGTGATCCCGAGCACGATCGCCTGGAAGACGCTCGTCGCCGTTTCCTCTCGCCTGGCAAACGGCGCTGATGCTACCCGGGTACGCCCTCGGGCGGGCCCGCGATGGCCACGGCCAGATCGGCGAACGCCGTCGCGTACGCCAGGCGTTCGGCTTGCTCCGGGCTCACCAGCAACACCAGCGAGGGTCCCGACGATGCGCTCGACGTGATGCCGGTCGCGCCGTCATCCTGGAGCAGCACCAACACCTCCAACTCTGTGGCCACGGCCTCCGTGTAGGGGCGAGGTCCGCCGAACGTGGCGTACACGTCGACCCGGTCCCCGGAACGCACCGCACCGACCGGAACCGCGACGCTCACCGGAAACGCGCGGAGTCCGGGAGGGATCAGCGACGCCACCGGGCCCGCCTCGGTCGCGCCGAGGCGGGTCCGAGTCACCGGCTCACCCTCGGCCACGTCAGAGGCCAGTGTTTCCCCCACCGCGAGACTCACGGAATGGAGCGTGCCGGGCGGCGCGAACGACGACGGGATCTCTTCGATCTCGAGCACCGACTCGGTCAGGACCGCTCCTCGATCGATGGAATCGGCGGCGACGACGACCGGCTCCAACGGGCCGACGGCGGGTCGAAGCGCTTCCAGCCGGGCCGCATATCCGCGGACGAGCCCGTACGCCGCCACGGCGGCCACGACCGCCAAGAGCGCAAACACCTTCGAGGTCGGCGACCACCGACGTCGGAACACGCACCGCCCCCAGATGTGGAAAGGGGAAGCCGTCGAGACGCAGGGACGCTATCCCAGGTGCCGCCCGGGCGCTGTGAGGCCGGTCACACTCCTCGAGGCTTCTTCTCCTCGAGCGGCAGGACCCGGACCCGGAAGTCCTCCAGAGCTGCCTGACCTACGATCAGGGCCACGGACTCGCGGATCCGATCCCCGAGCTGCTGCGGGTCCTCGGAGGTCTTGAACCGGAGCTCCACGGTGACGAGGACGGGTTCGGCGGCCATCGCGTCATCGTACCTTCGACCCTAGGCTTCGAACCGAGCTCCTCGCAGGGCAGTGACGCAGGGGCAGTCGCGCTCCTGCGGCAGGGCGGGGATCGACGCGAAGAGCAGCTCGCGGACGTTCGCGATGTTCCGCGCGAACGCCTCGGTCACTGCCTCGTGCGTCACGGGTGGAACTCCCGGGACCCCGACGTCGTAATCGGTGACGAGCGAAACGTTCGCGTAACAGATCTCCAGCTCTCGCGCGAGGACCGCTTCCGGATATCCGGTCATGCCGATCGTGTGCCATCCCATCTGGGAGAACCATGCCGACTCGGCACGGGTCGAGAACCGGGGACCCTCGATCACGACCATCGTCCCTCCGTCGTGCATCGAGATTCCGAGGTCGGTGCCGGCCTTGACTGCGTTCTCCCGCATCGTGGGGCAGTACGGGTCGGCGAACGCGATGTGCGTGGTGATGGGTCCGTCGTAGAACGTGTGTGGTCGCGAACGCGTCCGGTCCACCAGCTGATCGCAGACCACGAAGTCGCCGATCTGCACGCCAGGCTGGAGCGATCCGGCGGCGCAAGGCCCCCAGATCCGCTGCACACCGAGCTCCTTCATGGCCCACAGGTTGGCCCGGTAGTTGATCCGGTGCGGCGGGTACTCGTGCTCGACGCCGTGGCGGGGGATGAACGCCACGGAGCGGCCGCCGACCTCACCGACAACGGGTGAGGCGGACGGCCGGCCGTAAGGAGTATCCACGTCCACAGCTTCCGAGGACTCCAGGAACGAGTAGAACCCGGACCCCCCGAAGACGCCGATCTCGGCCGTGCTCAGGCGCTCTTCTCCTCGGCAGTGCTCGTGGTGGCCTTCTCGCCGGCCGGTTTCGAACCGCCCGGCGTCTTCTCGCTCTTGGTGTCGGTCTTGGCATCGGGCTTGGATTCGGGCGACGACTCGGACGAGTCCGTCTTGGCCTTGGAGCGGCTGTCCGTGGCGTAGAACCCCGATCCCTTGAACACGATCCCGACCGGATGGAACACCTTCCGCAGCGGTCCTTTGCACACCCCGCACGTCGTCAGCGGTGGCTCACTGATCCTCTGGAACACCTCGACGTGCTGTCCGCACTTCGTGCAGGCATACTCGTAGGTCGGCATGGTGCTTCGATTCTAGCCGAGCGGGGTATCCATTCAGCCGAAGTCAGCTGGTCCGGCGGGTCGCTCGGCGGCAACGCAGGGATAGCGCACTAGGGAGACTGGGCGACTGGAGTCGCGTCTGGCCCCGGAGTAGACTCGCCTACCTTTTTCGGGGGAGGTCCCATGAAGGTCAGGAAGGCCGTCATCCCCGCCGCCGGCCTGGGCACCCGGTTCCTCCCGGCCACCAAGGCGCAACCCAAGGAGATGCTTCCGGTCGTCGACAAGCCAGCCATCCAGTACGTGGTGGAGGAGGCAGTGCGGGCCGGCTTGAGCGACATCCTGATCATCACCGGTCGGGGCAAGCGCCCCATCGAGGATCACTTCGACCGGTCGGTCGAGCTCGAGAACTTCCTGGAGGCGCGGGGGAAGTTCGACGAGCTGAAGCAGGTCCGGGAGATCTCCGAGATGGCCTCCATCCACTACATCCGCCAGCGCGACCCGCTCGGCCTGGGCCACGCCGTGCTGGTGGCCGAGGATCACGTCGCGGGGGAGCCATTCGCGGTCCTGCTCGGCGACGACCTTATTTCCGAGAGCACGCCGCTCCTCCAGGACATGCTGAAGATCCATGAGCGGTACGGGCGAAGCGTCATCGCGGTTCAGGAGGTGGCCAGGGACGAGATCAGCATGTACGGCTCCGTCGAGCCCGAATTCGTGCAGGACCGCCTGGCCCGCGTGGTCTCGATCGTGGAGAAGCCCTTGCCGGACGATGCCCCCTCCAACCTGGCGGTCATCGGCCGGTACGTGCTTTCGCCCGAGATCTTCGACAGCCTGCGGACCGCGGAGCCGGGCAAGGGCGGTGAGATGCAGCTCACCGATGCGCTGAACGACCTGGCTCAGGACCAGGTCGTGTACGCCTATGTCTTCGAGGACGGCCGCTTCGACGTGGGGAACAAGCTGGACTACCTGAAGGCCATGATCGAACTGGCCGTTGACCGCGAGGACGTGGGCGAGGTGATCCGCGAATACCTGGCCGATCTGGTGCAGCGCAAGAAGATCCTGTAACGCTCGGTCCGAGGCCGGTCGGTAGACTGCCGGAATGGCTACCAGCGCGACGCACGTCCACGACCACGACAGCGGCGAGGGCCTGCTCTCCGTGGAGGACGCCAGGGAGAAGGTCCTGTCGCAAGTCCATCCGCTCTCCACGATCAACCTCCCGCTCACGGAAGCGCACGGCTGTGTCCTCGCGGAGGAGGCTGTGGCCTCCTCGAACATCCCCGACTTCCCCTCATCGGCGATGGACGGGTTCGCCGTCCGATCGAACGACGTGGCGGGAGCGACGCCGGGATCTCCCGCTGAGGTCACGATCGTGGGGCGGGCCCCGATCGGCCGGCGTCCCGAGGCGACCGTGGGGGGCGGGGAGGCAGTCCGCATCGCCACCGGTGCGCCGGTCCCCGCCGGCGCCGACACTGTCGTCCCCATCGAGAACTGCGAGGTGGTCGGGGATCGGGTGCGGATCGTGGCAGCTCCGCCCGAGGGGAAGCACATCCGCCCCGCGGGAGAGGACGTGAAGGTGGGTGAGGTCCTCGTCCCTCGGGGGCGCCGCCTCGGGGCGCCCGAGCTGGCGCTCCTGGCCACTGCGGGGTTCTCCCACCCGCTGGTCCATCCGCGCCCGCGCGTCGTGGTGCTCTCCACCGGTGACGAGCTGATCGCCCCGCCGGACTCACCCGGGTATGGCCAGGTCCGTGACTCGAACGCCTACCTGCTGTTCGGCGCCCTCCGCGAGGCCGGCGCTGCCCCGGTACTGGCCGGCATCGTTCGGGACGAGGTGGACAAGCTGCGCGACACCGTGCTCTCCCGGGTGGTCCAGGCCGACGCGTTCGTCTCCTCGGGGGGCGTGTCGGTGGGTGAGCGTGACGTGGTCAAGGCCGCCTTCTTCCGCCGGGGCGACGTCCAGTTCTTCAAGGTGGCGATGCAGCCCGGCATGCCGCAGGGCTTCGGCACGATCGAGGGCAAACCGTATTTCGGTCTCCCCGGGAACCCGGTGAGCGTGTTCGTGTCATTCGAGGTGTTCATCCGGCCGGCGATCCTGAAGATGATGGGCCGGACCAACCTGTTCCGCCCCGAGATCACCGCTCGCCTCACGGCCGACGTCTCGGGGCCAAAGGGCAAGACGCAGTTCGCACGTGTGTTGGTGCGGCCGGCGGGAGACGGTTACGTGGCCACGCCGACGGGCGGCCGCGGCTCGAACCTCATCGCCACCGTGGCACGAGCGAACGGTTTGGCCATCGTCCCCGCCGGCGTCGAGACCGCGCCGGCGGGAAGCGACGTCACGGTCATGGTGTTCCGCGCCCCCGAGGACTGACTGATGGCAGCCGGCGACGCGGCGCGCATCGTCGAAGTGGGCGGCAAGGAGGTGACCGACCGAGAGGCCGTGGCCGAGTGCGTGATCACGATGACCCCTGAGGCCCGCGCCCACCTCGAGGCGGGCACGCCCAAGGGGAATCCCATCGAGGCCGCCCGTGTGGCCGGCATCATGGCGGTGAAGCGGACGCCCGACCTCCTGCCGTTTTGCCATCCGATCGCCGTGACGGGCGCCGAGGTCGTCGTGGAACCCGACCGGTCGAGCGGTCGGATCCGGGTCACGGCCCGGGTCACCGCCCGCGACCGGACGGGCGTCGAGATGGAGGCGCTCACGGCCGCGGCCGTCGCGGCGCTCACCCTGTACGACACGGCCAAGGCATTCGATCGTGGTGCCCGGATCGATGGCCTCCGGCTGTTGGAGAAGACCGGCGGCAAGAGCGGCCACTATCGGGCAACCTGAACCCGGTTCGGTCGGCCCGGGAGTCGTCTCCAAGAATCACACGCATGTGATTGAGCGCGCCACATGTGGGTGCTAGCGTTCGAACTCGAACAACATGTTGTGCACTTCGTGGCGGACCGGGGAAACCGCGAACGAGGGGCCGGTCGAGTGGGGTGGTTGACGCTTGCGGCCTTGGGCATAGTATGGGCCGCTTTCCTCCTCCCACGGGGCCGGCGAAGCGGGTCCCTCGTCGAGAGCGTGGAGGACTTCGAGCGGAAGATGGAGCTGTTGGCGGAGACTGGACGACACGAAGATGGCCGCTGGATCATCACGCCGCGCAAGGGAACGGCGTTTCTGGGACCCGACGCCCGCGCCCGGGCCAGGGCGCGTGAGCGCAGGCGCAAGATCTTCGTCTCCCTCCTCGAGAGCATCGGTCTGACGTTCCTGATCGGATTGGTGCCGCCACTTCGACCAATGTGGGCCGTGACCGGCATCCTGACGGCGGCATTGGGCGCGGACGTGCTGTTGCTCCTGTGGGTGAAGGAGCAGGGAGCCGAGGGATCGGCGAGACGTCGCGTGCAGGAGTCGGGTGTACCGGACCGCCCGAAACCGGTCAAGGAGAGGTACGTGTCCCACGGCGCGTCTGCCAAGCCTGCGTACAACGGCCTCGACGTCTTCGACCACGACGACCTGACCAACATCGTGGTCCGGCCGGTCCGAAGAGTCAGCATGGCCGGCGTCTAGCCGAGCCGTCTAGACTCCGGCCGCGATGAACCTGGATCGCATCTCGGAGGTTGTTCACATTCGGTTCGACCAGCGGATGGATGCGCGCGAACGCGCGCTCCCGGCCGCGCGGCGTGCCATCCGCTCGTGCGCGAACGCGATCCGAGCCATCCATCGCTCAGAGTGGGAGCAGGCCCACCGGCTCATGGACGAGGCCAAGGCGGCCATCGACGAGGGCCTGTCGGCCGTGCGCGATCATCCGGAGATCCGCTTCGCGGGGTACCTCCAGGACGCGGAGAAGGAATACGCGGAAGCCCGCATCACCGAGGCGGTCGTGACCGGCGCCAGTCAGCTCCCCACGCCGGAGGAGTTGGGGGTAGAGGACGCGCCGTTCCTCAATGGGATGGCCGAGGCCATCGGGGAAGGACGCCGCCACATCCTCGACCTGCTCCGTCACGGCGAAGTCGAACGGGGCGAGGCCATCCTCTCAGCCATGGATGACATCTATTACGTGCTCGTGTCGATGGACTATCCGGACGCGATCACCATGAACCTTCGTCGTTCGACCGACGTGGCCCGAAGCCTGATCGAGAAGACTCGTGGCGACCTGTCGATCGCCATCGTCCAGCGGCAGCTTCACGACGCGCTGGACCGCCATGCCAAGGAGGTGCTCGGCCGGTAGGCAGGTCGGCCTTTGCTACGCTAGCCGAGCACGGGGGTGTAGCTCAGACCGGTAGAGCACTGCCTTCGCACGGCAGGGGTCAGGGGTTCAAATCCCCTCACCTCCACGTTCACTCGGGGCGCTTCTTGCCGGAACGCTCCTGGGTTTCTGTCGAGTCCTCGTAGCGGATGAACGAGAACTTGCCGTCGGCTTCGAGGACGCCGACGCGCACCTGCCGGAGGTCCCCGATCCCCTGCTCCCGTGCCGCGTCCTCGACCTCGTCACGAGTGAGCCGCTCCATCTTCAGCACCTGGCCGAGGACGGCGCCATCCTTGATGATCACGGCCGGGATCCCCTCGACGATCGTTGCGGCCTTGCGCCAGCGGAACGAGATGTAGGAGGCGCCGATGGTCAGCAGCGCCAGTGTCGCGACCGCCAGCATCGCCGCGGTGACCGATGTGTCTTGCTGGGTGACGCCCTGCTGGATCAGGTCGCCGACCACCACCAGGAGGACGAACTCGAATGGGCTGATCTCCGACAGCTCCTTTCGGCCCAGCGCGCGCATGACGATCAAGACGAACAGCCAGAGGATCGCGCTACGAACAACGGTCTCCACTAGGGGGCCACCCTGGTCTGGTAGGAGACTTCGGCCATCGCGACGCCACTCTCGATCACCGACGTCGTCGCCGCGGCGCCGCGATGGGCGTTGTTCGAGATGAAGGCATCGACGAGGATGGTCATGTCATCGCCGCTGGGAGCGGAGAAGGTCCACAGGACCGAACTTCCCGTAGTGGTGGTGGCCTCCGGTTGCGGTTCGATGTCGTTCATGTCGAGGATGTCGAGGTAGCCGATCGATGTGGCGACGGTCAGCTTCGACGGCAGTCCACCGTCGCGATGGATGTGCAGGATCCACTGGATCGACACCCCCGGCCGCCCCACCGACGGGTAGCTCAGCTCGAGTTCGTAGCCGGCCCCGGAGGCACTGACGGACCCGGTTCGGTACCCGAAAATCCCGAAGATCCCGGCGACGACGAAGAACGCGAGGGCGGTGATCGTGATCCGACGGACCGCCCGGGCTCGACCCAGGCGTCGGAGGGGCACCGTCTCCAGATCGGTGGGCGGGGACGTCGAGGGATGCGGATCCTCGGTTCTCATGGCACGACGTCGGTGAGGTACCCGTGATCCCACCGTTCAAACGACGACACTTCGGTCGCGCGTACCGTGACCTTCTCAGGCCACGGTCACCAGTCCGCGCATGCCGAACGCGTAGTGCCCCGGCAGATGGCAACCGAAGATCAGCGTTCCCGGCTCCGTGAACGTGTACGTCGTCACCCGCGTGGTTCCCGCGGGGACCGACATCTCACCCGGACGCGGAGGATGGTGCGCCTCGGTCCCCAGCTCGTGGATGTTCTGGATCCTGGTGTCGCCCAGGATGAACTCGTGGTCGATCGGATCGGTGTTGTGGACGACGAATCGGACCGTCGCGCCTGGGGGAAAGGCCAACGTCGACGGATGGAAGTGCGAGTAGTGGACGGAGATCTCCACCGTCTCGACTCCCTCGTCCGCGGGGGCGGGGCGGCACGCGGTCGGGATCACGACCAACGCGAGCGCGAGCACCAGCCGCATGCCGCCCTCCATGCCGTCTACCCAACCCGCGGACGGAGGCGGCTCCGTCCGAGCCAGGTGCCCGCGGCGATCCCGGCGATCAGGGCCACGGCCGCCAGCGCCGTCGGCCAGATGCCAAGGGCGGCCGCGTCCAGCCTGGAGGCGTCCGCGGGCGACAGACCGGCGGCGACGGGCGATGGCCTGCCCGCGCCGCTCGCATCGACGGCCAGGTCGTACTTGAGCGCACCGGCTCGGGCGTCCACGCGCATGTAGGTGAGCCACATCCCCGATGCGGGGAGCCACTGCATCCCCTTGTCCGAACGGAGGTCGGCGAGGAGCAAGTCCGAGGCCGGCTCGCTCCGCTCCAGGACCAGGCCCGGCCGAGTCGAGTTCTCGGAAACCACACCAGCGGGCGGCGCGCTGGATCCTCCCGCGACGACTGGGGCGGGGAGCAGTGCAGGCTCGCGGTCGGTCAGCAGGTAGACGTCGGCCTCCACGGGCGCATCGGCCGGGGCGCCGAGCCCCAGGATCCGCAGCGGGACCCACGGGTTCGTGGTGGGGATGGTCACATGTACCGGCGTGCCCTCGCCCTGGGAGATCCCCTGCTCCTTGGCCCGATCGCCGTTGTACCGGACGGCCATGAAGATCGGGCTGCGATTCGCGTAGAAGTCCAGAACCTCCGGCGCATCGGGCGGCAGGAGGAACCCGTGCTCCCGGGCCCAGTTGCCGACCGCCGTACCCCCGCCCTCGAGGACCGTCACATCGAGGGCATCGATCTCGGTCTCGAGGATCACCTTGGCGTCCGCAGCCGCGGTGGCGGCGAGTGCCCGGAACTCGAGCACCGGCTGCGTCTCCTGCACCAGCCGCTGAAGCGTCCAGTCCCCGGCCCGGACGACCTTCGAGGGAACGCCCGGCAGGGGCACGATCGAGCCGAATTCCCCACCGACCCCGGCGAACTCGAAGGAGGTCACGTAGTGCTCGACCCCCTGGTGATAGGCCGCAAGGGTGGTGGTTCGGACCAGGGTGACGCTGCCGTTGGCGTTGATCAGCCCGCCGCAGGCCCATGCGGGGCCAGCGGTCAGGAGGACGACGAGGGTGGTGGGCACCAGCAAGGCGATCCGTCGGCGCATGGCGTGCCTCCTTCGGTCGGCTACGACCGAGCTTGGACGCCGGCGTGTGGCGGAGGGGTTCCCTGCTTCTCAAGCGCCTTGACACGATGCCGATATCCGAGCGAAACGGGAGAGATGGGTCCGCATGGCATCGAAGGTCGCCATCCGCATGCCGAGGCTCAGCCTCCTGGGCAAGTTCGCCCTGGCGAGCCTGATCCCGATCGTGCTCCTCGGACTGGTCCTGGCGAAGACCCTCCAGATCCAGATCCGGGATCAAGCGCTGACGAACGCCCGGCAGTTGGCTGCCCTCATCGCTCGACTCGACATCCAGCCGCAGCTCACACCCGATGACCTCAGGAACGGACTCACCCCTGAGCGTCTTCAGCAGCTGGACGAGGTCCTGCATGCGGGGCTGGTCGGTGAGGAGATCGCCCGGGTCAAGATCTGGAGCGACGACCTGCGTGTGGTCTACTCCGATGACCGCGACGTGATCGGTCGAACGTTCCCTCCGTCCCATGAGCTCGAGGATGCATTGGACGGATCGATCGTCTCCGAGGTGTCCGACCTCACCAAAGAGGAGAACGTCGGTGATCGAAGCTACGGGAAGCTGCTCGAGGTGTACGTCCCCCTGACCTTCCCAGGTGACTCGGAACCGGCTGGGGCGTTCGAGCTCTATCTTCCGTATCGCCCGATCGAGGCTTCGATCGAAAGTTACAGTCGCCGGCTGTATCTGGTGCTCCTGGGAGGCCTGGCCCTGCTGTACGCCGCGCTGTTCCGGATCGTTGCCACCGCCTCCCGTCGCCTCCGGCGCCAGGCCGATCGAGAGCTGCGCTTGGCGAACGAGGAGCGCGATCTTGCCCTTCGAAAGGCTGCCGTCCTCGCCACCGTGTCACACGAGTTCAGGACCCCGCTCACGATCATCGAGGGCGTCTCGAGCACACTGGAGCGGCACGAGATGGTCACGGAAGGCGGACGCTCATTACTGGACAGCCTTCGGCATGCCGGCCGTCGGTTGAATGATCTGGTGGATGCCCTCCTGGCGGCGGCCGAAGGGATGGACCGCGATGGTGAAGTGCAGCGCCGGCCCGTGGCGTTGAGCGACATCATCCAGGAAGTGGTAGATGGGCTCTCATCGCTGGAGGCCGACAGCCGTGTTCGCGTCATGGCGTCCTCGGACGACGACACCGTGATGAGCGATCCGGCCATGCTCAAGCCCCTCGTACGGCACATCATGGAGAACGCCCTGAAATTCTCACCCCGGGAGAGTGCAGTTGATGTTTCGATCGACCGAACATCGGGAGAGGTCGAAGTCCGGGTCCGCGATCGTGGTCCCGGGATCGACCCCGCGTTCCTGGAGCGGGCCTTCGATCCATTCACGCAGGAGGATCAGTCCTCCACCCGAGCCAAGCCCGGCCTGGGAATCGGTCTCTATGCGGCGCGCAAGATCGCGGAGCTGGTCGGCGGCCGGGTCGAGCTGCAGCGGCATCCTGAAGGCGGGATGGAAGCGATCATCCATCTGCCCGATGCCGTCGAAGACCGGGCTCTCGTCACCGCCGATGTCGTCTCAGGTTCGTAGTCGCCGAGGAGGGGTTGATGGAACCTGAGAAGTACTGCTCCGTCCACGGCGAAGCTTCGGGGGTCATCACCGACGAAACACCGTGTCCCTTGCCACACGCCACAGGGAAGTGCCCTGTTTGCTCCTTGGGATGGATCGGTCCTGGGCCCGACGATGGAGTCGTGCTCTGCATCCTCACTCGCCACATCGTGGAGGCCCACCCGAGCACCGCCCACGCGACAACGCTCAGATTCAACGCGGTGCAGTTGGGCGGGTCCGCGAATCCCGACGATTGGTGTCGCCACGACCCCGAGCAGCACGGTCGGGTCATGGTCCTGGCTCCCACCTCGTGACGGTCCTCCCGTCAGGGCATTCCGGCGGCCGGCAATTGGGCCAAGACCCAGACGGAGACTAGTCTCGGCCGCTCAGTTCCCTCCACCTGAAGCAGGACGCTACGTGGTCATTGACCATGCCGACGGCTTGCATGAACGCGTAGCAGATCGTGGGTCCGACGAACACGAACCCTCGCTTCTTCAGGTCCTTGCTCATGGCCTTTGACTCCGCCGTCTCCGCCGGGATGTCCGAAAGCCGCCGCCACGCGTTCTGCGCCGGCGCCCCGTCGACGAACGACCACAGGTACTCGGAGACCAGTCCGACCTCGGCCCGGATCGCCAGTAGGGCTCGAGCATTGCCGATCGTCGCGTCGATCTTCGCCCGATTCCGGACGATGCCCGGATCCCGCATCAGTCGTTCGATCTTCTCCCGGCCGAACCGGGCGACCTTGGCCGGATCGAACTCGGCGAACGCCCGCTGGTACCCCTGGCGCTTGTTCAGGATGGTCTGCCACGACAGCCCTGCCTGGGCGCCCTCGAGCGTCAGCATCTCGAACAGGTGGCGTTCCTCCCGGCTCGGGGTTCCCCACTCCTCGTCGTGGTACGCGAGCATGAGGGGATTGCCTCCCTCGGCCCACTCGCACCGCTTCGTCGCCATGGCGTTCCTCTCAACCGAGCGGCGTCGGTCCGCTCGCGCCCGGCTCGTAGGACTCGAGCGCGTACAGCCCGTCATACCGAACCACGACGTCACCGGCGATCCAGAAGTCGCGGCTCCAGCCGGACGACAGAACCGTGAACCTCCAGCGTACCGAGTCGAATCGTCCGACCGACGTGATGACGTCCTCCGCACCGAGATGGACGTACCGCTGGCGTTCCTCGACCGGCTGGCAGGTCACCGGCTGGAGGAACACGACGTCGAACTCTGCCGTGCCCGACCCCAGCCGGTTCGCGGTGACCACGTTGTAGGCCGGGGAGGCATAGTCCAGCTCGACGTCCGGTCCCCAAGCCACGTCGACGGCGACGCCGTCCCGGTAGCCGGTCAGGTGGTCGTGTTCGGCCATCAGCAGGATCTCGTGGGAGCCCGTGTCGATGCGGGTCCGCACCGGCCTCCAGCCAGCGTCAGCGACGAGGTCGACGACCTCATGGTGCGGCTGCGGAAGGGTCGTCTGGATGTCGGAGAAGTATCGCCATCCGGCCGGACCAGGCGCCGAGCGGAAGTCCTCCGTCCCCACCGGGTTCCCGTCCCCGTCCATCACCGTGTACCGGCCGATCGGCATGCCGCCAATCGTAGGATGCCTCCAGATGAGGGTCGCGCTGTGCCAGATGAACTCGGGCGCGGACGTCGAGGCCAATCGAGCGCAGGCGGGCGAGCTCCTCGACGCCTCTGCGGACGGGGGAGCCGACCTCGCCGCCCTCCCCGAGGTGTGGACGTACATGGGCTCGGCAAGCCGTCACCGAGAGGTCGCTGAGCCGATCCCCGGACCGATGAGCGAGTGGCTGGCATCGGTGGCGCGCGTGCGTTCGATGTGGATCCTCGGAGGAAGCATCCTTGAGGTGGGTGACGATGGCGCCGTGTTCAACACGAGCGTGCTGTTCGACCGCCACGGCGACCTCGTCGCCCGGTACCGGAAGATCCATCTGTTCGACGTGCACCTGCCGGGACAACCGCCGATCAGCGAGTCGTTCATGTATTCGCCGGGGGAAAACGTCGTGGTGGCGCAGACGGAGTTCGGCGTGGTGGGACTGTCGGTGTGTTACGACGTCCGGTTTCCTGAGCTGTACCGGGAGCTCGTCACTCGCGGCGCCGATGTCATCTTCGTTCCCTCGGCCTTCACGTTCGAGACCGGCACCGATCACTGGGATGTCCTGATCCGGGCCCGGGCCATCGAGAGCCAGGCGTTCGTCCTGGCCCCTGCCCAATGGGGGACGTGGGGCCCGCCCGAGCAGAACCGCCGGTGCTTCGGCAACAGCCTGGCGGTCGATCCGTGGGGTCGGGTCCTGGCCCGCGCTCCGGAAGGGGTGGGCGTCACGTTCGCCGACCTCGACCTCGGCGAGGTCCACCGGGTGCGCGAGCGATTGCCCGCGCTCCGGCACCGTCGACTCGGCACCGCTCGCTGACCCTCACTCTCGTTTCCGGGGCCCTGCGTCCCCTCAATCGGGGACCCCATCCGGCCGATACATCCACGGGAGTTCGAGTGGAGGCGGCTGTGGATCGAGCGGGGACGCGGGGCCTGGCCGGCGTGGCGCTTGCCCTGCTCATCGTCCTGATCACCCAAGGGGTCTCGTCCGACCACGCGTCGGCATCGATCGCTCACCGGCGCCGCGCTCACATGCTCTCGCTCATCAACGAGGACCGCGCACTTCGCGACAAGGCCCCCCTCAAACTGAACGTCGAGCTCTCGATGTACGCCAAGCGTCACAGCCTTCAGATGGCGACGAAGGGCTACCTGTTCCACACCGACGACCTGGGCTCGAAGCTGACGGGGCTCGACTGGTCGATCGCCGGAGAGAACGTGGGGGCCGGGTCCACCCTCGACGGCGTCGAGGACGCGTTCATGAGGAGCACGCCGCATCGCAGGAACATCCTGCGCACGGCGTTCGACCACGCGGCCGTCGGGGCGGTCCATTCGAACGGCAGGTTCTGGGTGACCGTCATCTTCTACGGCTAGCCCTCCCGACCTAGCTGTAGGAAGCGACCCGGGCCGCGAAGAGGCCCGGGTCGCTCGTTTCTATCGCAGCCGTTCCAGATCGGACGGCCGGTCGACATCGCCCGGCACGTCCGAGTCCACCGCGACCTCCTTCACCCATCCGGGATGGGACTCGATGATCTCGCGGGCTCCCGTGTCGCCAACCACCCTGCGCGCCTCGTCCCAGACTTCCCGAGAGAGCAATGCGGGTCCGGGGCCGTCACGGAACCGGAGCCGAACCACTAGGGAGGAGCCGGCTCCGAACGCATCGACCAATGCCCGGATGTGCTCCGGAGTCACGCCCGGCTGGTCGGCCGGGAGCACCACGGCGGCCTCGCTGTCGGAACCCGCCGCGTCAAGGCCCGCGATCAGGGAGGTCGACTGTCCAGCTTCGTAGTTGGGGTTCAGCACGATCCTTGCGTTCGGCGGGAGGTGGAGGGAGGCCCTGACTCGCTCCGCGTCGTGACCGACGACCACCACCACTTCGTCCAGCCCGGCAGCCACCGCGGCGTCGACCGCGTGCTGGACCAGGGGTTTGCCGTGAAGTTCGACCAGTTGCTTCGTCTGCCCGAACCGAGATGAGGTCCCCGCGGCCAGGACGAGCCCGGTGATCACGAAGAGCCGCGGCCGAACAGGCGACGGAAGAATCGGCCGATCGCCCTGAAGATCGCGTACAGGCCCAGCCGGATCCCGCCGATGGCCTCGACGGGCCGCGCAGGAGTGGAGGGCGCTGCGGCCGGCGCACCTTCGGTGGTCGTCAGGTGGTCGCGGAGGCAGTCGGCGAACTGGTTCGTCAGCTTGGCCGACACATCGGGCAGGAGACCGCGCGAGACTTGAGCGACCGTTCCGGTGAGCGTGATGTCGGCCTGCATCTTCACCCTCGTGGCGCCGTCCGCTCCTGCCGGTTCAAGCCAGGACGTGACGGTCGCGTTGGCTGCGCCCTTGCCCTTCTGCTCCTGGCCCTGGGCCTTCAGCACCACTCTGTGATTGGCGTCATCCTGCTCAGAGAGGGTCACCGTGCCGGCGAACGACAGCGCGATCGGCCCTACCTTCAGGTTGATCTTGCCCTTCCACGTGTGGTCATCGACGATCTCGGTCAGCTCGGCACCAGGGGCGCAGGGCGCGATCTTCTCCACGTCGAGCAGGAACGCCCACGCCTGATCGATCGACGCCGGAACCTGGAACTCGTTCTCGATCAGCACGATTCCCTCCGGCTCCCCTCCGAGCCTATCGAGCGCCGGTTTTCTGCGCAGGAGTGTCGCGATCGTGGATGGGGCCCAGGCGGTCCTTGAGAAATCCGCCCTCCCGCCCATGCTTGACCGCCACGATTTCGGCCACGATGGCCGCCGCGATCTCCTCCGGCCCCTCGGCGCCGACGTCCAGGCCGGCCGGACCGTGGATCCGATCAAGGTCCTCGTCGCCGATCGCCGTGCCCTCTTCCCGCAGCTCGGTCAACAGTCGCTGGGTACGGGCACCCGGCCCGAGCATGGCGATGAAGCGCACCGGCGAGCCGAGCAGCGACCGCACGTAGTCCTTGTCCCGCAGGAAGTTGTGGGTCATCACCACGACGAACGTCCGCTCGTCGATCGGCGCCACCTTCGCCACCTCGTCGGGCCGGTCCAGGCGGACGAAGCCGGCCGCCTCGGGGAAACGTTCGTGGTTCAGGAACTCGCCTCGATCGTCCACCACGGTGGGACGCCACCCCAGACCGGCCGCCGCCTTGACCAGTGGCACCGCGTCGTGGCCGGCCCCGCAGACGAGCAGACGAAGTGGTGGCTCCAGTACCTCGACGAACGCCTTCGCCTCCCCCGACGTTCCAGGGAGCGAGCGGATCTCGCTTCGGTCCCGCGACAGGAGCTCCACTGCCGACGCCATTGCGGCGGCGTCGATCTCAGCGTCACCGAGCGACGACTCAGCCGAGCCATCGGGCCCGACGAGCAGCCGGCTCCCCTGATCGACGCCCGGGATGGACGAGTCGAGGACCGTGATCATGCAGATGGGCCGCTCGTCTTCGAGCGCCATCCGAAGCGCCCCCGCGACCTCCGCGGCCTTCTCGCCTGGCTCAACGAAGAGCTCGATGGCCCCGTTGCAGCCCAGCCCCCAGCCCCACACGGCCTCGTCGTCGGCCGTCAGGTCGAAAGAGACCACCCGGGCCATCCCCTCGTGCATCACGATGCGGGCCACGTCGGCCACGTCGTTCTCCAGACAGCCCCCGCTGATGTTGCCGATGAGCTCGCCCTGCTCTGGGACGAGGAGACGGGCCCCGGGGCGGCGGTAGGTGGACCCCCGAACGGCCACGATGGTGGCCAGGGCCATCCGCTCTCCCCGGGCGTGCAGCGATTCGATGGCCCCGAGGACGTCGCTGATCTCGCTCATCGCTCCGCTCGCCGCGCTCGACGGCTATCCGGTGACGACCCCGAACCGGGCGGGATCTGCTTGGAACCGCTCCCGGCAGCCGGCCGAGCAGAAATAGTACGTGCGCGCCCCGTGTGTCGAACGGTGCCGGGCCGTGGCCACATCCACCACCATGCCGCAAATGGGGTCCACGGCCTCGTGCCTCGGCGCCGACGCGGAAACCTTCCCACTCGCGACGGCCGCCGCCCGGTCCCGTACCAGCTCGGCCAGGATGGCCACTGCTATCTCCTCGTGCGAGACGCGTCCCAGGTCCAGCCCGGCCGGCGCGCGCACCCGGGCCAGACGCTCCTCCGAGACGCCGCGGTCCCGCAAGTAGCCCATGACTGCCCGAGCCCGGTTCCGGGAGGCCACCAGGCCGATGTACTGGGCGGGCGTGTCCAGCGCTCGCTCCAGGGCGTCCTCGTCGTAATGGCCCTGCGTGGCCACGACGATCCACGACCGATCGGTCACGCCGGCCTCCTCGAAGTCGAGCGACGTCACGACCCGAGCTGCGGCCGTGTAATCGGCGGGGTCGCCGCCGTCGTCCACGACGACGGTCCTCCATCCCAGCGCACCGCCCATCGCCGCCAGGGCGGCGACCGCCGGGGAGCGCCCGGTGACGACGAGATGCGGTTGGGGCACCACGGGTTCCACGTACACCTCCATCGCGCCTTCGCTCTGGCACGCGATCGGGACCGTCACCACGCCCTGGCGGCCGCGGGCCTCCAACTCCTCGGGCGGCCCCAAGAACAGGAGGCGAGGGGTTCCCTCCTGGAGGGCGCGGAGTGATTCCCTGATCACCGTGGGCTCCGCGCAGGCGCCGCCCAGCCAGCCGCGTACCCGGCCGTCGCGGGTGATGAGTGCGGTCGAGCCTTCCTTGCCCGAGGAGGGTGCCCGCCGCCATACCACGGTGGCCAGGACGAATGGCTCTCCGCGCTTGGACAGCTCCGCCGCGTGCTCGAGGACTTCGGGCTTCACGTACTCGTGGATCCGCGCGCCGCCTGGATCGCTTCCCACACTCTGGCCGACGTGAGCGGCATGTCGATGTTCCGGACCCCGAGCGGCCACAGGGCGTCGATGACCGCGTTCACGTACGCGGCGGGCGAGCCCACGGTGGCCGACTCGCCGACCCCCTTGGCTCCGATGGGGTGGTGTGGCGACGGCGTGACGGTCTCCCCGAGCTCGAACCGCGGCGTCTCCCAGGCCGTCGGCAGCAGATAGTCCGTGAAGTTCGCACCGATGCAGTTGCCGTTCTCGTCGAAGGTGATCTGTTCCATGGCGGCGATCCCGAAGCCCTCGCACAGGCCCCCGTGGATCTGGCCCTCCACGATCATGGGGTTGATCCGGACCCCGCAGTCGTCGACCGCGACCATCCGGCGGACCTTCCACACGCCAGTGTCGGGGTCGACCTCGACCACCACCGCGTAGGTCCCGAACGGGAACGTGAGGTTCGGGGGGTCGTAGTAGTAGACCCCCTCCAGCCCCGGTTCCATGCCGTCGGGGAAGTTCGTGTACGCGGCGAAGGCCGCGTCCTGGATGGTGACGGCCTTGTCCGGGGCGCCCCTCACGGAGAACCTGCCGCTGGAGAACTCGATGTCCGCCTCCGAGACCTCGAGCAGGTGCGCCGCGATCCTGGCCGCCTTCTCTCGGACGCGGCGGGCGACCATCGCGGTCGCCGCGCCCGAGACCGGCGTCGACCGCGACGCGTACGTGCCGAGGCCATAGGGCGTGTTGTCCGTGTCTCCATGCATCACCTTGACGTCCTCGGGCTGGATGCCGAGCTCCTCGGCCACGATCTGCGCGAACGTGGTCTCGTGTCCTTGCCCCTGGGTCTGGACGCTGATCTTCAGGATGGCCTTGCCCGTGGGGTGGATCCGCAGCTCGGCCCCGTCGCTCATCTTCAGGCCCAGGATGTCGTAGTCCTTGTGCGGGCCGGCCCCCACGATCTCGGTGAAGGAGGCCAGCCCGATCCCCACGAGCTCGCCGCGGGCCCGGGCCTCCTCCTGCTCCTTGCGGAGCTCCCGGTAGCTCACCTTCTCCAGGGCAATGTTCATGGCGGCGTGATAGTCGCCGGAGTCGTACACGAACCCCGTCGCCGACGTGTACGGGAACTGATCCTTCTGGATGAAGTTCTTCAGTCGAAGGTCGGCCGGGTCCATGCCCAGCTCGTAGGCGGCGTTCTGCGTCAGGCGCTCGATCAGATACGAGGCCTCGGTGACCCGGAACGAGCACCGGTAGGCCACGCCGCCGGGCGCCTTGTTCGTGTACGCGCCGTCGGCAGTGACGTGGGCCGCCGGCAGGTCGTAGGAGCCGGTCACGATGTGGAACAGTCCCACCTTGAACTTCGACGGCTGAGCGTCGGCATGGAATGCCCCCTCGTCGGCCAGGAGCGAGACCCGAAGGCCCGTCATCGTCCCGTCGTCCTTCAGGGCCATCTCCCCGTGCATGTGGAAGTCGCGCGCGAAGCCGGTGGAGATGAGGTTCTCCGTCCGGTCCTCGATCCACTTCACCGGGCGTCCGAGCAGCAGGGAGGCTGCCGTGGCCACGACGTACCCCGGGTAGACGGGGACCTTGTTCCCGAACCCACCGCCGATATCCGGAGAGACGATGCGGATATTCTCCTCGGGCAACCCGGCCACCAGCGCGAACACGGTCCGGATGGCGTGGGGAGCCTGCGATGTCATGTAGACCGTGGCCTGTCCGGTGGCCGGATTGACGTCGGCCACGCATCCGCAGGTTTCCACTGGCGCGGGATGGGAGCGTGGATAGAACGTGTCGAGCGCGACCACCACGTCCGCTCCGGCGAATGCCCTGTCCGTGGTGTCCTTGTCCCCGGCTTCCCAGTGATAGATGTGGTTGGAGTCCTGGCCCTCCTTGTCTGTGCGGATGACCGGCGCGTTCGGCTCCATGGCTCGCTGCGGGGTCACGATGGGCTCGATGGGGTCGTACTCGACCATGATCAGCTCGAGGGCGTCCTTGGCCGTGTAGAGGTCCTCGGCGATGACCGCGGCCACTTCCTGCCCCTGGAACCGAACCTTGTCCGTGGCCA
>JBKPDU010000170.1:0-14779 GCA_046728055.1 Actinomycetota bacterium | reverse complement strand
TGTCCGTCCTGCCGGTCGCTCCCGCGGTCGCCCTCGCCATTCAGCCTGGCGAATCGCCGACCGAGCATCTACTCCAAGCTTGCGAAATCGTCCTGTCCAGGCACCCCCTTGATCTAGAATCGGCGGAAGTCCGACCGCTTGGGGAGGCCGTCCTCGAACACGACCATCGATCCCACCGTGTCGGTGGGGCCGAGGTTGGAGATGTCGTAGGCCTCGATCCGAAGGGGCGCCTGGGGAAGGCCGAGGATTGTGGACAGCTCGGTCAGCGCCCGCGATCGCGCGCCGAAGTCGGAGGCCCGTCTGAGCTTGTGACGCTGGAAGTGCTCCCTGGCGTTCTGGGTGACCACCTCGAGCAGCCTGCGCTTGGCACCCCGACGAGGGACCGCGAACGTGACGGGGCCGCCTCGCCTGGCCGCGAGCCACCTGGCCAGGACATCCGCGTCGGTTGGCGTCTCCGGAAGCAGGATCCGAGGCGGGACCTCCTCGCGCTCCATGTACAGCTCGCGAACGAATGAGGCCAGGAGGCCGGGCCGGTCCAGCTCCTCCACCCGGTCCACGATCCATCCCTTTCGTCCCATCGCCCGTCCCTTCCGGACGAAGAACACCTGGAACGCCGCCTCGAGGTCGTCCTCGGCCAGGCCGATCACGTCGAGGTTCTCCGCCTGGGTGAGGACCATCTCCTGGCTCTCCAGCGCCCGGCGGGCGGCGACCAGCTGGTCGCGGAGCTTCGCCGCGAGCTCGTATTCCTCCCGCTCGGAGGCCTCGAGCATCTCTCGTTCCAACCGCCGAAGGACGGGGCGCTCGTTGCCGGACAGGAAGTCGGCCAGGGCATCGACGCGCGCGCGGTAGGACTCCTCGGTCACCCCGGTGACCTCCGGAACACATGGGCCGGCACACCGCCCGATGTCGTAGTACAGGCAGGGCCGCCGAGCTCGGGCCCGCTGATCGAAGAACGCGTTGGAACAGGTCCGGACGGGGAACACCCGGGTCAGGGCGTCGAGGGTCTCGCGGATCGCGTAGGCGTGGGCAAACGGCCCGAAGTACCTCGCCCCCTTGCGCCTGGCTCCCCGAAGGACCTGCGCTCGGGGCCAACGCTCCCCCACGGTGAGCGCCAGGTACGGATAGGACTTGTCGTCGCGGTACCGGATGTTGAACCGCGGAAGGTGCTCCTTGATCAGGTTGTACTCGAGCATCAGGGCGTCGACCTCGTTCGACGCCACGATCCACTCGACCGATGCCGCGGACGCCATCATGGCCTCGGTCCGGGGATGGAGCGGTTTTCCCCAATAGCTGGTCAGGCGCTTGCGAAGCGAGGCGGCCTTGCCCACGTAGATCACGCGGGCGTCCGCGTCCCGGAACAGGTACACACCGGGCGCGTCGGGGATGGAGGAGGTCTCGGGACGAGCTGCGCTCACGCACCCATTCTATGAGCGGGACCTGCGGCCTCCGGGAGGCGGCCGCACTTCCACTCTATTTCACGACCACATTCCCAGTCATCTGGGTCGGGTGCACGTCGCACTGGAAGTAGTACTCGCCCTCCTCCAGCGCGGGCACCTTGTAGTCGGCTGTGGCCGGGCCGGTGATGAGCTCCCCCTTCTCGATCGGCTGGGTGAGGTCGGTCGCGTTGGGATAGACCGCAACGTTGTGCTGGACGCCGGCGTCCTGGTTGTCGAAGGCGATGGTGAAAGGTGAGTCAGTGGGGGCCTCGATGCAGTTGATGTCGAAGGCGATGCCCTGCGCCACGATGTCCACGACCCCGTTCGACACCTTGGTGCATTCCGCCGTCGTCGGCGGGGCGGTGGTGGCGGCGGCGGAAGGGGTGGGACTGGGCACCGCGAGGTCCAGCCCGCTCACGTCGGCGTACGTCCCCAGCAGCAGGTCCTGCGGCGTCGGGTCATACCAGGCCACGTACACGGCCGAGCCGTCGGGCGCCGCGGCCACGACCGGCATGATGCCGCCCTCTGTGCCCTTCACCTCGACCGGATCGAACCCGTCACCCGTGGACGAGGCCAGTTGCACGCTGTCGGTACCCGGGTCGTACCAGGTGACGTACACCTCTCCGCCATCGTTCACCGCGATCCCCGTGGAGCGCGCGGCCTGGTCGACGCCACTCCCCACTGTGGCCACGGTCTCGGTCTGCCAGGTGAAACCGTCCCGGGAGGTGGCCACGTGCACCTGGTCGTCCGCGTAGTACGAGACGTGGATCATTCCGTCCTTCCCGGTGGTCGCCGACAGTCCGTGCCCATCGGCTCCGGACTCGACGGTGGACGTGGCCCACCCACCGTCCCCGGGGGCAGCCGCGAGGAGGCTCGATCCGTTCGAGTAGAGCACCACGGGATGGCCAGACTCGGAGATGACGGAGGCGACCCCGTGCGGCTGGGACGGCCCCGACCGCCGAGGGATCGTGTCGACGACGTCGGTCGTCCATCCGCTTGTGCCCTTCGTCTTCACCGTGACCTCCTGACCTCCTGCCGTCGTCAGGACGAAGGTCACCCAGGGCGTGCCCGACGAGGTCACGGCCACGGCCGGTGGCCCGAGGAGGCCCGCCCGTTCCAGTCGGGGCCTCATCGGTTGCAGGAGCGATGCCGAGAACGAGGTCCCCGTGCTTTCCGCGAACCACAGGCCGGTGTCGGCGGCCCAGGCAACGTGGAATCCGTCCGCGGGATCGACGGCCAGCGCCGTCCCGTTTACGTTCTGTGGCGTCAACGACTTCACATCGCGGACCGTCGCCGGACCGAACGGGACACTCACGTTTGGGATGGGAGCTTCCATGGCCACCGCGCCCCGCGACCAGATGCCGTCCTGCGTCGTCGCCATGAGGACCGCGGGAAGGGAGGGCGCGCCGATGGGACGGACCGTGGGGATGTCTCCTTCCTCCAGCTCGGGAACGAACCCGAAATAGGTGATGTACGGCGTGCCCTGCGAGTCCACGGCCACCGACGGAAACCGACCTACGTCGTCGAGGGAGTCGGCGACCTCGGGAGTGAACTGCTTGCCGGAGCCGAAGGTGACGTTGGGCGCCGGGGGTGTGGCGCACGCCGCCGCCACGGTCCCCAGGACGAAGACGGCCGGAAGGACTCTCCTGGTCATGAGCGCCGGCAATGCTAGCAAGCCCCGCTGGAGCGCGGGCCCTCCTACGCGTCCTGCGGGATCCGCTCTCGCTCCAGGGGAACCGCGCCCAGGACCTCGGCCAGGAACTGTCCGGTGTACGATCCGGCGTTGGCTGCAACGACCTCCGGCGGACCCTCGGCCACGATCCTCCCGCCCGCGTCCCCACCCTCTGGCCCGAGGTCCACGATCCAGTCGGCGGTCTTGATCACGTCCAGGTTGTGTTCGATCACCAGCACGGTGTTCCCCGCCGCGACCAGTCGCTGGAGCACCGCCAGCAGTTTCCGTACGTCCTCGAAGTGGAGTCCCGTCGTGGGCTCGTCGAGGACGTACAGCGTGTTCCCGGTAGCGCGCTTCTGCAGTTCGGAGGACAGCTTGATCCGCTGAGCCTCGCCGCCGGACAGCGTCGGCGCCGGCTGTCCGAGCTTGACGTACCCCAGGCCGACGTCCGAGAGCGTCTGGAGGTGCCTGCTGATGACCGGGATGTTCCGGAAGAACTCCAGCGCCTCCTCGACGCTCATCTCCAGGACGTCGGCGATCGAACGGTTCTTGTACTTGACTTCCAGCGTCTCGCGATTGTACCGGTGCCCCTTGCAGACCTCGCACGTGACGTACACGTCCGGGAGGAAGTGCATCTCGATCTTGATCTGCCCGTCGCCGGCGCAGTTCTCGCATCGGCCGCCGCGTACGTTGAACGAGAATCTCCCCGGCCGGTAGCCGCGGACCCGAGCCTCGGGCACCTGCGCGAACAACGCGCGGATGTGGTCGAACATGCCCGTGTACGTCGCAGGGTTCGACCGCGGGGTTCGGCCGATTGGCGACTGGTCGATGTCGATGACCTTGTCGATGCGTTCCCACCCCACGAGGCGCCGATGCTTGCCCGGGAGGACGCGCGACCGATACAGCTTCTGCATGAGCGCTCGGAGCAGGACCTCCTGGACCAGCGTCGACTTGCCCGAACCGCTCACGCCGGTGACGCAGGCGAACAGCCCCACGGGAAGGGCGAAATCCACGTCCTTCAGGTTGTGCTCGCTGGCCCCGAGTACCTTCAGCCACCGTTCCCCTGGGGTCCTGCGGACCTGCGGCGTGGGGATCACGCGCTTACCGGAGAGGAACGCGCCGGTCAGGGACTCGTCGTCGTCCAGGAGGCCCTCGACGTCACCCGAGTACACGATCTCCCCGCCGTCGTTGCCGGCGCCCGGCCCGATGTCCACGATGTGGTCCGACGCCCGGATGGTGGCCTCGTCATGCTCCACGACGATCAGCGTGTTGCCCAGGTCCCGGAGGCGGACCAACGTGTCGATCAGCCGCCGATTGTCCCGCTGGTGGAGGCCGATCGACGGCTCGTCCAAGATGTACAACACACCGACCAGCCCGCTCCCGATCTGGGTGGCCAGGCGGATCCGCTGGGCCTCACCGCCCGCCAGGGTGGCGGAGGCCCGGGCCAGCGCCAGGTAGTCCAGGCCCACATCGACCAGGAACCCGAGGCGGGCCCGGATCTCCTTGATCAGCCGTTCGGCGATCATCCGCTCTCGTTCGGACAGGTCCACCTGGTCGAAGAACGCGAGCGTGTCGCGGATCGAGCGCGTGGTGAGGTCGGCGATGTTCACCTCGCCGATCGTCACCGCCAGGCTCTCCGGCCGAAGCCGCGCGCCACGGCATGTCCGGCACGGAACCTCCCTCATGTACTGCTCCAGCCGGTCCCGCTGGCTATCGGAGTCGGTCTCCTCGTAGCGACGTTCGACCGAGGGGACCACGCCTTCGTAAGTGGTCCAGTACGAGCGTGTCCGCCCGTACCTGTTCCGGTATCGGACGTGGATCTCCTGGTCCGAACCGTAGAGCACGATGTCGCGTGCCTTCTTCGAGATCTTCCTCCACGGAGTCTTGGTGGAGAACCCGTGAGCTTCGGCAACCGACTCGAGGACCCGGTACCAGTACTCGAGTCGGGTCCCCGCCCACGGCGCCAGGGCCCCCGCTTCGATGGACAGCTCGGGATCGGGCACCACGAGCTCGGCGTCGACCTCCAGCCGGGTTCCCAGCCCGTCGCACGTCGGACACGCTCCGTACGGCGAGTTGAACGAGAAGTTCCTGGGCTGGAGCTCGTCGAAGGAGATGCCGTCGTACGTGCAGGCGAGCTTCTGCGAGAAGTGCTGCACGTCCTCTTTGCCGTCCGGCGTCTGCACGGCGATGGCCGCGATCCCCTCCGCCAACTGCAGCGCGGTCTCGATCGAGTCGGCGACCCGGCGACGGATGTCGGGCCTGGCCACCAGGCGGTCCACGACGACCTCGATCGTGTGCTTGTAGTAGCGATCCAGCCGGATGGGCTCCGACAGGTCGCGGATCTCGCCGTCGATCCGAGCCCTGGGGAACCCTCGGCGGGCCAGGTCGCTCAGGAGCTTCTCGTATTCACCCTTTCGACCCCGGACCACCGGGGCCAGGATCATGAACCGGGTGCCCTCGGGCAGCTGCATGACCTGGTCCACGATCTGGTCGGGGGTCTGCCGGCCGATGGGCCGCCCGCACTTGGGACAGTGGGGATGGCCGATCCGGGCGTACAGCACCCGAAGGTAGTCGTAAATCTCGGTGATGGTCCCCACGGTTGACCGGGGATTCTTGGACGTGGACTTCTGGTCGATGGAGATGGCCGGGGACAGTCCCTCGATGAAGTCCACGTCCGGCTTCTCCATCTGTCCCAGGAACTGTCGGGCGTAGGCCGACAGCGACTCCACGTAGCGCCGCTGGCCCTCGGCATAGATGGTGTCGAAGGCCAGGGAGCTCTTCCCTGAGCCGGACAGGCCCGTGAACACGATGAGCTGGTTTCTGGGGAGCTCCAGCGTGACGTTCTTGAGGTTATGCTCACGGGCCCCGTGAATCACGAGCATGTCGGTGCCCACGGGGAGATTGTAGTGGCGGCCCCGACAGGGCCCTCCCGTGCCTGGCCACTGCCCTCATCGAGTGACGTCCCACCGCGGTAGGCTGACCGCGTGACCGAGCGAGTCAAGCTGGAGCAGCTGTCCTCGGCCGAGCTGCACGACCGGGCCACCCGCCTGGCGTGGCGGCGACTCGACGTCGGCTTCCTGTGGGATCTGCTGAAGACGATCCCCGAGGCCCGAGCGGCCATCGGAGACGAGGAGCGGAGCGAGACCGACATCATGCGGCCGCTGGCCCTCCTGAACGACCTGGTGGACGCCGATCGCGGCACCTTGGCGGAGGGGCTCCGTCCGCTGTACATCGAGTACCTGGAAAAGCACGAACGAGCCGACGGCGCAGCCGAGGAAGACACCTGACTGCCCGACCACAAGGCGTGGACCCGTCCCCCTGGCGCGAGGAATTCCCGGTGCTCGAGCGGAAGGACTACCTGATCAGCGCGTCGCTCGGGCCGGTCTCCCGGCGATCCCGCGGCTACCTTGACGGGTACGTCGACGCGTGGGCCTCCAAGGGCGCGCCGGACCACGTGTGGTTCGAGGACATCTTCCCCACCATGCGTGCCCTGAAGGAGCGCTTCGCAGCGCTCGCCGGGTGCCATCCTGACGAGCTGGCCATCACCACGAACGTCTCGATCGCGCTCTCGACGATCGCGTCCTGCGTCGACTTCTCAACGCGACGGAAGGTGATCCTGTCGGAGCTGGACTTCCCCACCGACGGCCACGTCTGGCTGGCGCAACGGTCGAGGGGGGCCGAGGTCGTGTTCCTGAAGTCACACGATGGCCTGACGATCCCGTTGGAGGAGTACGAGCGGGCCATCGATCAGGACACGGCGGTGGTCATGGTGAACCGGGTGCTGTACCGCTCGAGTGCGCTCATCGACGCGGAGGAGATCTGCCGGATGGCCCGGGAGGCGGGAGCGTGGTCGATCGTTGACGACTATCACGGGGCGGGCATCGTCCCCCTCGACGTTCACGATCTGGGCTGCGACCTCTACACCGCCGGCGTCCTGAAGTGGCTGTGCGGGGGCCCGGGCCTGGCGTTCCTGTACGCGCGGCGCGACCTGCTTCCCCAGCTGACGCCCACGGTGACGGGATGGTTCGCCACCCGCGAGCCGTTCTCCTTCGACACCCAGCACCTAGAGCTTTACCCCACAGCGCGGCGACTGGAGCACGGGACGCCGCCCGCGCCCGTTTACCCCATCGCGCTGGGCGGCCTGGAGATCATCGATGAGGTCGGGGTGGACCGGATCCGTGAGCGGCAGGGGGAGCTGACCGAGCACGTGATCGGCCGGGCGGACGAGGCCGGCCTCCCCGTTCGGACGCCGCGCGAGCGGAGCGAGCGCGGAGGGGTGGTGAACGTCGGGGTGGGGCCCGAGGCCGGCAAGATCTGCCACGCCCTCCTGGAGCGGAACGTGTGCACCGACTTCCGGGGCGACGGGCTCAGGATCTCCCCCCATTTCTTCAACACCGAGGCCGACATCGACCGCTGCTTCGAGGAGCTTCGCTCCCTGCTGTGAGCCTTAGGCCGACGCGACCACCCGACCGGCCCGCATCACCAGTTTCAGATCCCCCAGAGCCTTTAGGTCCTCCCGCGGATCGCCGGCCGGCGCGATGAGGTCCGCGGGAGCGCCGGCCTCGAGCGGCCCGGCCACCAGGGCCTGGAGGATCTCGTCCGGGGTCATGCCCACGGTCTCCCGCAGGATCAACACCTCGCGAATGTCGATGCCCGGGGGGATGGCTCCGTTGCCGAGGTCCGTGCCGTAGACGACGACGCCGCCGGCAGCCCGGAACCGAGCCATGTTGTCGGCGGCCGTCCGCAGCTCCGGGGTGACGCTGCCGAAGCTCCAGATGTCGAGGGTGGAGACGATCCGTACGGTCTTCGCCGCCGCGTCCAACACCGAGGCGGAGAGCCGCTCGCTCCACGGGCAGTGCGCGAACTCGCCCACCCCCGCGCCCACAGCCCGCTCGGCCTGCCCGACGCCCTGCACGTGGGCCGTCACCGGCAGCCCCCGCTCCCCCGCAGCCTGGACGATGGCCGCGAGCTCTCCATCCGTCGGCGTCGGTCCAGCGTCGGCGTTCAGGGACACCTTGATCGCGGCCGCTCCCCGGTCCGCCAATGCCTGAACGGCCCTCGCCGCCTCCTGCGTCCCTTTGATCTCCAGCCCCGTTCCGGGCGGCGCCCACCGATCGGCGGTCGGATAGCCGCCGGGCGCGGTGATCATCGGGCCGACGGCGCGAATCACCGGCCCGTTGAACGTCGGAAGCTCCGACGCGTTGGCCAGCGGGAAGATGACGTCGGCAGGCCACGCCAGATCCCGAACGGCTGTCACGCCCCCGAGGAGCACGGCGCCGGGGTCCGCGAGCCCGATGTGCACGTGGCGATCGGCCGCCGCTGGCATGAGGAACCCGTCCACCTGGAGCTCGTCGTCCGCCAGGGGGGCCAACCGGGACGAACCCACCCACGTGATCCGGTCACCGTCGCAGACCACGCTCACCCGGTCGAGGACCTTGCCAGGCCCCAGCCACGCCAGCGGGGCCCGGACGGCGAGCGTCGGACTCAGGCCCCCACCCCTGCCTGGCGGAGCGCCTTCAGCTCCTTCCGGAGGTCCACGACCTCGTCCCTGAGGCGCGCCGCGTACTCGAACCGAAGCTCCCTCGCCGCCTGGTGCATCTCCTCCTCCAGGCTCTGGATGAGCCGTTCGAGCTCCTCCGTGGGCATCTCCACTCGCTCGCGGCGCCGTCGCCCGCGATCGGGCGACGGCGCCTTCCCCCCGTCCACGGCCATCGACAGCAGGATGTCCGACACCTTCTTCCGGATCGACTGCGGATCGATCCCGTGGTCGCGGTTGAACGCCATCTGGATCTTGCGCCGGCGCTGGGTCTCGGAGATGGCGGCCTTCATCGAGTCGGTGACCTCGTCCGCGTACATCAGGACCGTACCGTCCACGTTTCGGGCGGCCCTGCCGATGGTCTGGATGAGTGAGGTGTCCGACCGGAGGAACCCCTCCTTGTCGGCGTCGAGGATGGCCACCAGTGAGACCTCCGGAAGGTCCAGCCCCTCCCGGAGGAGGTTGATCCCCACCAGGACGTCGAACTCTCCCAACCGGAGATCGCGGAGGATCTCGATCCGGTGGATCGTGTCGATCTCCGAGTGCAGATACCGGACCCGGACGCCCATCTCCATCAGGTAGTCCGTGAGGTCCTCGGCCATCTTCTTTGTCAACGTGGTCACCAGGACGCGTTGCTCGGCCTCGGCTCGCTTCCGGATCTCCTCGATGAGGTCGTCCACCTGCCCCCGCGTGGGCCGGATCTCGACGTTAGGGTCGATCAGCCCGGTCGGCCGGACGATCTGCTGCACCACCCGCTTCGACGTCCGGAGCTCGTACGGCCCGGGCGTGGCCGACATGAACACGGTCTGCCGCACCCTCTGGACGAACTCGTCGAACCGGAGGGGCCGGTTGTCCAGCGCCGACGGCAGGCGGAACCCGAACTCGACCAGCGTTTCCTTTCGGGTCTTGTCGCCCTCGTACATCCCATGGATCTGCGGCACGGTCACGTGCGATTCGTCGATGACGCACAGCCAGTCCTCGGGGAAGTAGTCGAGCAGTGTGTACGGGGCCTCACCCGGCTGGCGGCCGTCGATGTGCCTGGAGTAGTTCTCGATCCCCGAGCAGAACCCCACCTCCCGGAGCATCTCCAGGTCGTAGTTGGACCGCATCCGCAGGCGCTCCGCCTCCAGGAGCTTGCCGTGGGACTCGAGCTCGGCCAGCCGGTCCTTCAGCTCCTCTTCGATCCCGGCGATGGCGCGCTGCATCCGCTGGTCCGAAGCCACGTAGTGGGTGGCCGGGTAGATCCACACCTCGGACAGCTCGCCCAGGACCTCCCCGGTCAGCGGGTCGAACCGAGTGATCCGCTCCACGTCGTCGCCCCAGAACTCCACCCGGACGGCGGTCTCCTCGTAGGCCGGGAACACCTCGAGGGTGTCCCCCTGGACCCGGAACTTCCCTCGCACGAAGTTCACCTGGTTCCGCTCGTACATGATCTTGACCAGCCGATTGATGGCGAAGTCCCGGTCGATGGCCACGCCCCGGTGCAGCCGCAAGACCTGTCCCATGTACTCCTCGGGCGTGCCCAGGCCGTAGATGCAGGACACGGAGGCCACGATCAGGACGTCGTTCCGGGTGAGCAGGGCGCTGGTGGCCGAGTGGCGCAGCCGGTCGATCTCGTCGTTGATAGAGGAGTCCTTCTCGATGTATGTGTCGGTCTGGGGGACGTAAGCCTCGGGCTGGTAGTAGTCGTAGTAGCTCACGAAATACTCGACCGCGTTCTCCGGGAAGAACTCCCGGAACTCGTTGGCCAGCTGCGCCCCGAGCGACTTGTTCGGGGCGATCACCAGGGTGGGCTTCTGGACCCGCTCGATCACTTGGGCGATCGCGAAGGTCTTTCCCGTCCCGGTGGCCCCGAGCAGCGTCAGGTAGTCCTCGCTGGCCAGGACCCCTTCGGCCAGGCCATCGACGGCGGCCGGTTGGTCGCCGGCGGCCTCGAACTCGGCATGGACCTTGAACGGGGGCACGTGTCGATTGTAGGGGTCTCCGCCGATACCACCGCTCGACGCCTACATCCGGCCGGCATCGATGATGCTCTGGAGGAACCGCCGGGTTCGATCCTCCCGGGGGGCCGAGAAGATGCGCTCCGGCGGGCCCTCCTCGAGGATCCGCCCGGCGTCCAGGAAGCACACGCGGGCGGCGATGTCGCGGGCAAACCCCATCTCGTGGGTGGCGATGACCATGGTCATGCCGCCGGCAGCCAGCTCGCGGATCACGTTCAGGACCTCGGCCACCAGCTCGGGGTCCAGGGCGCTCGTGACCTCGTCGAGCAGCATGATGTCGGGCTGCATGGCCAGGGCCCGGACGATCGCCGCCCGCTGCTGCTGGCCTCCGGAGAGCCGGTCCGGGTACTCGTCCCGCTTGTCGGCCAGGGCGAACCGCTCCAGGAGATGGAGGGCCCGGTCCTGGGCCTCGGTCCTGGACAGGCCCAAGGCCTGTGTGGGAGCCAACGTGATGTTCCGAAGCACCGTCATGTGAGGAAAAAGGTTGAACGCTTGGAACACGATCCCGATGTGCCGGCGGATCCGGTTGACGTCCACGCCAGGGGCTGTGATCTCCTCGCCTCGGACGGTGATCCGCCCCGCGTCCACCGGCTCGAGGAGGTTGATGCACCGGAGCATGGTGGACTTCCCCGACCCGGAGGCCCCAATCACGCAGATGACCTCGTGGTCGGCGACGTACAGGTCGATGCCCTTCAGCACCTGGAGCCGGCCGAAGGACTTGCGGAGGCCGTCCAGGCGCAGGGCCTCCCAGTCGGCTCCCGGCCCCTTCACAACGCGGTCGCGGCCTGCCGTCGGCGTCGCTGCCGGGCCACGAGCCAGTCCACCAGCCGGGTCAGGGGGATGGTCACCAACAGGAACAGCAGAGCCGCGGCAAGCAGCGGCGTGAAATTGAAGTTCGCGCTCTGGAAGATCTGTGCCTGCTTGAACGCTTCTGGGACGGACACCACGAACGCCACCAAGGCCGTGTCCTTCTGGAGCCCGACGAAGTCGTTCAGCAAGGGGGGGACGACGCGTCGCACGGCCTGCGGGATGACCACGAACCGCAGCGTCTTCCAGCGCGTGAGGCCGAGCGAGCGGGCCGCCGCCGCCTGGCTAGGATGCACCGACTCGATCCCGGCGCGATAGACCTCTGCGACATAGGCCGAGTAGGTGAGGATCAGCGCGACAACGGCCCAGAAGGTTGCCGAGCTGGGAACGCCGGGCAGCGCCAGGCTGGGCACGCCGAACCCAAGGAGGTAGACGACCAGGATGGTGGGAATCCCCCGGAACAGGTCGGTGTAGACGATCGACATTGCCCTGATGGGGAAGAACACCGGCCCGGGGAGGCTCCGCATCACCGCGAGCAGTAAGGCGAAGGCCAGGATGAAGACCTCCGCCACCAGGAAGTACTCGATGTTCCTGACGAACCTCGCCGCGATGTCCGGGAACGAGCTTCGGAACTCCTCGACGTTGAAGAAGGCCTCCTTGACCTGGGGCCAGTTCGGGGAGCGGGTCACGGCAACAGTGACGGCGGCCACCACGACGATGGTGCTGAGCACGGCGATCAGGACGCCTCGGGCCCCCTCCTGCCGAAGGCCGCTCAGGATGCCTGGACCTCGTCCGGGAAGTTCTGGTTCACCGGGAGGGAGCTCGTACACCTCCGGAGCGCCGCCTCCACCAGCGCTCATGGCGACCTGTTACGACGTACTGAAGACGGGCACCACGCCCACGTTGGTCTTCTCCGACAGCCACTTCGTGGTGATGGCCTGGAGTGTACCGTCGCCCTTCAGCTCGGCCAACGCCTGATTGACGCATCCGACCAGAGGACTGCCCTTCACGAATGTCATCCCGAAGTGCTCCTGCGTGCCGACGGTGGGGAACTGGCCCACCACCACGCTGTTCTTCACCTCCTGGACGAAGGGATCGGCGATGAACAGCGCCGTCGGCAAGTCCACCACGATGCCGTCGACCTGATGGGCGTTGATGGCGGCGACGGTGTCCGAGAGCGTGTTGAACGCGCCCGGCTCCTTGGTCGGCTGAATGACGTCGACGATGTAATCGTAACTCGTCGTCCCGATGGGCGCCGCGAGCGTGTAGCCCTGCAAGTCGGCCAGACTCGTCGCCCCGGTGATCGGCGTGCCCTTCACGGCGACCAGGGCCTGGTTCACGTCGTAGTAGCTCTCGCTGAAATCGACTGCATTGGCCCGCTTGGCGGAGTACGAGATCTGCTCGATGGCGAAGTCCCACGCCTTGGCGCCCGGGGCGTAGGTCTGGTTGAAGGGGGCCACCACCCAGCTGACGTCGTCCGGGGCGAACCCCATCGCACCGGCGACCGCGTATGCGACGGCGCTCTCGAACCCCTTGCCCGTCGCGGGGTCGTTCAGCTTCCACGGCGATTCCTCGGGTGCCCCGCCCTGGAAGTACGGTGGGTACGCCGGGTTGTCGGTGCCGATGGTGAGGACATCGGGACTCACGTACGTGGTGACGCCCTTCGCGCAGTCCGCCGCGGTCGCGCTCGGAGAGGGACTGGCGGTCGACACGACCGGGTTTTCTTCCGCACACGCGGCCGCGAGGAGTCCAACAACGGCGATCCCGGCGAGGAGCTTCCTCATTCCTGACCTCATTTCCTCGGTTCCCAGCTGAAGAAGCGGACGGCCAGGACGAGCCCGGCGATGCCCCAGATGGCAACGACCAGCACGTCGCGCCACAGGAACTCGAACTGTGGCGGGCCGTAGAAGCCGGCGCGCATCGCGTCGGCGAAGTGCTTCACAGGAAAGATCCGTGCGACGGTCCGTATCCATTCGGGCGTCTCCACCCCGAAGGGGATGAAGATGCCCGACAGGAACAGGAGCGGCAGGATGATCGCGTTGACGATCGGCGGCGCCGCGTCGGCGTTGGGGACGATCGCGGTGGTCGCCAGGCCCAGCGCGGTGAAGCTCACGGCGCCGACCACCACGATGACGACGTACTTCAGCAGCAGGGTCCCGGTGGGCACGTCGGCGCCGTAGAAGGCGACCCCGAACGCGGCCGTGATGAGCACCAACAGGACGGCGATGATCAGGACGTGGAGCACTCGCCCGCCCAGGTAGACCCACCCGGGCAGTGGCGTCCCCTTGGTCCGTTTGAGGATCCCCGCGTCCCGCTGGAACACCACACCGATCGCGATGTTCGTGTACGCCGCCGTGATCACCGCGAATGCGGACATGGCGGCGACGTAGTAGGTCGATTGCTCGATGACGACGCCCGGCGTGACCTCGACGGTGCCGCTCCCCAGGAGCGCGGTGAAGATGACCAGGAACATCAGGGGGAACGCAAACGTGAAGAAGGCCGAGCCCGGGTTCCGCCAGAACTCCTTGTTCGTGTATCGCACCTGCCGAAGGGTCAGCTCGACGTCGCTCACTCCGACCCCGCCTCTCCTCCGGTCAGCTCGAGGTAGACGTCCTCCAGCGTGGGCTGGTGGACCTCCAACTCCTCCAGGTCAGAGCCGCGGTCGAGCGCCCACGCCGTGAGCTCGTGCAACACCTTGGTCGGGTGCTCGGTTCGAAGCTCCATCGTCCCGTCCCCCAGTAGGACATGGCCGAACGACGGGAGGCTCTCCCGGTCGTCGACCCGGAACCGGATCACCGTTTGGGCGGTGTCGCGGCCACCGATCGTCCCCGGCGGGCCCTCCGCAACGATCTCGCCCTTGGCAATCACCGCGACCCGCCTCGCAAGGTGTTGGGCCTCGTCCATGTAGTGGGTGGTCAGGAAGACCGTCTTTCCCAGGGCGATGAGGTTGCGGACGATCTGCCAGGCGTGCCGCCGGGCGCCGGGGTCGAATCCCGTGGTGGGCTCGTCCAGGAACAGCAGCTCGGGATCGCCGGCCAGCGCGATGGCCACGTCGAGGCGGCGCTGCTGGCCTCCAGACAGCTTGTTGACCCTGGTGTCCCGCTTCTCCGAGAGCCCCACGAGGTCCACGACCTCGTCGTCCGGGCGGGGGTATGGGTAGTACCCGCGATACATGTCGATGGTCTCCCGGACCGTCAGGAACGGGTCAACGCCGGTCGACTGAAGGACGATCCCGATCCGCTCCTTGGTCGCCCGGTCCAGATCCGCCGGGTCCCTCCCGAGGACCCAGGCCTCACCACTCGTACGCTGCCGGTAGCCCTCCAGGATC
>JBKPDU010000169.1:0-7886 GCA_046728055.1 Actinomycetota bacterium | reverse complement strand
CTTCACGGCACGCCGTTCCTGTACTACGGCGACGAGATCGGCCTCCCCAACGTGCCCGTCGCTCGTGAGGATCTCCGCGACGTCGTCGGGCTCAGGGAGTGGCCGGCGAACCCGGGCCGTGACGTGAGCCGAACCCCAATGCCCTGGTCGGCGGAAGAGGGCGCCGGGTTCACAAGGCACGGTGTCCGCCCGTGGCTCCCGTTCGGGCCGCCCCGCCCGAACGTGGAGGACCAGCGAGACGATCCGGCCTCCGTCCTCAGCCTGTGCCGTTCCTTGATCCATCTTCGCCGAACGACCGCGGATCTCCGACTGGGCGCGTACCAGCGGGTCGCGTCACCTCCCGGGACGTGGGCCTGGCGTCGCGGCGACCGGCACGTCGTGGCGTTGAACCTCTCGGATGGAACCGTTTCGCTGGACCCAGAGAGCCGTGGAACGGTGCTCGTGGGAACCGATCCCGATCGGGCAGGCGAGCACATCGACGGCCAACTGCCGCTGGGTCCCTGGGAGGGGCTGATCCTTTCGTTCTCCGACGTTCCCGATCAGCGGGTCAGTGGCCGCGGCCCTCGGGCTTCGAGTGATCGAGCTTCTCCGGAAGCCACCACCTCGACGTGACGACCTTGTGACGCGTGTAGAACCGGACGCCGTCCTGGCCCGTGGCGTGAAGGTCGCCGAAGAACGAGCGCTTCCACCCGGTGAACGGGAAGAACGCCATCGGAGCCGCCACGCCCACGTTCACGCCGAGCATCCCGGCCTCAGCACGACGCTTGAACTCGCGCGCGTTGGCACCCGACGTGGTGAAGATCGACGCGGCGTTGCCGTACGAGCTGGCGTTCAGGACGTTCAAGGCCTCGTGGATGTCCGACGCTCGGACGACCGAGAGCACCGGCCCGAACATCTCGTCCCGCCACAAAGCCATGTCGGGGGTCACGCGGTCGAAGATCGTCGGGCCCAGGAAGAATCCGTCGGACGGGCCGACGCCCCGGCCGTCAGCGACGAGGGTCGCGCCGACCTCCTCCCCCTGCTCGATGTACCCGATCAGCTCCTTCCTCCGCTCCTCCCGGATCACCGGACCCATGTCCGTGTCCGGTTCCATGCCCGGCCCCACCTTCAGCCGGCCGGCCTGGCTCGAGAGCTCCTGCACCAGCGCGTCGCCCAGCGAGCCCACCCCGACGGCCACGCTCCCGGCGAGGCACCGCTGCCCGGCGTTCCCGAACGCCGAGGACAATAGCGCCGTCACCGTCTTGTCCAGGTCGGCGTCGTCCATGACGAGCAGGTGGTTCTTCGCCCCCCCGAGAGCCTGGACTCGCTTGCCGCTCGCCGCGCCGGTCGCGTAGATGTACTGGGCCACGCCCGCCGAGCCAACGAACGACACGGCGACGACGTCTGGATGGGTGAGGAGCGCATCCACCGACTCCTTCGACCCGTGAACGACGTTGAACACGCCGTCGGGGAGGCCGGCCTCGGTCAACAGCTCGCCGATCCGGACGGCCGAGAGCGGCGTCCGCTGCGAAGGTTTGTGCACGAAAGTGTTCCCGCACACGATGGCCAGGGGGATCATCCACAGCGGCACCATGTTGGGGAAGTTGAACGGTGTGATGCCGGCCACCACGCCGACCGGGAACCGGACGAGCTCTTCGTCTATACCGTCCGCGATCTGGTCCAGGTTGGTGCCCATCATCAGCGTCGGCGCGCCGCACGCCAGCTCGACCACCTCGATGGCCCGACGGACCTCCCCCCGGGCCTCCGGGAGGGTCTTTCCGTTCTCGTGGGTGACTAGCCGGGACAGCTCCTCGAACAGGTCTTCGAGCAGGGCCTTGAACCTGAACATCACCTGGGCCCGGTCCGGCACCGGGGTGTCGGCCCACGCGGGGAAGGCCTCCGCGGCGGCCCGCACAGCTCGGTCGATCTCCTCGGGCGTGGAATACGGGAGCAGCGCGATGGTCTCCCCGGTCGCGGGGTCGTAGATCGGGTCGACCTCGTCGGACCCCGACTCCTGGAACCGCCCGCCGATCAGTGCCGGCACTCGCTCGGCGCTCATGCCCATCAGCTCCTTCGTTGGATCCGACGTGGATTCAGAAAGCCATCCGGGAACGAGGGATGAACGTCCCCTGACCCGCCTTCGCGTGAAACTCGCCGTCCTCGACCAGCACCGCGCCACGCTGCAGGACGATCTGGGGTAGGCCCTTTACCTTCATGCCCTCGAAACACGAGTAATCGACGTTCATGTGGTGTGACTCCGCCGAGAGGACCCGCTCGTGGTTTGGATCGAACACGACGATGTCGGCGTCGGAGCCGGGCGCGATCGTGCCCTTCCGAGGGTACAGCCCGAACATCTTGGCCGGCGCCGTGGCCACGAGCTGGACGAACCGGTTCAGGCCGATCCGGCCGTCGTGGACCCCCTGGAAGATCAGCGTGTACCGGTCCTCCACGCTCGGCAGCCCGTTCGGGATCTTCGAGAAGTCGTCCTTGCCCAACTCCTTCTGGCCTTTGTAGTTGAACGGCGCGTGGTCGGTGGCCACGATCTGGAGATCGTCCTGCCTCAGGCCGGCCCACAGGTCCTCCTGGTGGTCCTTGGGGCGCAAGGGAGGAGAGCACACGAACTTCGCCCCCTCGAACCCCGGCCGGGCCATGTCGTCGGAGGAGAGGTAGAGATATTGGGGACAGGTCTCGGCGTAGGCCGGCAGGCCTCGATCGCGGGCCTCGCGCACCGCGTTCAGGGCGTCGCGTGAGGTCAGGTGCACGACGTACGCCGGCGTGCCCGCCAGCTCGGCCAGCTTGAACACGCGGTGGACCGCCTCCCCCTCCATCGCGGCGGGCCGGGACATCCCGTGGTATCTCGGCTCGGTCTTGCCCTCCGCGACGTACTTCTTGACCAGCACGACGATGGGGCCGCCGTTCTCCGCGTGCATCATGATCAGGGCGCCGCTGTCCGCGGCCCGCTGCATGGCCCGGAAGATGGACGCGTCGTCCAGCATGAATACCCCCGGGTAGGCCATGAACAGCTTGAACGAGGTCACCCCCTCGCCGACCAGCGCGTCCATCTCCTTCAGGACCTGGTCGTTGACCTCCTTGACGATCATGTGGAACCCGAAATCGGTGCAGGCCTTCTGCGCCTTCTCGTGCCACGTGTCCAGGCCCTTGCGAAGGCCTTCCCCCGTCCCCTGGAGCGCGAAGTCGACCACCGTAGTGGTCCCGCCGAACGCGGCGGCCCGGGTCCCCGTCCCGAAGTCGTCCGAGCAGAACGATCCGCCGAACGGGAGGTCGAAGTGCGTGTGCGGGTCCACCCCGCCGGGCATCACGTATCGGTCGGTGGCATCGATGACCTTGTCGGCTTGAACGGGCATGTCCAGGCCGATGGCGGCGACCCGCTCGTCTTCGATCACCACGTCCGCCAGTGCCGTCTCGGTGGCCGTGACGACCGTGCCGTTCTTGATGACCGTCCTCACGACACGCCTCTCTGCACGCGACCGAATGCCACGTCGAGGGTCTCGATGGCCCTGGCCGCGTCCTCCTCCGTGATGATGAGCGGGGGCGCCAGGCGCAGGGCGTTGCCGTAGAGGCCCCCCTTGCCGATCAACAGGCCCTGCTCCTTGCAGGCCTCCAGGACCTGGACCGCACCCTCTGGATGCGGCTCCTTGGCCTGGCCGTCCTTCACCATCTCGACGCCGATCATCAGTCCCTTGCCCCTGACCTCCCCCACCACGTCGTACCGGTCCTCCAGCTCCTTCAGCCCGTCGAACAGATACTTGCCCACCCGCTGGGCGTTGTGCTGCAGGTCGTTCTCCTCGATGTAGTCCAGATTGGCAAGGGCGTACGTGGTGGCCAATGGGTTGCCTCCGAAGGTGGAGATGGAGTTGGCCCGGAGCGATTCCATCATGTCGGCCCGGCTGACCACGGCTCCGATGGCCATCCCGTTGCCCAGGCCTTTCGCGCACACCATGGCGTCGGCCTGGACGCCGTAGCTCTCGATGCCCCAGTAGGCCTCGCCGGTGCGGCCGAACCCCGTCTGCACCTCGTCGGCGATGAACGGGATGCCGAACTCGTCCAGGATGCCCTTGGCGACCTGGAAGTACTCGGGCGGCGGCGTGACGAACCCTCCGACGCCCTGGATCGGCTCGGCGATCATGGCCGCCGGCTCGCCGGTGGTGGTGGTCTCGATCACGTTGCGGAGGTCCTCGGCGCAGGCCACGCCGCAGTCGGGGTAGGTCAGTCCCAATGGGCAGCGGTAGCAGTACGGGGCCAGCGCATAGGACACGTTGAGCGGCGAGAACGAGGTGGCGGACCATCCCTTGTTGCCGGTGACGCCGACGGCTCCGAACGAGCGGCCGTGGTAGGAGTGGCGGAGCGCGATGATCTCGTTCGACCGACGCCAGCTGGTGGCGAACAGCAGGGCGGCCTCGATGGCCTCGGTCCCCGAGCCGACGAAGAACGCCTTCACCCCCGAGGGCGAATCGATCGGCGCGAGCTTGGTGAGGCGCTCGGCCAGCTCCACCATGGGCCGGATCAGGTACAGGGTGGAGGTGTGGGCGATCTTCTCGGCCTGCTCGGTCAGCGCCTGGACGAGCTGTTCAACGACGTGCCCGGAGATCGTGGTCACGATGCCACCGAAGAAGTCGAGGTACTCGTTGCCGGCTCCGTCCCACACCCTGGTCCCTTCGGCCCGAACCAGCTCGATGGGCTCCTTGTAGTAGAGCGCGATCCACGAGGGCAGGACCTGGCGGTGCCGGGCCAGGAGCTCGGCGGCCCCCCCGTCGCCTTGTGCCCCGGCTCCGCTCACGGCAGCAACTCCGTGAGCTCCCCGTAGGTCTCGGGTCGGCGGTCCCGGAGGAACTGCCACGTGTCGCGGACCTCACGGTTCTTGTCCAGGTCCAGGTCGGCCACCAGCACCTCGTCCTCGGTGTCGGACGCCTGCGCGATGATCTGTCCCCGAGGGTCGCAGAAGTACGAGGACCCGTAGAACGTGGCCGTCGACAACGGCGTCTCCACCCCCACCCGGTTGATGGCGGCGATCCAGTACCCGTTGGCCACCGCGTGCGCCGGCTGCTCCAGTCGCCACAGATACTTGGACAGCGACTCGACCGTGGCCGAGGGGTTGAACACGATCTCCGCCCCCTTCAGCCCGATCTCACGACCGACCTCGGGGAAGTGCCGGTCGTAGCAGATGATCAGCCCGACCTTGCCGACGGAGGTCTGGAACACCGGATACCCGAGGTTCCCCGGCTTGAAGTAGAACTTCTCCCAGAAGCACGGCCCCACGTGCGGGATGTGGGTCTTGCGGTACTTGCCGAGGAGCGTGCCGTCTGCCTCGATCACCGCGGCCGAGTTGTAGTACACCCCGGTTTGCGCCTCCTCGTACCACGGCACGATCAGCACCATGTTGTGCTGCTTGGCCACCTCGCGCATCCTCGTGATCGTCGGTCCGTCCTCGGGCTCGGCCGTCCGGTACCACTTGGAGTCCTGCTCGGCCGGGAAGTACGGGCCGTGGAAGATCTCCTGGAGGCACGTCACCTTGGCGCCCTCGGCGGCGGCCTTGCCGATCAGCTCGACGTGCTTGTCGATGGCCTCGTCCTTCGGCATGTTCGCGTAGCACTGGATCACGGCTGCCCGAACCGTGGTCATGACGTCCCTCCTCCTTCGAATGCGGGGATCAGCTGCTTCCCGAAGCTGTCGATGACGGCCGCGGGATCGTCGACCATCGAATAGATGTTGAACTGGTCCACGCCGAGCGCCTCCAGGTCCTTCAGCTTGGCCAGGCACTGCTCGGCCGTGCCGATCACACAGAACCGGTCCACCACCTCGTCGGTGACGAATGAGGCGTGCTCGGCGCCGGTACGGGCGTGCTCCGCGTAGTCGTAGTGATCGCGAGCCTTGATGAAGTCGGTCAGCTCCTGCGGCAGGTCGGTGGTTGCGTACCGGTTCACCAGGTCCACCACGTGATTCGAGACCAGCGCGGGGAACCACCGGACCTGATCGCGCGCGTGCTGGAGGTCGTCGGTGACGTAGGCGGGCGCGGCGCTCATGATCTGGATGTCCTCGAACCGCCTTCCCGCCTCGTCCGCTCCCTCCTTCACGTACCGGAGCGACCACTCGACGATGTAGGGGTCGGCGAGCTGCATGATCAGGCCGTCGGCGACCCGCCCGGCACACCGAAGCGCCTTCGGCCCATAGGCGGCCACCCACACCGGGAGCGCCCCCGTGGCCCACTTCAGCCGGGTGGGGGTGCCTTCGTAGTCCACCTCACGGCCCTCCGCGAGGTCCTTGATGGTTCGGCAGGCCTCCTCAAGCCGCTCCACGGTCACCGGCGGCTTGCCGATGACGCGACGGGCGCTGTCTCCGCGGCCGATCCCCATCACCATCCGCCCGCCGGAGATCTCGTTGAGCGTTGCCAGGGCGCTCGCCGTCACCGTGATGTCCCGGGTGGCGGGGTTCGTCACGCACGGACCGATCCGGATCCGTTCGGTGTTCGCGGCGATGAGCGCGAACACGGGGTAGACGTCCTGCCACAGAACATGCGAGTCCCAGGCCCACACGTAGTCGAACCCGTTGTCCTCGGCCAGCTTGGCCCACTCCACCACGCGCCACGGGGGCGGGTCCAGCATGAACGTGACGCCGAAGGACAGCATCACCGGTCCTTTCCACCGCGGCCTTGGCGGTGACAGCGTACTTGAGCGCGTCACCCGTGGCCGAACGCCCGCGCTGGATCAGGCTCAGACGGCGGGGCCGCGGATCAGGCTGACCGTCGCGCTGTGCGTTCCACTCCCGTCGGCCCACGTGACACGGATCTGGTCCCCCGGCTCGTGTTGAAGCAGGGCAGCCCCGAGCGCGTCCCTGGACGCGATGCGTTGCCCATCGATGGCGGTGATCACCGATCGTTCGGTGATGCCGGCCGATTCTGCCGGGGTTCCGGGGTGAACGCTCACCACCAGCGCGCCCGAGGTCACGTTCAGCCCCAGGCGGGCGGCGGTCTCCGCGTCCAGGTTCTGCACGCCGACGCCGAGGAACCCGACGGGCCCGATCTTGAGCGTGGATGTCTCGTTCCCCGCCCGGATCTCCCGCACGATCTCAAGGGCATCGTTGGAGGGGATGGCGAAGCCGACGGTCGAGGCGAACTGTTGAAACGTGCTTCGGGCCGCCGCGGTGATCATCCCCACCACCCTGGCCGCGGAGTCCACCAGCGGACCGCCCGAGTCTCCGGGTTGGATCGGCGCGTCCATCTGGATCAGTCCCGTCAAGTGCTCCGGGCCCCTCAGGCCGCCACCCACCGTGATCGAGCGCTCCAGCGCCGAGACCGAGCCCTCGGTGACGCTCGGGGAACCGCCCTGTCCCAGGGCGTTGCCGATGGCCACGACCTCCTGGCCGAGGACGAGGTCGTCGGAGTCGGCGAGTGTGACGGTGGGGAGGCCGGACACACCCTTGACCTGGAGCAGGGCGACATCGTTCTCGATGTGGACCCCGACGACGGTGGCCTCGAAGGTGGCCGGGCGCCCGGTGATCGAGACCTCGATGTCGGTGGCCCCCGCGACCACATGGTTGTTGGTCAGGACTTGGCCGGACGAGGTGAGGATCATCCCCGTCCCAGCCCCCCGGCCGATCTGACCCAACGCGCCCTGGACCTCGGTGTTGATGTCGACCACGGCCGGCTCGACGCGAGCCGCGATGGCTTGGACGTCCAGGCTCGTCGCGGCCTGACCGTTCGAGGACCCGCCGAGCGCCGGGGAGGGACCTTCGTCCCTGGTGAGGCCCCACCCCAGGCCGACCCCTCCACCCAACAGCAACAGCGCAGCGAGGATGAGGGCGACGACGCGGCTCGGCCGCCGCGCGGCGGGGGGAGGGGCCGCCGGCGGCTGCGGGAGCGCTGGGGGTGGCGGTGGCGGCCAGCTGCTCAC
>JBKPDU010000168.1:0-13166 GCA_046728055.1 Actinomycetota bacterium | reverse complement strand
GTCCGGGCGTTCGGCGCGGTGGGCGGGACGCCGCCGTTCATCGCCACCGGGAGCGGGGCATACGTCACGGACGTCGACGGCAACAGGTACGTCGACTGGGTCCAGTCGTGGGGATCGAACCTGTTCGGTCACGCCTGCCGCGAGATCGTGGAGGCGGCCGTGGCGGCGGCGCGTCGTGGGACCTCGTTCGGCGCCCCGACCGAGGGCGAGATCGCACTGGCCGAGCGGATCATCGACGCGCTCGCCTCGGTCGAGATGGTCCGGTTGGTCTCGAGCGGCACCGAGGCCGCCATGAGCGCGATCCGCCTGGCCCGGGGGTTCACCGGTCGCGACGTGATCCTCAAGTTCGAGGGCTGCTACCACGGCCATGCGGACGCGCTCCTCGCGAGGGGAACCGGGTCCGGTGTCGCGACGCTCGGGCTCCCGGCAACCCCCGGCGTGACGGAGGGCGCGGCCGGAGACACGCTCCCGGTGCCGTACAACGACCTCGCCGCCGCCCGGGCGGCGTTCGCCGCGCGCGGCAACGCGATCGCTGCCGTGATCGTGGAGCCGGTCGCGGCCAACATGGGCGTGGTGCCGCCCGGACCCGGATTCCTGGAGGGCCTCCGCGAGCTGTGCACCGCGAACGGATCCCTCCTGGTCTTCGACGAGGTCATCACGGGGTTCCGTCTGGCGTACCGGGGCGCACAGGGCCACTTCTCGATCACGCCGGACCTCACGGTCCTGGGCAAGGTCATGGGCGGGGGATTTCCCTGTGCCGCGTTCGGCGGTCGTCGCGACGTGATGGAGCGACTGGCACCCGTCGGCCCGGTGTACCAGGCAGGAACGCTGAGCGGGAACCCTGTGGCGGTCGCAGCCGGCATCGCGGCGCTCGACCTGGCCCGGGAGCGGGATCCCTACCCGGAGCTGGTCAAGGCCGCCGAGGAGCTCGGCGCGGGTCTCCAAGGATGCTTCGACCGCGCCGGCATCGAGGCCACCGTCAATCGGATCGAGACGATGCTCAGCTTCTTCTTCACCGGCGGTCCGGTTCGCACCTTCGACGACGCGAAGGCCGCCGACCACGAGCGGTTCGCCCGGTTCTTCCATCACCTGCTGGACCGCGGCGTGTACCTCCCACCATCCGGATACGAGATGTGGACACTGTCGACGACCCACGGCCCCCTCGAGATCGAGAGGACCCTCGAGGCCGCGTCGTCCTTCCGGGGCTGAGCCCTCAGGGCTGAGCGTTCAGGACTGAGCCTTCAAAGCTGAACGTTCAGCTCGACGCGGCCCGCGATTCCTCGAGCGCCCGGTCCGCCTTCGCGGCGAACACGAAGTCGGCTTCGTTCAGACCGCCGATCTTGTGGGTCCAGATCGTCACCTTGACCTTGCCCCAGGCCAGCGAGATGTCGGGGTGATGGCCGACGGTCTCCGCCAGCTCACCGACGAGGTTCGTGAAGTCCAGGGCCTCCCGGAAGTTCTTGAACCGGTACTCCTTTTCCAGGTGATGGTCCTCCACCACCTGCCACCCGCCTCCGAGTTCCGCAAGGTACGCCTGGGCCTCCTCGTGTCCGAGCGGCGGAACGCCGCCACGGCACGGGACGCATTCCATAGACGCGAGATCTCTCATGGCACCGATGCTCGGGGGTGGCGGCCGGTTCCGTCAACCGGTCGTCGTGTCGTCAGGCGGCGGTCGCCAGCCGTCGTTCGACCATCCGCTCCGCGGCCGCGGCCGTGGAAATGCCCTCCGACGCCGCCGCCTCCAACACCTCGGTCAGGGTTTCGCCGATGCCGAGCAGTCGCTCATCGCGCTTGGCTTCTTCCTCGCCCAACAGCTCCAGCGAGGCCAGATGGATGATGCCGCCCGCGTTGATCACGTAGTCCGGCGCGTAGAGGATGTCGAGCGGCCCGAACAGCTCCGCGTCCTCCGGACGGGCCAGCTGGTTGTTGGCCGCCCCCGCCACGATGCGGCAACGAAGCTCGGGGATCGTCTCCGAGGACAGGATCCCCCCGGTGGCGTTGGGAGAGAACACGTCGCAGTCCGTTCGAAAGGCGTCCTCGGGCGCCACGATCTGGGCCCCCAGGGCCCGCGCCGCCTGTCCGGCTCGGGCCTCGTCGACGTCGGTCAGCAACAGCCGTGCCCCGGCCTCCGCCAGCTGCCGGGCAAGGCTCCGACCCACCGAGCCGACCCCCTGGACCAGCACCGTTCGACCCTCCGGGTGGGACGAGCCGAATGCATGGGCGAGGCTCGCGCGGATCCCGTGGAACACGCCGGTGGCAGTGGCGGGCGCCGAGCTGCCCGATCCGCCGCATGCGACGCTCCGGCCGAACACGTACGAGCATCGTTCACCCACGACGTCCATATCGCGTTCGGTCGTGTTCATGTCGCAGGCCGTGATGTAGGTCCCGCCGAGCGAACGAACGAGGTCGCCGTACCGAAGGAACAGCTCCCGGCGCCGATCGCCCTGCGGGACCTCGGGCACCGCGAGGACGGCCTTCCCACCGCCCAGCGGAAGCCCGGCCACGGCGTTCTTGGCGGTCATGGCGCCCGAGAGTCGAAGGCCGTCGCGGAGCGCGTCCGTGGGTCGGGCGTAGGACTTCATCCGGGTCCCGCCGCAGGCCGGTCCAAGCCGGGTGGAATGCACGCAGACGAACATCCACGTCCCGAAGTCACGGTCGAAGCGGACGGCGACTTCCTCGCCGTCCCACCCCTCGAGGAGCTCCTCGAACACGGAGCTATTGGGACGTCGTGGTGATGTGGACGGTCCCGCCGCCCTGTTTCTTGGCCCGCTTGGCGGCCCGCTTCTCCTTGATCTTCTTCTGCGGCTGCCGCTTCTGGCTCTTCTCGCGGCCCTTGTCCTTGGCGTGCACGGCTCTTCCCTTCGAACGCGGACGCTCCAACTATTATGCGCTACGTGAGGTCGCTGAGGACCTCACGCACGTCCTTGCGGATCCCCGTGACGAACGGGACCTCCTCCTTGGTGTACCGCCTCGCAGGCGACTCGCGGAGGGCCCGGATGCACTCCGCGATGCGCCCCAGGTCGTCGGCCTCGAAAGCCAGGATCCACTCCCAGTCGTTGATGCCGAAGGCGCTGGTGGTGTTGGCCAAGACGTCCGGGAACCGACGGCCCCGCTCGCCGTGCTCGCGGAGGAGGGCCTCGCGCTCCTCGGACGGGAGGAGGTACCACTCCGGGGTCCGGACGAACGGGTAGACGTTCAGGAACCGCTTCGGCGGCTCTCCCCGGGCGAAGGCCGGCGCGTGATCCGAGGTGAACTCGGCCGGCTTCACCACGCCCATGAACATCCAGACGGGGTCGAGCAGCCGACCTGCCGCGGTGCGACGGAACTGCACCAGGGCGCTCTGGAGCTCGTCGGGGCTCGGCCCGATCAGCCACAGCATGAGATCCGAGTCGGCCCGAAACCCGACGATCGAATAGACGCCCCGGACGGCGATCCGCCCCTCCCACTCCTTGAACAGGTTCTCGATCTCCTGGGCCGCGTCGTCGAGGTCCAGGTCGGAGAACGCCGACTGAGCTTTGAACACCGGGTACATGGCGTACAGCGGTTCGGTCATCTCACATGCTCCCCTTCGATCGATCGCAGCCGGCCGGCCAGGCGCCGCCGAACCGTTTCCGCGGCCTGGTTCGCCCCACGGACGCAGTCGGCGATCCCGGGCCCACGGTAGGCGGGTCCCACGAGGAACGTCCCGGGCGGAAGGGCCCGCTCGATGGCACCCACCCGATCCAGGTGTCCGACCTCGTATTGCGGCATCGATCGGGGCCATCGGACCACGCGACAGGCCGACGGCTCGGCCGGGAGCGGGAGGATCGCCGCCAACTGGCGGGAAACCCCCTCGGCGATCGCCTCGTCGGGTTGCTCCAGGATGTCCTCCGTCCCCGAACCGCCGACGAAACACCGAACCACCGCCCGGTCTGCGAACGACGGATCGGGCCATTTCCTCGAGACCAGCGTGCACGCCGTCATGGCCAGCCTCCCGTTCGGGACGACGAATCCCGAGCCGTCGGGCAATCGCTCGCCCGTCCCCTCCGGGTAGACGAGGTGGACCACGCCCGTGGAAACGTACGGGATGGCTCGAAGCAGCGCCGCCGCCTCGGGTGCGAGGTCCTCGAGCAGGTCCGCCGAGGCCCATGCCGGCGTGGCGAGAACCACCGAATCCGCCGCAAGATCTGTCTGGGCTGCGTGAACGACGAGGCCGGCCCCCTCCCGCATGACCGCGTCCACCGTCATGCCGCATCGCACCCGATCGCCGAGCATCGCCGCCAGGGACTCGGTGAGCTGCCGCATCCCGCCGCGAGGCCGCACGAACATCGGTGGTGGCCTACCTTCCGCGGCCGCCCGGGCCGCGGCACGGGCGCCGCGCATCAGGCTTCCGTGCCGGCGCTCCCACTCGACCAGCTCCGGGAACGTGGCCATGGCACTCAGGCGGTCGAAGTCGCCCGCGAACAACCCACCGAGAAGCGGCCCCACGAATGCTTCGGTTGCTTCGTCGCCGATCCGGCGACGAAGCAACCGGCCGAGCGGCTCGTCTCCCTCCTTCGCGCGCGGCTTCCTCACCAGGTCACGCAGCGCATCGACCTTTCCACGCCGGGACATCCCGTCCCAGCTCCACAGCTCCCGCAGGTCGACGGGGATCCCGAACGGCCCGCCGGGGAAACGTCGGAGCCCCCGGTCTGTCCAGACGAACGTGACGCGGGTCGCCGGGGCCACGAGTTCGCCGGCCAGGCCGAGCTCGCGCGCCAGCTCGACCGCCCACGGCTTCCGAGCGACCACGGAATCCGGACCCCCGTCCAGCAGGAGGTCCCCAACTCGCACCGAGCGGACCTTGCCCCCCGGTTCGGGACCGGCTTCCAGGACGGTGACGTCCAGGTCTCCCGACCCAGCGATCAGGCGGTACGCCGTGGCCATGCCGGACACGCCACCACCGACCACCACGACGCGACCGCTCACGTCGCGGCCACCACGCCGAGGTGCTCCCGCACGATCGCGGCGAGGGCCCGCACGAACGCGGGATCCGCGTTCGGCATCTGGGTCCTGGCGAACTCGATCCCAGCGTCCTCGGCCGCCGCCCTCGCCTCGACGTCCAGGTCGTACAGGGTCTCGAGGTGATCCGCGGTGAACCCGGCGGAGCACACCACGACCGACGGGTGACCGCGTTCCGCGAGATCCCCGATCACGTCCTCGATCGGTGGACCCCACCATGGATCCGACGTGCGGCCCGCGCTCTGCCAGCCGATGACGAACGAGGTCAGGCCGAGGCGCCCCGCCACCAGGTCGGCGGTCTCCTGCAGCCCGTCCCGATATCGACAGGACGCAAGGCAGTCGCAGTCCCTGCACCGAAGGCCCCCGTCATCGACGGAGCGAACGGGGAGCGAGTGTGCCGAGAACACCACCGCCGCCTTCTCTCGAGCCTCCTGGGGCAACGACGCGATCGCGTCGCGGACCCGGCCGGCCAGCAAGTCGATGAATAGAGGATGACCGTGGTAGCTGCGGACGAACGTGAACCGAGGGCCACCCGACTCCGCAACTGCCTGCTCGACGCGCTCGACATACGTCTCGACCGACATCCCGGACCAGTGCGGCGCCATGACGATGGCGACGGAGCGGTCGATCCCGTCCGTTCGCATCCGCTCGACCGCGTCGGCGATGAACGGCGGCGAGTGCTTCATGCCGATGTACGTTCGGAACCCCGCGTCGTGGCCGGCGTTCAGCTCGGCGTCGAGTCCGGCCGCCTGCCGGCTCGTGATGTCGAGGAGGGGAAACCGGTTGCCGATGGCGGCGTAGCGTTCCCGCAGTGCAGCGAGGTGTTCCGGCGAGGGTGGCCGACCTCCACGGATGTCCGTGTAGTACCGCTCGACGTCATCAGGGCCGCTCGCGCTGCCGTACGCCATCACCAGGACCCCGATGGGTCCCGTCACGTCGCCGCCCGTTCCGTCGTCTCGTGGACTAGGTCGACCAGTCGCTCGAGGTTCTCGACCGGCGTGCCAGGCAACACCCCGTGACCGAGGTTGAACACGTGGCCGTCCCATCCCACAGCTCGACGGAGGACGCCGAGCGCCTTCGGTCGAAGCGCCTCCCACGAGCCCAGGCACGCGGCCGGATCCAGGTTGCCCTGGATGGATCGGTCGCGTCCGATCCGATCCCACGCCGCGTCGAGCGGCACACGCCAGTCCACCCCGATCACATCGCCTCCGGCCTGGGCCATCAGTCCCAACAGCTCGCCGGTCCCCACGCCGAAATGGATCGTCGGAACGTCGAGATCGGTCAGGCCGCCGAAGAGACGCTGTGTCGCGGGGAGCACGAACCGCTCGTAGTCATCGGGATCGAGGGTCCCCACCCAGCTGTCGAACACCTGCACGGCCTGGGCTCCCGCCTCGACCTGGGCGCGCAGGTGCGCGAGGGCGAGGTCCGCGAGGCGCTCCGCCAGCCGCGCCCACAGGGCAGGGTCCTCGTACATCAGGCCCTTCGTTCTGGCGTGGTCGCGCGAGGGGCCGCCCTCCACCAGATAGCTTGCAAGCGTAAACGGACCCCCCGCGAAGCCGACCAGCGGGACGATCAACTCCTTGCGGAGCAGCCTGATGGCCTCCAGGACGTGGGGGACGTCGGTTTCCGGCTCCAGCGGCCGCAGTCGCTCGAGATCGTGTGCCGCCCTGATGGGCCGCTCGACGATCGGGCCCACGCCGGGCTCGAGTCGGACATCGATCCCCACGCCCGCCAGCGGCACCATGATGTCGGAGAAGAGGATCGCCGCGTCCAGTTCCATCAGCCGGAGGGGCTGCAGCGTGAGCTCGACGGCGAGATCGGGGGATCGGACCGCCTCCAGCACGTCGCGATCCCCACGTAGCTCGCGATACTCGGGGAGATATCGACCGGCCTGGCGCATGAACCACACGGGGGTCCGGTCGATGGGCAGACGCCGGCAGGCTCGGAGGAACCGGTCGTTGGTCGTGCCGAGGCCCATTCCACCAAGGATACGGATGTGCCGCGAGGCTCAGCCCGCGTTCGCCGTCTCCCGATGGAGGACGCCCTCGCTCGGCGGGCAGGCCGGCAGCACGACCTTGAACGCGCACCCTCCGGTGGGCGCGTCCTCCACGGTGACCGAGCCGCCGAAGGACTCGGCGAGGCCGCGGACGATGGGCAGGCCGAGGCCCAGCCCGGGCTGGCCCCGGTGCGGGCCCAGGCGGGAGAACCGCTGGAAGATCCGCTCCCGGTTCTGCGGAGCGATGCCCGGCCCCGAGTCGACGACCCAGATCGTGACGCCGCCGCCAATTGCGGACTCGATCTCCATCCGGACCGGCGGCCGCCCGTACTTGTGGGCGTTGTCCACGAGGTTCTCCAGGATCCGCCGCACCGAGTCGCCGTTGGCCAAGATCGGGGCCGACACCGGCGCCTGCACCAGCACCGGTCGTTCGCTGACCTCGAAGTCGGCGGCCACCATGCGTGCGACCTGCGACACATCCACAGGCCCGAGGGAGGAGACCGGCCGACCGCGCTCCAGCCGACTCGAGATGACCAGATCCTCGATCATCGAGGCCAGGTACCTGGCGTTTCGATCGATGATCTGGAGGAGCTCCGGATGGTTCTCGTGGAGCTCGGGTCGCTGAACACCCTCGGTGGCGGCCAGGACCGCGGTGAGCGGGGTTCGGAGCTCATGAGTCACGATGTCCACGAGCTCGGTCTTCCATCGGTCGAGCTCCATCAGCTCGACCACGTGAGCCCGCTCCGACTCGTACAGCCTGGCGTTGGCGATGGCTCCCGCCGCCGGCTCGGCGAACAGGCTCAAGGCTCGAAGGTCGTACTCGGTGAACAGCCGATGAGGTTCCGCGTTGATGCTCAGGACGCCGAGCAGGTCACCTCGGTTCAATAGCGGGACGCACATCGCACTCTCAACGGGATCCTCGCGAAGGGGGAGGTCCGGGAACTCGGCGGGGTCCAGGCGTCCGTTGATCAGCAGCGGTTCATGGGTCTGGGCCACACGACCGGCGATGCCCTGGCCCATCCGCACCCTGCTCTCTCGTGCCGCCTCGTTACCCATGACGCTCGCGGCCACGAGATCGCGTCCGTCGACGAGCATGATCGACCCGCTCCGACCGTCCAGCAGTTCCGTGGCGCTTCGAAGGATCACCTCGAGGACGGCGTTCAGCTCGAGGATGGAGTTCATGGCCTTCCCCGCATCGAGGAGGAGAGACACTTCGTGCAACCGGCTCGACAGGGCGACGGTGAGGACCCGCTCGTCGGTTAGGAGGCGGGCAAGCTTGCGAAGGTGCAGCTCCTTCTCGATGGCGTAGGTGCAGAAGGCGACCGAGAGCACCAGGATGCCCAACCGCAGCGCCGCCGGACCCACGAACGTGCGTGCGGCCCCCGGCCACACCGCGAGCAGCGCGATCCCTGCGCTGATGGAGACCAGGAGGACGGTGGTGAGGATCCACAGTTGCATCCGCCGCTGCTCCACGGCCTCCAGGGAAGGCGTGGCGAAGTCGCGCAGGCCCACCACCCGGGCCTCGCGGCGGATGCTGTCCGTCAGCGGGAGAGCGTCCTGTGCCATGCGTCCTTGCTGGGATATCGGAGGAAGAGATGCGGTCCTTGATTCGCTGCGGGACCGCGGCCCTGGCGTGGACTACGCTGGCCACCGACGGCAAGAGAGGTTGCCCCAGGACCGAGGAGGTCTTTGCATGAGCGACGTTCCTGGCGGGCCGATCCCGCCACCCCCGCCTCCACCGCCCGGGACCCCCCAGGGACCGGGAGGCTTCCGCCCACGGGCGCTGGACGAGATCCTGTCGGAGGCGTTTCGGATCTACCGAGAGAACGCCGGGAACCTCATATTGATCGTGGCGGCCGTCGTCGTGCCGCTTTCGTTCATCAGCGCTGTGGCTGTACGTCTCTTCGACGTGACCGTCGCGGGGGCGATCATCGCGGCGGCGATCGGCGTGATCATCTGGGCCATCCTCCAGGCCGCGATGCTCCGCGGCGCGGCCCAGGCGACCATCGGCGACCCCGTCGACATCGAGGCCAGCTATCGGTGGGGGCTCAACCGTTTCGGGAGCGTGCTCCTGGTCGCGGTCCTCGTGGGGATCGTGGTGGGAGTGGGGTTCCTCCTGCTGATCATCCCCGGGATCATCTTCCTCGTGTTCCTGTCCGTGAGCGAGCCTTCGCTCATCGTCGAGAACCGCCGCGGGACCGAGGCCATGAGCCGTTCCTGGAACCTCGTGCGTGGCCATTTCTGGCACGCGCTCGCCGTCATCCTCGTCGCGGCAATCATCGCAGGAGTGATCCAGGGCATCCTCGGCGCGATCGGCGGGGACAACTGGTTCGTCCGGTGGATCTTCACTGCCATCGCCCAGATCATCACCGCGCCGTTCACCGCGCTCGTCACCGTGCTCCTGTACCTCGACCTCCGGGCTCGGACGGAGGCCCTGACCGCGGACAGGCTCCGCACCGAGTTGGCGTCCAGCATGTGAACCCCGATTTGGCCGGCCGTGGTCGAGCCGGCTCGAGGACTCACCCTGGCCGCATCTGACGGGGCGGGTGCGCCGTCCCCAGCGTCATGCCTTGCCGCCGGATCAGGTCGTGGTACTCCGATCGGCGTTCGAACGTGCCCCGCAGCTCGCCGCTGAGCGCATCGACGAACTGATCGCGATAGGCCGAATCGACCAGGATCGCCACCGCGTAGTACAGCCCCGCGAAGGCCGCGACGCCCGTGGCCACCCGCAACAGCTCCCAGGTCGCCTGCACGCGGTCGCCGAACACCGCGACCTCCCACAGGACGACTCCCGGCTGCCCCAGCCACCCGCGGCGGATGTCGGCCGAGACGAGGAGGGTGCCCAGGACCACATGGAAAAGCCAGACGGCCGCGCTGACGAAGACCACCTGGAGCGATTCGCTGATCAGGGCCACCGCGGCCAGGTTCAGTCGCTCGCGACGGCTCAGCGGCACTGACCCGACGTCCGACTCCTCCTGGATCTCGCGCACCACGCTCGGCAGACGGACGCTCAGGAACACCGAGCCGAACAGCACGAACATGCCGATGACCACCCAGTAGGTGCCCGGACCCGACGCGGTGAACACCTGCCAGATCTCCTGGGTGAAGAAGATGACGAGTGAGAAGAACAGCAGCAGCGGCACCGCACGCACGAGCACGGTGACCGAGGCGCCCAACTGGGCGAGGAATCGGATGCCGGCCCACCGCACGATCGCGATGAGCCCGTATCCGACCACGAGGTAGACCAGGAAGACGATGGCGATGTTGATGAGGATCGTGCTGAACGCGAACAGGAACTGGGCGCTGAACAGCGCGGGCAGCAGTGCAGGAAGCACCACGAACGCCGCCAGCTCCGGAAGTCCCACTCGCGAAGGGATCGACAAGAACCGCCGCCCTCGAACGAGGTTCAACACGCCGAACCCGCCGATCAGCACGCCCGCACCCCCCAGCGCGAGCAGCAGGTTCGCCCATCCGGCCTCGATGTCGAGTGCGTTCACGATCTCGACCACGAACACGAGCGTCAGCAGCGGGATCGCTCTCGTGAACACGTCTTCCGAGGCAGACAGGTCGACGATCAGGTTCGGCAAGCCGTCGCGGCGGAATCCGTGCTCGAGCTCACGGATCCGAGCAATCTCCGGTTCCACGCAGGAATCGAATCACACGGAGCGCAGATGGCGGCGTACATCCGACTTAGATTTTCGCGATCACAGCAGGAGGCCGGCTCGCTGTCGAGCCGGCCTCCTTGCGCCCTTGATCAGCGTCAGCCTCGAGCGAGCGGGATCGCAGGGCACTCGAAGCTCTTCACCACCCCGACGTCGGTCGCAGCCCCCGCGGCGAGCGCTGCGGCCACCTCCCCGTCGCTGTCGAGATCCCCGCTGCCGTTCGTGTCGTAGGCCGCCACCGCTGCGTCGTAGTCGACGAACGACAGCCCGTGCACCTGCCACCGCCCTCCGTTGTAGTCGGTGTCACCCGGTGCGGCCGTCGCCACGTTGGGCTGGAGCCCGAAGAACTCGTAGATCACGTCGAACGAGTCCAGCGGGGCCGCCGTCCGGGACAGGTCAGTCGGGGTGCCCACCGTCCGATAGAGCTCCCCGTCGACGTAGAACGCGGGGCCGGTGACGCCCGCCTGCGCCACGCCCGTCAGGAGCGTCACGGACGCCGCCATCATCGCTACGAGAGCGATTTTCCGCACGAGCCTCCTCCTTCCTCGATCGTTCGTTTCTGCCGAACGATCGCCACGGCCCACGCTAGCGAGGAGGTCCTTACACACTGCGAACGAGCCGGTGACGGGGGGCTGAACTTCTTGGGCCGTAAGGGTTCTGTAACATGCGATCGTCAGGATGGGTGCGTGAGCGATCCGCGTGTGCTCGTCGTGGACGATGAACCGATGGTTCGCGACGTGCTCGCTCGCTACCTAGCCAAGGACGGTTTCGACGTGCGGCTTGCCGAGGACGGAGCGCAGGCGCTCGACCGATTCGCCGAGGAACCTCCCGACCTCGTCGTCCTGGATCTGATGCTTCCGGTGGTCGACGGGCTCGAAGTATTCCGCCGGATGCGCGCAGGTGCGCACACGCCGATCATCATGTTGACGGCGAAGGGCGAGGAGACCGATCGGATCGTCGGTCTGGAGCTCGGCGCGGACGACTACGTCACCAAGCCGTTCTCGCCGCGCGAGGTCGTTGCACGAGTTCGAGCCGTGCTGCGTCGAGCCGTCGACCGGACGAGCGATGGCGATGTCCTGACATTCGATGCGCTCTCGATCGATGTGCGCCGCCGGGAGGTGCGTCGGCACGGCGATCCGGTGCGCCTCACGAGGAAGGAGTTCGACCTCCTCGTGTTCCTAGCGTCGAACCCTGGCGTCACGTTCGACCGAGCGCGCTTGCTCGAGGAGGTGTGGGACTTCGCATGGGACGGGGACTCGTCAACGGTGACCGTTCACATCCGGCGCCTGCGCGAGAAGATCGAGGATGACCCCGCCGAGCCGCGGCGGCTCCTGACGGTGTGGGGCATCGGATACCGATTCGAGCCATGACGGCATGGCGGACCGCGGTGGTTGCGGGAGTCGTGGCTTTCGCGGGCGTCGCCGGGACGATCGCCGTGGCCGCGGCGACCGGCATGCCTCGCGGTGACCTCGAGCAGCTGCTTGGCCTGCTCCTGGTGGCGGCGACGGTGACCCTCGTGGCGGCGACGAGCGCGCAGACGCTCCTCCGCCGCGCCTCCATGCGGCAGCGATTCGTGGCTGTGGCCGTCGTATCGGCGGTCGTGGCGCTGGCGAACCTGTTCGCACTCACCCAGCTGATGTTCATCAGCAGTCACGATGCGACGTTGGTCGGCGCCCTGCTGCTGTATGCGGTCGGGGCCGGGGTTGGGGCGGCGGTGGTGCTGGCCCGGTCGTCCACCGAGGCCGTTCGGCGGCTCGCGGCGGGTGCTGCCAGGCTCGGCAGGGGGCGGCTCGACGCTCGGGTGGGGGCTCTGGAGGCCGGCTCCGAGCTCGATAGCCTGGCCCGAACGCTGGACGAGATGGCCGAGCGTGTCCAACGTGCCATGGAGCAAGAGCGCCGGGCCGAAACCGTCCGGCGCGACCTGATCATCGCGGTGTCCCACGATCTGCGGACGCCCTTGGCGAGCCTGCGCGCGATGATCGAGGCGGTCGACGATGGGGTCGTCGACGACGGTCCGACCCTCCGCCGGTACGCGACTGAGATGCGACGGTCGGTCCTTCAACTGTCGGCGCTCGTTGATGATCTCTTCGAGTTCGCACAGCTCGAGGCCGGCGCGATCGAGGCGGAATCGCGCCTTTCCCGAGTCGACGACGTCGTCCGGTCGGCCCTCGTTTCGGTCGAGAGCACGGCACGCGAGAAGGGTCTCTCGGTCGTGACCGACATCGACGGCATCGGCGACGTCTCGTGCTCTCCCAGGCTGGCTCGCGTGCTGCAGAACCTCCTGGTCAACGCCGTCCGGCACACTCCGGCCGATGGAACCGTGCATCTGACGGCGGCGGCCGGCAACGACCGCCTCGAGGTCACTGTCCTGGATACCGGCGAGGGGATCCCCGCCGATCAGCTCGATCGCGTGTTCGACCCGTTCTTCCGGGCCGACCCCGCGCGCTCGGGGCCTGGGGCCGGGCTCGGCTTGGCGCTGGCGAAGCGGATCGTGGAGGAGCTCGGGGGGCGGATCAGCGTCGAGAGCA
>JBKPDU010000167.1:0-13843 GCA_046728055.1 Actinomycetota bacterium | reverse complement strand
CATCGTGGCCGGCTGGGGCTACGTGTCGGACTACACGGAGGCGCAGTTCAAGAACCTGGGCTACTGGTTCCCGGAGGATCGCGTCGCCCCCGCCGACAACGATCTGATCGCCATCCCCGCCAGCGCCGAGCATCCCGTCCTGGCCCACCTGTTCCTGGACTTCTTCCTGGACTTCAAGCATGCGATGGACAACTTCTCGTGGGTCGGCTACCAGCCGCCGCAGAAGCAGGCGGAGGTCGGCCGGTTGACCGAGACCGAGGGCCTGTACTCGAAGATCTCGAACTGGGCGCCCCCGGTCCCGTACGTGCCGCCGTGGATGCCGAACGCTGTCGTCCTGGAATCGGACCTGGCGGAGACTGGCCTTCGTCTCCACGAGCTGTCGCCGACGGGCGACGAGCTCTGGCAGGACGCGTGGCAGGAGTTCACGGCGGGTGCCTGAGGCCGCCACCGCGGGGACCCCACCGAGACGTCTGCGAAGGAGGCGCCAAGAGGGACAGGAGAGCGGCGTCGAGTATCCGGAGTGGTTCTGGCCGAGCTTCTCCGTGCCGGGGATCATTTGGCTGCTGCTGCTGTTCCTTCTTCCGTTCTACGTCATCTTCGCGGTCGCGTTCGGCACGGTCGATCTGTTTCGCAATCCCCTCCCGGTGTGGCAGCCGTGGTACTGGAGCAGCCAGTACCTGACCGACGTCCTGGGGAAGATCTTCGGAGCGAACGCGTTCCTGCGGCCCGCATTCGTCAGGACGTTCGTGTACGTGCTCATCGCCAGTTCGATCTGCCTGGTCATCGGTTATGCGGTGGCGTACTACGTGGCGCGCTTCGCGGGAAGGTGGCGCACGTTGATCCTGATCTTGCTGATCTCGCCGTTCTGGATCAGCTACCTGATGCGGATGCTGGCGTGGGTGAACCTGCTCGACGACGAGGGGTACGTGAACAAGCTCATCACCGCACTCCACCTTGCGCCGCACCCCATCAACTGGCTCGAGGGGAACCCCGTGACCGTGGTGCTCGGCCTGGTGTACGGCTACATCCCGTACATGATCCTTCCCCTGTTCGGGTTCCTCGACCGGATCGAGGTCAACCTGCTCGAGGCGGGACGCGACCTGGGAGCCGGCCGTGTTCAGACCTTCCTGCGGATCACCCTGCCGCTGTCGAAGCCGGCGATCCTGGCCGGGCTGGTGATCGTAGCCCTGCCGATGTTCGGCGACTACTACACCAACGACCTGCTGTCGCAGTCGCCGAAGACGGCCATGATCGGCAACCTGATCAACGAGTCCGTCGGCTCGTACGGCCAGGGGCCGGAGGGTGCGGTCCTCGTGGTCATCCTCATGATCGTGCTGTTGATCCCGATGATCTACTACCTCCGGTTCACGCACCGGGCACAGGAAGGCGGATGACGGAGTCGGGCGCTCACGCCGCCGAGCTCGCGATCCCGCGCGCCGAGCCCCGCAGGTTCGGCAGATGGCGGCGGGACCCCTGGCGCAAGCCCCGCGTTCTGGCCACCCTCACGTGGGCGTATCTAGCCTGGTCGATCCTCCCGGTACTCATCGCCATCCTCATCTCGTTCAATGCGGGCCGGTCGAACGCGCAGTTGCAGACGCTCGGCCTGCGTTGGTGGTTGGACGATCCGGCGGACCAAGGGGCGCTATTTCAGGATCCGACGCTACGCCGAGCGATCCTGCAGACCTACCTGCTGTCGTTCCTGACCATGATGATCGCGGTGCCGATCGGAGTGGCGTTCGCCATCGGGATCGACCGGTGGCGCGGTCGCCTGGCGACCGGCGCGAGCTTCATGATGCTGCTCACGTTCGTGATGCCGGAGATCATCATCGGCATCTCGATGTTGCTCGTGATCCAGTACGTCTTTTCATTCATCCACCTCGGTACCACGGCTCAGGTCATCGGCCTGGTGACGTATCAGATCTCGTATCCCGTCATCATCGTGCGCGCCCGCCTGCTCTCGATCGGCAAGGAGTACGAGGAGGCGGGGATGGATCTCGGAGCCACCCCGCGGGAATCGGTGCGGCGGGTCCTGCTCCCGATGCTGTACCCAGCCATCTTCGCCAGCTTCGCCATCGTGTTCGCCGATACGGTCGACGACTTCGTCACGGTCTCGTATCTCTCCGGGCCGGCCTCGAGCACGCCGCTGTCGCTGTTCGTGTACACGGCGGTGCGGGCGTCGCCCACGCCCGCGGTCAACGCGGCCGCCACCCTCATGCTGGTCACGACGTCCATCGCCATCGCGATCGGGTACGTCGTGTACAGGCGGCTCTCCCGTGGCCAGCGGACCGACGTCGCCGCCTTCGGGCAGGTCTAGGACGCCTGGTCGATCAGGCGAAGGACTCGCTCAAGCCGTCGACCAGGACGCGGAGGGCATCTGGAGGCAAGTGCACCGTCACCGGCGTGCCCTGCTCGTACGGCACGCCCTCCCCCTGGTTCTGGAACCACGCCTGGAGGGTCTGTCCCGGCGCCAGATGGACGATGACCTGGAGGATGGAGCCCACGTAGACCACCCGCTCGACCATCCCCGGGACCCGGTTCTCCCCCATCGAACCCTGCGCCTCCAGGCCGACGCGCTCGGGCCGGATCACGATCCTCGCCTGGCCCCGCGCGTCGCTCTCGCCCTGCCCCGCAAGGAGTTGGAAGTCGCCCAGGCGGACCCTGCACCGGCCGCTGCCGTCAGGACCCTCGGCCCGAGCATCCATGAGGTTCGACACGCCCAGGAAGTCGGCGACATAGGTCGTCCGAGGCTCCTCGTACACCTCGTTCGGCGTCCCCACCTGCTCGACCCGGCCGTTGGACATCACGGCCAGCCGGTCGGACATGGTGAGGGCTTCCTCCTGATCGTGCGTCACGTAGATGAACGTGATGCCGACCTCCTCCTGAAGCGCCTTCAGCTCGATCTGGAGAGCCTTACGGAGCTTGGCGTCCAGGGCTCCGAGCGGTTCGTCGAGTAACAGGACGGCCGGGTTCAGGATCAGCGCGCGGGCTAGCGCGACCCGCTGCTGCTGCCCCCCCGACAGCTGGGACGGCCGGCGCTTCTGCATGCCCTCCAGCCTCACCAGTTCGAGCGCTTCGCCGACCTTCTGCTTGATCTCCTGCTTCCCGACGTTCTTGTACCGAAGCCCGAACGCGACGTTGTCGAACACGTTCAGGTGGGGGAACAGCGCATAGTTCTGGAACACCGTGTTCACGTTCCGCTTGTGGGGCGGCACCTGAGCCATGTCGGCGTCATCGAGCAGGATCAGGCCCTCGTCGGGGCGCTCGAACCCGGCGATCAGGCGGAGCGTGGTGGTCTTGCCACACCCGGAGGGACCCAGGAGCGAGAAGAACTCGCCCGGCTGCATCTCCAGGCTGATCCCGGCGACCGCGGTCACGTCGGCGAACCGCTTGACCAGGTCGACGAGCTTGACTTCACCTCCGGCCATGGCAGGCGGGAGGATAGCGCACGGGCCTGGCTCACGCCCGACCGTCACGGCCGGAGCCGATGTTCGGGCCCCGCTCGGGAATGTGGGCGGACCCTTCCGCGTTGACAGCGGGCGAATCAACGGACCCACCGGTCGACAGAGGAGTCGAGCAATGCCCGAAGTGAAGGACTGGAACGCGGGAATCATCGAGGAGTTCCGAACGAACGGCGGCCGGGTGGCGAGCTTCCGCTCCCAGCCCCTGCTGTTGCTCCACCACCGCGGAGCGAAGACCGGGATCGAGCGCGTGAACCCGCTGGCGTATCAGGGGCTGGACGGAGGCTACGCGGTCTTCGCCTCCAAAGGGGGAGCACCGAGGAACCCCGACTGGTACCACAACCTGATCGCGTATCCCGATGTGATCATCGAGGTCGGCGACGAGACGGTCGAGGTCCGGGCGCGAGTCACGCAAGGCGACGAGCGCAAGCGCATCTGGGAGGAGCAGAAGCGCCGGAACCCGGGATTCGCCGCCTACGAACGCAAGACGACCCGGATCATCCCCGTGGTGGTCCTCGAGCGGGTCATTCCGCGAGGTTGATGTAGACGGATTTCTTCTCCATGTAGTCCTCGACGCCGTCCTTCCCGAGCTCGCGGCCGATCCCCGACTGCTTGTACCCGCCCCATGGCATCTCGGTGGGAGCCGGCTGCGTGTCGTTGATCCACACGATCCCGGCGCGGAGGGCGCGCGCCGTATTGATGGCCTTCTTGATGTCCTTGGTCCACACGGCGGCGGCTAGGCCGTAGTCGTTGTCGTTCGACAGCCGGATGACCTCGTCGACGTCGGTGAACGGGATCACCGACATGACCGGGCCGAAGATCTCCTCCCGGGCGATCCTGGCGTCGTTCCTGACGTCGGCGAAGATCGTGGGCGGCACGTAGTACCCACCGGCCAGCCTGGGATCCGTGGGCCGGTCGCCCATCACCGCGAGCTTGGCCTCGTTCTGGCCCACCTCGATGTACCTCTCCACCCGATCCCGCTGCTCCTCGGAGACGAGCGGCCCCATGGTGGTTTCCTCGTCGAGCGGGTACCCCAAGCGCACCTGTCTGGCCCGGTCCGACATGGCCGAGAGCGCGTCGTCGTAGATGGGCTTCTCCACGAAGACGCGCGAGCCAGCCGAGCAGATCTCTCCCTGGTTCCAGAAGATGCCGTTGGCCGATCCCTCCATCGCCGAATCGAACTCTGCGTCGGCGAACACGATGTTCGGCGACTTGCCGCCGAGCTCGAGGGTGACCCGCTTGAGCGTGTCGGCGCCGGTCCTCATGATGATCCTGCCGACGTCGCGGGAGCCGGTGAACCCCACCTTGTCGACCAGGGGGCTGGCCACGAGCGGAGCGCCGGCCGTCTCGCCGAACCCGGTAATGACGTTCAGCACGCCCTTCGGGAGCCCCGCCTCCTCAAGGATCTTTGGGATCTCCAGCGGGGTGAGCGGCGTCTGTTCCGGCGGCTTCAGGACGACTGTGCACCCCGCCGCCAGCGCGGGAGCCACTTTCTGGGTGGCCATCATCATCGGGTAGTTCCACGGGGTGATGCAGGTCGCCACGCCCATGGGCTCCTTCACCACCAGGGTCATGGCGTCGGGCCCGACCGGCGGGATCTCGCCCTCGATCTTCGTGGCCCATCCGCCGAAGTACTCGAACATGAAGGCGACCTCGTCGATGTCCTCCCGGGCCTCACCGATCGGCTTGCCGCTGTCCAGGGCCTCGATCTCGGCCAGCCGGTCACGTTCCCTCCGGACGATCTCCGCGGCCCGCAGGAGGATCCGCCCGCGCTGCCGCTCGCTGGTGCGGGGCCACCACGTCCCTTCATCGAACGACCGGCGGGCGGCGTCGATGGCCCGTTCGGCGTCCGCCTGCTTGGAGTGGGGCGCGGTGGCTACGACCTCCCCGGTCGCCGGGTTGAACACGTCGAACCGCTCGCCGTCGACGGCATCGACCCACGTGCCGTCGATGTAGTTCTTGAGCTCCTCTGCCACTCGGATCGCACCTCCCGCACCGATTTTGAACCACCGTTCAGCGTACCGCGAGCGCGCCTACGCAGGAAGGGAGCTGTGCCATTCGCCGTCGGTCCACGACGGCTCGGCTTCCAGAAGGGTCATGAGCTTCCCGAAGTTCTCGTCGGTCTTGGGATCGTGAACCATCGCCGAGTACGTGTCCTTGTCGTCGAAGATGACCACGACGACCGCCTCATTGCCCTCGTCGGCGACCAGGAAGTGGAGTCCCCGGAACCCCTTCGCTCGAGACCCCTGAGGATCCAGCATGTTGTCCCGAACTTCCTGCATCATTCCCGGCTTGACCGTCAAGCGACCTACCGTCCCGTACATGTCGGCCTCCTCCAAGTTCGCACGCCCGAGCATATGCATAGGCTCCGCCGAGCACACCGCGATAGGCTCCGTCGATGGCCCAGACGCTCACGGTGCAGGCGGATGACGGCCTCAGACTTGCGGTCCAAGAGTGGCCGGGCGAGGGCCCATCGATCCTGCTCCTTCACGGCCTGGCCTCCTCGTCGCACATCTGGGATCTGGTGGCGCCCCGTCTGGCGCCGCGGTTCCGGGTCGTCGCGTACGACCAGCGGGGCCACGGCCTGTCGGGCAAGCCGTCGAGCGGGTACGGGTTCGGCCGACTGATCGCCGACGCCGCCACGGTGATCCGGACCCTCGGGCTGGGTCGGCCGCTGGTCGTGGGTCACTCGTGGGGAGCGAACGTCGCCCTCCAGCTGGCCGTGGAGCGGCCCAGGACGGTCTCGGGTGACGTCCTGGTCGACGGGGGGTTCCAGTCGATGCGCGACCGCATGGACTGGCGGACGGCCCGGACGATGCTGGCCCCTCCCCAGCTGAAGGGGATGTCGGTCGAGCAATTCCGCGCGGGGATGCGCGCGTTCACACGGGGAGCGGTCGACGTCACGCCCGAGGTCGAGGCGGTATTCATGGCGCTGATGCGCGTCGATCGCGACGGCAACATCCATCCCAGGCTGTCCCGAGCCAACCACATGCGGATCCTGCACGCCCTGTGGGAACAGGACGCGCAGGGGCTCCTCCGGCAGGTACGCGTGCCCACGCTGGTCCTCGCCGTGCGCTCGGCGCCCGGTGACGCCGATTCGGCCGGGTTCATGCAGGACAAGGAGCTGGCGGCCGAGGCCGTGCAGGCGATCGACCAGAGCGTGCGCTTCGAGTGGATCCAGGGCATCCACGACATCCCCATCCAGCGCCCGGATTCCGTGGCCGAGCGGATCGAACGGTTCTTCCGGGAGGTCGTAGGATAGGTTTCATGTTCGTCTTCATCCTCATCTTGCTGTTGTTGGCCGCAGTCTTCGGGATCCTCGGCGCCGTGCTGAAGACGGCGCTCGTGGTCACCTTGGCGATCCTGCTCACGATCGCGTTCCTGTCGACGTTCGCGTACTACTGGTTCCGATACCGCGTGTACCGGTACCGCCGCGAGCTGGAACGCCGAAGCCCGTACCCCTGAGCCACCGCCGGGCCTAGCGCTACCGCCGGGCGCCGGGGCTAGCGCCCCCGCCGATACGCCTCGGCCGTCTCGTTCAGCCGGCCGCGCATCCCGCCATAGACGTCACCACGGGGGAGGTGGCGCTTGGCCACCTTCGTCACGATGGTGTAGTTGGGGTCGCACACGTTGGCCACCGGGGTCTCGGACACCTGCGTCAGGAGCTGGTAGGCGTCGAGCGTCTCGAATCCGTACTCCTCGGTGAGCCAGGTGACCATGTCCACGTGCGCGATCCGGAACGCGTCCTCGAGCGGCCGCGCGGAACCGGCCGACATCACGTGGCTGTCGTTCTCCAGACGCGGCCAGGGCGTCGGTCGCCCCTTGACCAGGTCGATGGCGATGACCGTGTTCATGGCCGCCTCCACGGCCACGCCGCACGTCTCGCCCTCCCCCTGCCGGCAATGGCCGTCCCCGATCGAGAACAGGGCGCCCTCCACGTTCACCCCCAGGTAACACGTCGTTCCGGCGCGCATCTCCGGCGTGTCCATGTTGCCGCCGTGGGCGTCGGGGACGAGAGAGGACCGGGCCTCGAACGCCGCGGGCGCCACCCCCACCGTTCCGTGCATCGGATCGAGCGGCAGTTCCACGGCGTACTCCCCGGCCCGGGCCCGGTACGTGACCGTCCGTCTCCCCGCGTCCACCTCGTAGATCCACACGACCTCGGGGAGCGGTTCCTGGAGTGTCGCGGTCTGATGGGTCGACGTCAGCGCGCCGAACAGCGGCACGGTGCACGAGGCGGCCCAGTCGCGCGATGGCTCGATGGACACGAAGTGGATGGCGAGCGTGTCACCGGGTTCGGCCCCCTCGACGAAGAACGGCCCGGTCTGCGGGTTGACGAAAGGGAACTCGATGACCGTGGAGACCAGGTCGTCGACGCCCCGAACCTTTCCCCCGAACGCGTCCTCGGTCCACAGCTCGAGAACGTCGCCCGGTTTCACCTTCCTCACCGGCGGGACGCCGCCGAAGGTCCAGGCGAACTCGGATGAGTCGGGCCGGTACGTGACGACGTCCATGCGATCCTCCGCTGCTCGTGCCGAGGTGGCGCCGGTCAGACCGGCGCCGACACCTCCGCCACCTCTTCCTCGATGAACACCTTCTCCGTGTCCTTCAGCCGCTGCGGAGCCCTGGCGGACAGATAGATCAGGTACAGGATCCCAATGGCGTACCAGATCCCCACGACCGGGCCCGCCACGTTGAACGGGTACGTCAATGGGGCGATGAAGCTGAACACCGAGCCCCCGACCCCGATGGCCACCAGGAAGGCCGGCACGAAGGCCGCGATTCCGGCGATGGGGATGACCCCGTGCAGGAACCAGTTGAACTCGCTCGGCCGCTCCCGGAGGTAGTAGACGAGGCACGCCAGGTTGACCAGCATGTAGATGGCGATCACCACCACGCCGATGATCGTCCCCAGGATCCCGAACACCGTGAACGGGTCGTTGTACTGCGCTCCCAGCCACAGGGCGACGCCCACACCGATCACCGGTTGGACGAGCACCGAGACGTGCGGTGAGCGATATCGGGGATGCGTCCGCTCGAGGATCGCCGGGAGCAGACGGATCCGGCCCATCGCGTACAGCGTCCTCGTTGCGGCGTTGGACCCGGCGTTCGCATTGGCGATCGCTGAGTTGGCGATGGCCAGGAACACGAGCACCCAGCCCGCGCCCCACACCATCCGGGCCATGGCATCCCAGGGATTGCCGCCTCCCGCCGCGGGAAAGCCCGCATATTTGTCCGGACCGAAGAACACGGTCGAGGCGTAGGTCGTCAGCAGGTAGAAGGCGCCGATCCCGATGCACGAGAAAACGACAGCCCGCCGGATGGTCTTTCGCGGATCCATCGCCTCCTCGGCGAGCGGCGCCGCCGCCTCGAAGCCGATGAAGGCCAGGATGGTGTAGACGGAGCCGGCGATGACCCCCGAGATCCCCGTGAACCCTTCGACGGTCGCGTGCTTCGTGCCGAAGACCTCTAGCGTGTTCCTGTCGCCGGCCTCCACGATCAACCACACCGCGAGGACAGCGAAGACGCCGATCTCGAACAGGCCGAGCAGCGTGCCGATCCGGGCGCTGATCTGGATCCCGTAGTACCCGAGGAGGAAGACCAGGACCGCGGCAGCGAGCGCGGCGATGACCCACCAGATGCCGAAGTTCCAACCGAACTCGTCCCGCAGGGTTCCGGCCACCACACCGGCGAAGACCATGTACAGCGCGGGAGCGATCAGCGGCTCCACGAACGCGTAGCCCCAGGCCACCAGGAACCCCACCGTCGGGTGGAGACCTCGAGCCGTGTACGTGTAGAAGCCGCCGGCCGAGGGCAGGTGCTTGGCCAGCTGACCGATGGAGATGGCCACCAGGAGGCACCCGACCAGAGCGAACACCACCGAGAGCGGCTCGGCCCCTCCGGCGAAGTTGGCGCCGATCACGATGGTGATGGCCACGGCCGCTGCCGGCGCCATGTGAGTGATCGATTGGAAGAGCACCTCGCGGAGCCCGATCGCCCCTCGCGCGAGCTGGTTCCCGGACGGAAGAGACCCGGGCGAGGTCGTGCGTGACGAGTCCATCTCCCCTCCCGTTTCAATGGATCGCCGCATTATGCGCTCAGTGAGGTGCTCGAGGACAAGCCAGCACCTCGCCCAGGTGCGCGCGGCGCTAGCCTGGATGTGCGATGGATCGGGCGGTCGTGTTGTTCGACGATGACTGCGGATTCTGCCGGTGGGCGACGGGCAAGGTACTCGCCTGGGACCGGCGGGGACGCCTCAGGGCGATGGCCATCCAGGCCCCTGAGGCGGACCAGATGCTGTCCGGCATGGACCCCGATCGGCGAATGGCCTCCTGGCACCTCGTGTCCAGGCATGGAGACGTTCGATCAGGCGGTGGAGCGGTGGCACCCCTGTTTCGGCTCCTCCCCGGCGGCACCGGGCTCGCCGTCGTGGCCGAATCGTTTCCCAAGACCACCGATCGCCTGTACGACTGGATCAGTCGCCACCGAGAACGTCTGGGATCGCTCCTCGGGCAGCAACGGTGCACGGTCGACGCGACGGGGAAGCGCGCTTGAGCGCCACCCCGGTAAACGAAGACGGAGGGGGCGCGGGCACCCCCTCCATCCCTTCCGCCGGTCGCCCGGCGGTCGTCAGTCGTCGGCCGGAACCCTGACCACCTCGCGCTCGCGTTCGGGCAGTCGAACGGGCTCCATGGTCGGCTCGCGGCCCTCGACGTGGATCTGTGGGAGCCACTGGAGCCACGACGGCAGGTACCAGTTCACGTCGCCCAACAGGCGCATGGCTGACGGAACGAGGAGGGTCCGGACGATCGTCGCATCCAAGAACACGGCGACCGCCAGGCCGAACCCCATCTGCTGAAGTGGACCGAGCCGCCCCGCGGCGAACCCCGCGAACACGGCAACCATGATCAGCGCCGCCCCGGTGATGATGCCGGCAGTGGTGCGAAGCCCGTAGGCCACCGATTCGGTGTTGTCGTGCGTCTTGTCGTACTCCTCACGGATCCGGGAGAGCAGGAACACGTGGTAGTCCATCGACAGACCGAACAGGACCGAGAACAGGAACAGCGGCAGCCACGCCTCGATCGCCGGCGTCCGCTGGAACTGGAGCCCCAAGGCGTTGAGGAAGCCGATGCCGACGCCCTTCTGGAACACGAGTGTGACCGCTCCGTAGGCCGCACCGACGGAGAGCAGGTTCATGATGATGGCCTTGATCGGAAGCACGATCGATCGGAACACCACCGTGAGGAGCAGGAAGGACAGCCCCAGCACGAACACGAGCACGATCCACTGGTAGGCGCCGACGGTGTCGAGGAAGTCCGTGAAGAAGGCCGGGTTCCCCCCGACCAACACCTGCACCCCACTTACCCCCTGGAACGCGGAAGGCACGATCTGCTCCCGAAGGTTGCGGATCGCCTGGAAGGCCGCGTCACCGTAGGGGTCACCCTGAAGGTACGCGTCGACATCGATCGCGGTGCCGTCCGGGCTGGTCGTGACGTTGGTCTTCGGGGCGAATGCCGGCTCCGTCGCGATCGCGTCCTGGAGACGCAGGATGGCAGCCTGAACCTCCGAGGACTCGACGTTCCCGGTGATGACGATCTTGGCTGGGTCGGTGAGCCCACCGGAGAACTCCCGCTCGAGGGTCACGAACGCCTGCTTCGACGGGAAGTCGTCGGGGAGCGTGCTGACGTTCTGTGATGTCCCTCGGTGCAGCTGGAAGTAGAAGGTCCCAAGACCGCCCAGGATGATGAGGCTGGCCACCAGGAACACGACCGGTTTGGCCATGACGGTACGGGTGAGCCGGTCCCACATACCCCCGCGGGGGTCGTAATCCGAGTCGACCCGGGCCCGTTTGGCCAGGCGAGGCCAGTTCACCCGGTCACCGAGGATGGCCAGGATCGCCGGAAGGAGGGTCATCGACGCCCCGAGCGCGGCGATCGTCACCAGGATCGCCCCCCCCGCGAGCGACCGGAAGATCGTGGCCGGGAAGATCAACATCCCGGACAGCGCGAGCACGACCGTGAGACCGCTGAAGAAGACGGCTCGGTTCGCCGTGGCACCCGCAGCGCCGATCGCGTCGAGCTTGGCGAACCCCTTCTTCCGCTCCTCCCGGTATCGAGACACGATGAACAACGAGTAGTCGATGCCCACCGCCAGGCCGATCATCGTGACCATGTTCTCCACGAACAGGTTGAAGCTGAAGACTTGCCCGATGAGCGCCACGAGGCCGAGCGCCACGGCGATGGCGAAGATGGCCATGACGATGGGAACGAGGGCCGCCACGATCGAGGCGAACACGATGATCAGGACGATGAGCGCGACCCCGATCCCGATCGACTCGCCCTTGCGCAGGTCTTCCTCAGCGATCGCCGTGAAGTCGACGTTCAGCGAACCCTGCCCCGCGACCTGAACGGAGAACCCGTCCTCCTGGACCGAGCCGGCCATGTCCCGGAGCTTCTGGATGGTCTCGTCCTCGAAGTCCTTGAGCGTGACCGGGATCAGCGTGTAGTGCTCGTCCTGGGAGACCAGGCCCGCCGCCGCCTCCGGCGCCTGCTGGACGACGTCGTAGTACGTGGCCGGTGGCTCTGCCAGGGTGTCCCCGTCGAGCTCCATGACCCGTCCCTGGACCTGCGTCACGAACCCCTCGAACTGTGGGTCGTCCACGGTGTATTGGTCTGAGTGGACGATGAGGAACTCGGTGTCCTCGGTCCTGCTCTGGCCGAACCTCGCCTCCAGGACGTCCTGGGCCTGGACCGACTCCGGGCGGTTCGTGAACTCGATGTCCTGGGTCAGGACGTCCGCCAGGAGGCGGGAGCTCACCGCGCCCATGGCCACGATCAGGACCACCCACACGCCGATGGTCCGCCAGGGGTGACGGCTGCTCGCCCTGGCGATGGTCTCCGGACTCAGCTTCATGGTTCCCCCTACCCTCTCGGCCGGGTGTTTGCTCCCGGGTGACTTACAGCATATGCTTACGGCGTCAGGTAGTCTATCCGTACGATGTAAGGTGTCAACCCGGACAACGAGGAAATATGCCCGAGAAACTTGAACATCTGGAGAACGCGAGCCCTGACCCCGGTCAGAGCGACGGACAGAGCTCGACCCCTCGCCGCCGAGAGCCCCTGACCAGGGAGCGGATCCTGCGAGCCGCCCTCCGGGTCATGGACGAGGAGGGGTTGGAGGCCGTGACCATGCGCCGACTGGGCCGTGAGCTCGGGGTCGAGGCCATGTCGCTGTACAACCACGTGGAGGACAAGGAGGCCATCCTCGACGGGATCCTCGAGATGGTCATGGCCGAGTTCGAGTTCCCGGAGGAGACCGGTGACTGGGAGGCCGACGTCCGTGCGGGGGTCAGGGCCTGGCGCCGTCTGATGATCGCCCACCCCACGGTCATTGCGCTCTTCGCCGAGAGCAAGCATCCAGCGGCCTCGCCGGAGCGCCTGCGGCCCATGGAGTGGGCCTTCGACGTCCTCGGCAGGGGCGGCCTCTCCGAAGCGGACGTGGTCCACGCCTTCCGAGCCTTCGGTGGCTACATCATGGGCTCGGTGCTCAACGAGGTGGCCAACCCCGTGCCCGGGATGCGCGATCGTGACCACCGTGCCGAGCACGTGCAACTGGCCGGCGAGCTTCCGGCGACGGAGTTCCCGAACCTCGTACGGCTCCTGCCCCTGATGGCCGAATGCGACCCGGACGTCGACTTCGAGTTCGGCTTGGACCTGTTGATCGCGGGCCTCCGGGCCAAGGTCGCGGCGTCGCAGGCCCCTGACGCCTGATCGAGTCGCGGCGCGTCAGCGGTGGGTTTGACACCGCCCCCCCGGGATGGGGTCAAATGGGACGTCATCGCCCGAGGAGGTCCCCCCGTCCCCCCGTGACTTGCGTCCCCGCCCACGATCAGCCATTCCCACGTTCTGCCGGGTTGCAGGCGCGTGGTTGCCGGATGCACGTCGACGTGTCGGGGCGTACGGGCGAGTCGGAGGACAGCATCGAAGGAGGCAGATCGTGAGAACACGGAGAACGATCCTGGTCGGCGCCGCCGTTGCGCTGATCTGGTCTTCGACTGCCGGGTCGGCGCTCGCCACGACTTCGGTCAAGCCGTACGTCGAGGCCGTCGGCACCCAGTACGAGGTCACGCCGCTCTTCAGCGTCGACGACAGGGTGCCGGAGACGAGTAACCCCTCCCAGCAGTACCGGATGGTCGGTATCCCGGACGGGCTGGGCGCGCACTCGAACGGCGACGGCACCAGTACCCTTTACATGAACCACGAGTTCACGCAGTCAACGATCTCCCAGCCGGTCGTGGGTGGGCCGGAGTATCGAGGCGCCTACGTCTCGAAATGGATTCTGGACGCCAACGGGAACCCAATCTCCGGCGAGCGCGCCTTCGACAC
>JBKPDU010000166.1:0-4982 GCA_046728055.1 Actinomycetota bacterium | reverse complement strand
ATCCGGGGCTCGGTGTGACCCTCCGCGAGCCGGTGGGCGTATGCGCGCTCATCACCCCAAGGAACTACCCACTCGTCATCTCGACGTGGAAGATCGCGCCCGCCCTCGCCTGTGGGAACACCATCGTGGTCAAGCCCGCCTCGTACACGCCACTCTCGGTGCTCCGGCTGGCCGAGATCCTGGTCGAGGCCGGGCTTCCCCCGGAGACCATGTCCGTCCTGCCCGGACCGGGCTCGGCCGTCGGCAATGCACTCGTCGCCGATCCCCGGGTGAACAAGGTGGGGTTCACCGGCTCGACCGAGGTGGGATCGAAGATCATGGCGCTGGCGGCGGGGAACATCACCCGGGTCTCGCTCGAGCTGGGGGGAAAGTCCGCGAACTTGGTGTTCGCCGACGCCGATATGGACTCGGCTGTGGAACGGTCGGTCTGGTCCGTGTTCGGGAACACGGGGCAGGACTGCTGCGCCAGGAGCCGCGTATTCGTCGAGCGGTCCGCGTACGACGACTTCGTCGCCGCCATGGCCAAGCGGACCGACGAGCTCCGAGTAGGGCCACCGCTCGACGAGGAGACGGACCTCGGTCCGATGATCTCCACGGGCCAGCGACAGACCTCTCTCGACTACCTGGAGATCGGCCAAAAGGAGGGGGCGCGCCTCGTCACCGGCGGCGAGATCCCGCAGGTGGCCGGGGGGGACGGCGGCTTCTACCTTCGGCCGGCAGTCCTCGCCGACGTCGGGAACGACTGGCGGGTGGCCCAGGAGGAGATCTTCGGACCCGTGGCCTGCCTGATCCCGTTCGACACCGAGGAGGAAGCCATCCGACTGGCCAACCAGACAGAGTACGGGCTCTCGGGGTCGATCTGGACCCGCGACCTGGGCAGGGCCATCCGGATGGCCAAGGCCATCCGCACCGGGGTCATCAGCGTGAACTCCTCGCACAGTGTGCACACGGAGGCGCCGTTCGGGGGCTACAAGCGGAGTGGGATCGGCCGGGAGATGGGTATGCATGCGGTGAACTTGTACACGGAAGTGAAGAATGTCTACTTCTCGGACGCCTAGGCACACGGATCCACTGGGGCCGGCTACACCGAGCGCGTGTAGCGGTCGCGCTCCCAGTCGGTGACGGTCTCGCGCCAGGCCTTCAGCTCCCACGCCCTCGACGTCGTGTAGTACGCGCTGAATGCCTCACCGAGCGCCGCGCGCAGGGCTCGGTCGTCTTCGAACGCCCGGATCGCCGACTCGAGCGACCCGGGTAGCTCAGGAAGATCCACCAGGGCATACGCGTCGCCCTCTATGGGTGGCGGCGGCTCTGCCTTGTTCCTGATGCCGTCGGCGGCTGAGGCGGACAGGGCGGCCAGGGCGAGGTAGGGATTGGCGTCGGCGCCCGGCCTCCGGCACTCGAAGCGCCACAGCTCGGGCTGATGCGAGCGGATGGCCCGCACGGCGCACGAACGGTTCTCGTACCCCCACGTCGCGTTGATCGGCGCGAACCACCCCGGCACCAGGCGCTTGTACGAGTTCACGTTGGGGTTCAGCAGCACGGACGCGGCCGGCAAGTGCTCCAGCACGCCGGCGATGGCCGCCCCGAATAGAGTCGGCACCGGATCCGTCCGGATCGGCCCGGCGAACGCGTTCGTCTGACCGTCCCAGCAGGAGAAATGGACGTGCCCGCTCGATCCCTCCTCGCCCGGCACCGTCTTGGCCAGGAAGCTCGCGCGCATGCCCATCGACGCTGCCAGCTCCTTCACCGCGAACTTCACCAGCGCGGCGTCGTCGGCTGCGCGGAGGCCTCGCCGGGCCTCCAGGTTCAGCTCGAGCAACCCGGGACCGGCCTCGGTGTGCACGGCGGCGAGGCCGACGCCAAGTCCCTCGAGCGCCGGGACGAGCTGGGACACGAACTCGCCGTAGCGGCCGATCTCCGTGAGGCTGTAACTGATGCCGCTGGACAGCGGTTGTCCACCACCGTCCCACAGCCGGATCTCGTATTCCAGCGCCGCCATGCTCTCGTACCCGAGCTCCTGCATCTCGTCCAGCACGTGGCGGAACACCTCCCGAGTGGCGAAGTCGCAGGGGGCGCCGTCGGGCCAGGTCGGGGTGGCCAGGCAGACCCGCCATCCAGGACGCCACCTCAGCTCGTGGAGGGTCTCGGGGTCGGGGTGCACCAGCAGGTCGGCCGCGCCGGTCCGGATGCCGAACCGTTCGAAGTCGGCGATCGGCGTATCTACGGGATCGAGGCCCAGGATCAGGTCGGTCAGCACGGTTCCGTGACGCACCGCCGACTCGAACGCGTCGGGCCGCAGGGCCTTGCCTCGGATCGACCCGTTGACGTCGGGGATTCCGAGCAGGACGAACTCGCCGTGCCCGGCGTCCTCCGACATCACGATCCGGCCACCGAGCTCGTCAGTTGGCGCTTGATGCTTCGCTCCAAATCGGCGATCGTGTCAGCGAAGCGCGCGACCATCTCGCCGAGCTCCTCATCGGTGCTGGTGTACGCCGGCGCCACGAGCACCTGGTCTCCCGCGTACCCGTCCGCCTGCGGGTGGGTGGACGTCACCAGCAGGCCGTGCTCGAGCCCCGTGTCGTCGACGAGCGCCGCGGCGTTCAGGTCGTCGGGCAGGAACGACGTCCCGTCGCGTGGGTCGACGAGTTCCACGCCGAACAGGAACCCTCGACCTCGCACCTCATGGACGATCTCGGAGCCCGACAGGGCGGCCTGGAGGTCGCCGAGTAGGTCCGGCCCACGCTCGCGGACCCGCTCCACCAGCCCTCGCTCGACGATCAGGTCGAGGACGGCGAGGCCGACGGCCGAGGACAGCGGCGCGCCGTCCCACGTGTGCCCCAAGTCGAACTCCCGCGACCCCTCCTCGATCACGTCGTACACGTGCCGCCGACAGAGGACGGCCCCGAGCGGGGCGTGGCCGGCGCCGAGGGCCTTGCCCACGGCCACGATGTCGGGCTCGATGGAGAGCTGGTGGGCGGCCAGCCAGGAGCCGACCCGTCCGATACCCGTCACGACTTCGTCGAAGCACACCAGGAAGCCGTATCGATCGCGTCGCTCGGCCAGGCCCTGCCAGAACCGCTCAGGCGGCGAGTACCCGGGGAGGGCGGCCGCACTGATCGGCTCGCAGACGAACGCCGCGATCGTTTCCGGACCCGCCAGTGCGAGCAGCCGATCCAGCTCGGCCAGCGCGGCCTCGCCACTCTGGTCGAACCTCCACGTGCTCGGCGGGATGTGCAGATGATCGGCCAGATACGGCGTGTACGGCTCCTGCAGGGCCCGCCGCCCCGAGAGCGCGAGGGTGCCCATGGTCGAACCGTGGTACGCCTGGGCCGGCGAGATCACCCGCCATCGTTCGGTGTCACCCCGGTCCACGTGGTAGATGCGAGCGAGCTGGAGGGCGGTCTCGTTCGCCTCCGACCCCCCCGAGACGAACCGGACGCGCGCCATCTCCGGCGCCACGACCTGAACCATGCGGTCGGCCAGCCGCTCCTGCGGCTCGCTGGTGAAGTGGTGGTTGTAGAAATAGGCGATCCGACCGGCCTGGCGATCGGCCGCCTCGACGAGCTCGGGCACGCTGTGGCCGAGGCACGTGACCATCGCACCGCCGGAGCAGGCGTCGAGGATCCGCTGGCCGTCGGTCGTGGTGATCCAGACGCCCTCGCCTCGCTCCACGTTGGGGTATGCGAGGTCGAGGAAGCGCGGGAACACACTGGTGTGGTCGGAACCGATCGCGCCGTTCACGCCGATGGCGCCGTTCACGTGGCGGCCCCAGATCGCAGCCCGGCGACGCGATCGAGGTAGGCCTCGAGCAGCCGCCACGACGTTCGCTTGCTCGCCTCGGCGCGCCGGTTCGTCTCCTCGAGCAGCGCGTCCGGATCGATGCCCTCGGCGTCGAGCTCGTGACGATAGGCCCGAACCCACTCGTCCATGATCTCGGGGGTCACCTCCGGGTGGAACTGGAGGCCGAGGCTCCGGCCGGCGACGAACGCCTGGGCGCCCAGATCGGTCTCGGCGAGCACCATCGCATCGGGAGGCGGGGTGATGACGTCGAAGTGCCACTGGAACCACGGACCCTCCGGCACCAGGTCGGGGTCCCGGGTTCGCACCGGAAGCCAGCCGATCTCCGACTCCGAACCGCGGTAGACCTCCCCGCCCAGCACCCGGGCGAGCATCTGGCCGCCGAAGCACAGGCCCAGGATCGGCACGTCCGCGCCCACAGCGCGCCGCATCAGCTCCGCCTCGGTCGTGACGAATCGGTGAGAGTCGTCGTACGCGGCGAACTCGGAGCCGAGCGAGACGATGAGGTCGTAGTCCTTCGGATCGGCCTTGGGCTCGTCGAGATCGATGCGGAAGACGTCCATCTCGGCGCCGTGGCCCCCCAGCCACTCGGTCACGTGGCCGGGCGGCGTCGGCTCTTCGTGCTGGAGGATGAGGGCCCGAAGCGCGCGCCTCCCGGCCGACTCCGTCATCGCTCGGCCCCAGTCGCGGCCGGGTGCGCCGACAGCTCGCGCTCGACAACATCGGCGACGTGCCGCACGGTGTCGGCGAACCAGGATACCATCTCGGCCAGCTCGTCATCGGTCGCCGTGAACGGCGGCGCGAACAACGTCTGGTCGCCGGCATACCCGTCTCGTGTCGGCTGGGTGGACAAGACGATGAGGCCGCGCTCGAAGGCGACCTCATCGATCCTTGCCCCCACGCGGAGCTCCCGCGGAAGAAACGAATCACCGTTCCGAGGGTCGACGAACGAGACGCCCAGCAGGTACCCGTGTCCTCGAACTTCGCGAACCATCGGGATCCCGTCCACGGCCACGCTCAGCTCCTCCAACAGCTTCGCGCCCCGGTCTCGCACCCGGTCGACCAAGCCCTCGGCGCGCATCGCGTTCAGCACTGCGAGTCCCACGGCGCATGCGAGCGGCGCGCCGTCCCACGTGTGCCCGAGCGGGAATCGTCTCGAGCCGCGGGCGATCGCGTCGTACACG
>JBKPDU010000165.1:0-13947 GCA_046728055.1 Actinomycetota bacterium | reverse complement strand
CGGGGTATCCTGGACTTCGTGAAACTTTTCACAAGCTCGGCGCGCTGTGCCCACCTGGCTGCGGAAACGCGTGTCGAGTCACGACGAAACAGCCCGCGGATATACTCTGCCGGCCATGGCCGGGCCGGGGAACGAGAATCCATGGACCGGCCTGGGGATCGGGTGGGCGATCATCTCCACGCTGATCGCGGGGATGCTCGTGGGGGGTGGTCTCGGCTATCTGGTGGATTGGTTGGTCGGCACGTCCCGACACGTGTTCATGGGGATCGGGATCGTGGTGGGCGCCGCCGGAGGGATCTACATCGTGTACCTGAGGTTCGGCAGGGGCGGCAATTGAGAGGCCCCGAACCGGAGCGAGAGCTGATCCGGCGAGTTGCGCCGTTCATCCCTCCGGCTGCGGGGCTGGGACTCGTCGGGGGCGCCGCCCTGGCAGGCTGGGATGCAGGATGGTCGGCGGCGATCGGCGTATCGGTCGTCGCGGCCAACTTCCTGGCGGCGGCGCTGTCGTTCGCCTGGGCGGCGAGGATCTCCTCGATGGCGCTCGCCGCCGTGGGCGTCGCCGGGTTCTTCCTGCGGATGCTCACGATCCTCGTGCTCCTCATCGCCCTCAATGGGCTGGACTGGTTCTCACCGGTCGCGTTTGCCGCCGCCGCCGTCCCCGCGACCGTCGTGCTGCTGGCGTTCGAGATGAAGGCGCTGTCTGGCCGGATGCAACCCGAGCTGTGGTCGATCGGGAAGGGTTCTGGGTGACCCTCGGCTTCCTCGCTGCCGAGTTCGAGGCTCCGAGCACGAAGGATTTCGTCTTTGGGTGCTGGGGCGGTAGCCTCTCCGTTTTCGGGGTCAACCTCTGCGCGAACTTCATCACCCTCCTGATCGTCTTGACCCTCATCCTCGTCATCGGGCTGTTCTATTTCGCGCTTCGCGAGCCAAGGATCGTGCCCGGGAGGGTTCAGGCCCTCGTCGAGCTCGGCATTCAGTTCGTCCGGGAGCAGATCGCGATCCCGATGATCGGGAATGAAGCCGATCGGTACCTCCCACTGCTTGCTTCGTTCTTCTTCTACATCCTGTTCGCGAACTTCTTCGAAGTGATCCCAGGATTCAACTTCGCTCCCACCAGCCGGGTCGCCATCCCGCTGTTCCTGGCGATCATCTCCTGGATCACGTACAACGGGGCCGGGATCGCCAGGCACGGGTTCTTCGGGTACCTTCGCCACACGTGCATCATCCCTCAAGCGCCTGGGTGGTTACGGTACACGTTGCTGATGGTGATCGAGTTCGTATCGAATATCGTCGTGCGACCGATCACCCTCACCGTCCGTCTTACCGCCAATTTCCTGGCGGGACACTTCTTGCTCGCGATCTTCTTTCTGGGGACCGTCTTCTTCCTCGAGAACGGCCCGAAGACCTGGCTCTTCGCCGGGCTGGCCTTCCCTCTCTCGGTGGTCCTCGTGGGCTTCGAGATCTTCGTTGCGATCTTGCAGGCGTTCATCTTCGCGATCCTCAGCGCCTCCTACATCGGGCAGGCATTGGCTGAGGAGCACTAGCCAAGGAGGCTTGGATGTTCCATCTGGTCGCTGAGGTCACTGGGAACCTCGACGCGATGAAGACCGTGGGGCGAGGCCTGGTGATCGGCCTCGCGGCCATCGGTCCCGGCATCGGCCTCGGCATCCTGATCGGCAAGTCGGTCGAGGCGATGGCTCGCCAGCCTGAGTACGCAGGACAGGTACGGACAACCATGTTCATCGGCATCGGCCTGATCGAGGCGCTCGCGCTCTTCGGCATCGCGTTCTCGTTCATCATCTAAAAGAGGAGGATGCTCGTGCATGCGCTCATCGCAGGGGTCCTGCTCCAGGCGGAGGCCGAGGTCAGCGAGAAGGAGGACCTGTACCCGCACGCGACCGAGCTGATCGTCGGAGCGATCGCGTTCGCCGTCCTGTTCATCTTCATGTGGAGATGGGTCCTCCCACGCGTCGGCAAGCTCTTGGACGAGCGCCGCCAGAAGATCCAGGGAGATCTCGAGAAGGCCGAGGCCGCCCGGGGAGAGGCCGAGGCAGAGCTGGCGCGGTACCGGGAGCAGCTGGCGAACGCGCGTGAGGAGGCGAACCGAATCATCGAGGAGGGACGCAAGACGGCCGAGCAACTCCGGACCGACCTTCAAGCCAAGGCGGAGGACGAGGCCCGAGCCACGGTGGCGCGGGCCACCGAGGAGATTCGGGCCGAACGGGATCGTGTGCTCCGGGAGCTCTCGTCCCAGGTCGGTCAGATCGCCGTGGAGCTTGCGGAGCGGGTGGTGCAGAAGGAGCTCGACAAGACGACCCAGCAGAAGCTGATCGACGAGTTCATCGAGCAGGTGTCCGGATCGGGGAACGGGAAGGCGTAGTGGCCACCAAGGACGAGGTCGTGAAGGGCTACGCCCAGGCGCTGTTCGCGGTGGCCGAAGCCGAGGAAGACCTTGGGACCGTGGAGGACGAGCTGTTCGCATTCGCCAAGGCCCTCGAGCTCGATGGCCGACTGCGCGAGACCCTCACCGACCCGGCGCTTCCGGCGGAGAACAAGCGGGCGCTGGTGCAGGAGCTGCTCGGCGACCGTGCGAACCCACACACGGTGAGCATCCTGGGGTTCCTGATCGAACAGGGGAGGGCCAGGGAGCTCGACCGCATCGTGGAGGGCCTGGCCGAGCTCGCTGCGGAGCGGCGCAAGCACGTGGTCGCGGAGGTGCGTTCGGCCGTCCCGCTGACCCAAGAGCGGCGGAGGAAGATGGCCGAAGCGCTGTCCAAGGCCACGGGCAAGACCGTGGAGATCAAGGTGGTGCTCGATCCCTCGGTGATCGGCGGCATCCTTGCCCGGGTGGGCGACGAGGTGTTCGACGGGACCGTCCGGTCCCGTTTGGAAGAGGCACGGGAACGACTGGGGAGCGCGTGAGGCCATGGCTGAATTGACGTTCGATCCGCAGGAGATCACCGATGCCCTCCGCAAGGCGATGGAGGCCTACATGCCATCCGTCGAGCGCGAGGAGATCGGCCGCGTTCACGAGGCGGGGGCCGGCATCGCCGTGGTCCACGGGCTGCCTCGAACGATGGCCAACGAGCTGCTGGAGTTCCCCGGCGGCAAGCTCGGCTTGGCGTCGAACCTGGACGAGGACCGGATCGGATGCGTGATCCTGGACGAGGAGTTCGCCGACATCGAGGAGGGCGATCCGGTCAAGCAGACCGGCCGCATCCTGTCGGCCCCGGTCGGGGACGCTCTCCTCGGTCGGGTGGTGGATCCGCTGGGGCGCCCACTCGACGGCAAGGGTCCGGTGGCCTCGGAGGCCACCCGTCCGCTTGAGGTTCAGGCTCCGTCGGTGGTCTCGCGCCAGCCGGTGAAGGAGCCGCTTCAGACCGGCGTCAAGGCCATCGACGCGATGACGCCGATCGGCCGGGGGCAGCGCGAGCTGATCATCGGGGACCGGCAGACCGGCAAGACCGCCATCGTGGTCGACACGATCATCAACCAACGTGAGCTCTGGGGAACCGACCGTCAAGTGAAATGCATCTATGTGGCCGTGGGCCAGAAGGGCTCGACGGTCCGAGAGGTCGTCGAGGCGCTGACCGAGCACGGAGCGATGGACTACACGGTGGTGGTCAATGCTCCGGCCGCCTACCCCGCCTCGTTCAAGTACATCGCTCCGTACGCGGGCTCGGCCATCGGGCAACACTGGATGTACGAGGGGGAGCACGCTCTGGTCGTGTTCGACGACCTGTCGAAGCAGGCGGAGGCCTATCGCGAGATCTCACTCCTGCTGCGTCGCCCCGCCGGCCGCGAGGCCTACCCGGGCGACGTCTTCTACCTGCACTCTCGACTCCTCGAGCGGTGCGCCAAGCTCTCCGACGAGTTGGGGGGCGGCTCGTTGACCGGCCTTCCGATCGTGGAGACCAGGGGCAACGACATCTCCGCCTACATCCCGACCAACGTCATCTCCATCACCGACGGGCAGATCTACCTCGAGCCCGACCTGTTCTACGCAGGGGTCCGTCCGGCCATCAACGTGGGGATCTCCGTGTCGCGGGTCGGCGGCAACGCACAGATCCGGGGGATGAAACAGGTCGCCGGCCGGCTTCGTCTGGACCTCGCGCAGTACCGCGAGCTCGAGGCCTTCGCCGAGTTCGGGTCCGAGCTGGACAAGGCGTCCCAGCAGCAACTGGCCCGGGGGGCCAGGGTCGTGGAGATCCTGAAGCAGCCCCAGTACCAGCCCATGTCGGTCGAGCGACAGGTCATCTCGGTCTACGCGGTGACCGGCGGGTATCTCGACGACATCCCGGTCGACGACTGCAAGCGGTTCGAGGCCGAGCTGCTCGATTACATCGCCACCCGCCACGCGGAGATCGGGGAGCACATCCGGGAGCACGGCGACCTCTCAGAGGAGATCGAAGCCAAGGTCAAGGAGGCCATCCTGGCTTTCAAGGAGATCTTCGCCCCCACGGAAGCTGGTGCAGGAAGCGCGGCGGCCATCGGCTCACCCACTCCGCCGGATGAGGTCAGACCCGACGTCGGCTGGGATCGCATGTCGTCGGTGGACGAGGACGAGGAGAGCTGACCGGGTGGCGGCCCAAGTCCGGCTCATCCGGCGACGGATCCGCTCCATCCAGTCGACGAGGAAGATCACCAAAGCCATGGAACTGATCGCGGCGTCCCGCATCGTGAAAGCCCAGCAGCGCGTGGAGGCCGCCCGACCCTATGCCGAACTGCTCACGCGGGCCATGGAGGACGTGGCGCGGCAGACCGGCGCCATCGTCCACCCCCTCCTCGAGGAGCGTCCGCGTCCCGCGCGAGCCGGCGTGCTGGTGATGACCTCCGACCGTGGGCTGGCCGGCGCGTACAACGCGAACGTCCTGAAGCGTGCCGAGGATCTCATGGGCCGACTGCGGCAGCGGCGGATCGAGCCGGTCATCTATGTGTCCGGCCGAAAGGGCTCGGGCTATCTGCGGTTCCGAGGCTTCTCCGTCGAGCAGAGCTGGACCGGCCACAGCGAGGTCCCTACGTACGAGGTTGCCGAGCGCATCGGCAGGGCGCTGATCGAGGCGTTCGGCGAACACCGCATCGACGAGCTGTACGCGGCGTACACGGACTTCCGCTCCGCGTTCACAACGCGCGCGACCGACCGGCGCTTCCTGCCCATCGCCCCCGAGGAGGTGGTCCGCCGGGAGATCGGCCTGCCGTATCCCGAGTACATCTTCGAGCCGGAGCCCGCGGAGATCCTCAACGAGCTCTTGCCGCAGTACGTGATCACGAAGGTCTACGCCGCACTCCTCGAGTCGGCCGCGTCGGAGAACGCGAACAGGCGGCGGGCCATGAAGGCAGCCACCGAGAACGCGGAGGACCTGACCAAGGTGCTGACGCGTGTGGCCAACCAGGCGCGCCAGACCGAGATCACCCAGGAGATCATGGAGATCGTGGGCGCCGCGGAGGCGCTGGGCAAGGCCTCCGGCGAGTAGCGACTGGACGAGCACGAAGGGATCGATCGAGATGGCAGAAGAGAACGGCAGGGGGGAGGGCCGGGTGGTCCGGGTGATCGGCCCGGTGGTGGACGCGGAGTTCGCCGTCGACGACCTGCCCGAGGTGAACACCGCCGTCCGGATGGAACGAACGCTCGAGGGGGAGACCGATGTCATCACCTGCGAAGTGGCTCAGCACGTCGGTGATGGCGTCGTGCGAACGATCGCGCTGAAACCAACCGACGGGCTGGTGCGGGGAACCCCCGTGGAGAACACCGGCCAGCCCATCACCGTCCCGGTGGGGCCGGGCGTGTTGGGTCACGTGTACAACGTGCTCGGGGAGCCGCTCGACGCGTCACCAGACTCGATCACGTACGACGAGCGATGGCCCATCCACCGTGCGCCGCCACCCTTCGAGGAACTCGAGGCCCGGACCCAGATGTTCGAAACTGGGATCAAGGTCATCGACCTGCTCGAGCCGTACGTGCAAGGTGGGAAGATCGGGATGTTCGGCGGCGCAGGCGTGGGCAAGACCGTCATCATCCAGGAGATGATCTACCGGGTCGCCGAGCAGCACGGCGGCGTCTCCGTCTTCGCCGGAGTGGGTGAGCGCACCCGCGAGGGCAACGACCTGTTCATCGAGATGACGGAGACGGGCGTCATCGAGAAGACCGCGCTCGTGTTCGGGCAGATGGACGAGCCGCCGGGCGTTCGCCTGCGGGTGGGGCTGGCCGCGCTCACCATGGCCGAGTACTTCCGCGACGTGCAGCACCAGGACGTGCTCCTGTTCATCGACAACATCTTCCGATTCACCCAGGCGGGCTCGGAGGTCTCGACGCTGCTCGGGCGGATGCCGTCGGCCGTCGGCTATCAGCCGACGCTGGCCGACGAGATGGGCGAGCTCCAGGAGCGGATCACCTCGACCCGCGGCCGATCGATCACCTCGCTCCAGGCCATCTACGTGCCGGCCGACGACATCACCGACCCCGCGCCGGCCACGACGTTCGCCCACCTCGACGCGACCACGGTGCTGGCCCGATCCATCGTGGAGAAAGGGATCTATCCGGCGGTCGATCCGTTGGACTCGACCTCACGGATCCTGGACGCGCGCTACGTCGGCGAGGAGCACTACGCGGTCGCTCGGCGGGTCCAGGAGCTCCTCCAGCGATACCGGAACCTCCAGGACATCATCGCCATCCTGGGCGTGGACGAGCTGTCCGAGGAGGACAAGGTCGCCGTGGCCCGGGCGCGAAAGATCGAGCGGTTCCTGTCGCAGCCGTTCTTCGTGGCCGAGCAGTTCACGGGGATCAAGGGCAAGTACGTGCCGGTCGAGGAAACCATCGCGTCGTTCCGAGCCCTGGTGGAGGGTAAGTACGACCACCTTCCCGAGCAGGCCTTCTACATGGTCGGCAACATCGAGGAGGCCGAGGCGCAGGCGAAGCAGCTGGCGGGAGCGGGGACTTAGGCGTGGCGCTCGACGTGCACGTCGTCACCCCCGAGCGCGAGATCTGGTCGGGCGAAGCCGCCATGGTCATCGCCAGGGGGGTGGAGGGCGAGGTGGGCATCCTGCCCCAGCACGCTCCGCTCCTGATCCGGCTGGCCACAGGGCAGCTCCGCATCAGCATGGATGGGACGGAGGAAGCGGTCGATGTGGACGGAGGCTTCTTGCACGTGACCACGAACGAGGGCGTCACTCGGGTCGACGTGCTGGCCTTCTCGGCGGAGATGGCCGACTGAGGTCTCGTTTCGAGACCGCGAGGCCCGGGTAGACGCCCAACGGAGGAACGTGGGTTCGAGCCCACCTACAATCGACACCATGGATCGCTTTCTTGTCACTGGGGGAACTCGTCTCTCGGGCACGATCTCGATTGCCGGGGCGAAGAACTCGGCCCTGAAGCTGATGGCCGCTTCGCTGCTGGCGCCGGGGCAGACCGTGCTCTCGAACGTCCCCCGGATCCAGGACTGCCTGACCATGGTGGAGGTCCTCCAGCACCTGGGGGCCGACGTTGCTTGGGAGGACGATCTGGCGATCGACGCGAGCAATGTGCTCTCCGTTGAGGCTCCTTATGAGCTGGTGAACCGGATGCGCGCGTCGATCCTGGTGTTGGGGCCCCTGCTTGCCCGGTGCGGTCGTGCCCGCGTCGCCATGCCCGGCGGGTGCAACATCGGATCGCGGAAGATCGACCTGCACGTCCGGGCCCTGGAGAAGATGGGGGCCCGGTTCTCATCCGAGCATGGGTTCATGGAGGCGGTGGCCCCGCAGGGCTTGTCCGGGGCCACCATCTCGCTTGACTTCCCCAGCGTGGGCGCGACCGAGAACGTGATGATGGCGGCCGTGGCTGCTCGAGGGACCACAGTCATCGAGAACGCGGCGCGCGAGCCCGAGCTTTCGGACCTGGCCGAGTTCCTCCAGGAGCTGGGTGGCCATCTCGACGGCGTCGGCACCCCGACCATCGAGATCCTGGGGACCGAGGACTTCCACCCGATCCGTCACAGTGTGATCCCCGATCGGATCGAGGCCGGAACGTTCGCCATCGCGGCGTGCGCCACCCGAGGACGGGTCGTGCTTGAGCGGGCGCGAGCCGACCACATGGATCTGGTCCTGGCCAAGCTGACCGAGCTCGGCGCGGTGGTGGAGGCGACCGAGGCCGGGGTCGCCATCGCTCTGACCGATCGCCCCCGGGCTGTCGATTTCGTGACGCTTCCGTATCCGGGGTTCCCCACGGATCTCCAGCCCCAGATGATGGCTCTGCTCTCCGTTGCGGAGGGGACGAGCATCGTGACCGAGAACGTCTTCGAGAGCCGATTCATGTTCGTCGACGAGCTGAACCGGATGGGGGCTGACATCAGGACCGAGGGCCATCACGCGGTGATCCGGGGCGTGCACCAACTTTCGGCCGCGCCGGTGCGGGCCCTCGACATCCGGGCCGGAGCGGCCATGGTGATCGCGGCACTGTGTGCCGACGGCGTCACCGAGATCGAGGACATGCACCACGTGGATCGGGGCTACCAGGACTTCGAGGCCAAGCTCCTCCGCCTGGGCGCCGAGGTCCGTCGGGAGCGGCAGCTCACTTCGGCGCCCTGGTGACCCGTCCGGCGGGCCGGGTCCTCCTCATTGCAATGCTGGGCGGCGCCTGCCTGATCGGGATGGGGTTCCGGGCCGCACGGGCCAATCCGGCATCGCCGGCGCCCCGGGAGGCCTTCGTGTTCCTGGTGCAAGGTGTCTCGTTCCCGGACCACTTGCCGCTCCCGGACGGTGTGGCCCTCCTCAGCGGAGGGGAGTCGCTTCCCGATCAGCTCCGTGAACGTCTCCCCGCCGGCGCGAGTGTGCGGGTGGTGGACCTCGGATCGTTGGAAGCCCCACCGCTGCGGGAGCATCCAGGGGTCCCCGTGGTCGAGGGGGATGCCTTGCTCTTCGCGTGGGACCGGATCAGGGCCGAGCTTCGAGGGTCGTCCGCCGACGAGGTGCTCGTCGTGATCGCCACGACGGCGCCGCCCGTGGCCCAGCCGTCGAAGGTGACGCCGGTGGCGCTCGGTCGCGGCGACCCGGCGGAGCTCCTGCCGGATCGTCTCGGCCCGGTCGTGATCCATGCGAGCCGACTCCGAGCGCTCGGGTCCGACTCGACCCGCCGGGTCGGCGTGGTGACGTCCTCGGACGTGGTTGCCACGGTCCTGACGTTCCTCGGCGAACCCGTCCCGTCCGATCTCCCCGGACTGCTGATCCGAACGACGACCGATCCGGCGCCGTTCGGGCTGTTCGAACGGTACCTGCAGATGCGGCGGCTCACGGTGCCGGTCCAGACCGCCGCGGGGATCTACGTGGTCGTTGGCGGGCTGTTCGGCATCGCGCTGATCGCGGGGCGCCGGCGCGTGCCGCACGCGCTGGCACGCGCCGGCGCCTGGGTGGGCCTGTCGGTCCCCGCCCTCGCCGTGGCCCTCCTCGCGGTGGGGCATCTGCCGACGCTGTCGTACGCCACCGTCGTCCCGTTCGTGGTCGGCGTCACGGCCGTCGGCACCCTGGCGTTCGCGCCGCTCGCGCGACGCGACGTCCTGCTGCCGCCGGCCGCCGTCGGCGCCGCGGTCCTTCTGTTCTTCCTCGTGGAGGCGGCCGTGGGGTGGAGGGCGGCACTCACGCCCCTGTTGGGTGGCTCAGAGCTCGACGGGGGGCGGTTCTTCGGCCTTCCGAACGTGTTCGTCGGCCTGCTGATCGGCGCATCGATGTATGCGGCGGTTCGGCTGCCCCCGCGGTGGGGGTTCGCCCTCGTCGTCGCGGTGGCCCTGTTCGCCGGGCTCCCCTTCGCCGGGGCCAACATCGGCGCCGCCATCTCGCTCTTCGCCGCCGCGGGCCTGTGGCTCTCGGTGCGGACCCGAGGCCGATTGGGCTGGCGGGAGGCAGGCCTCACCGCCGCGATCGTGGTTCTCGGGACCGCGGTGATCCTGCTCGCCCACCGGTTGCTGACGTCGACGCCGACCCATGTCACACGGTTCGAGGAGGCGACGGGCTGGCAGCTGGGGGATGCCTGGCGAACGTTCACCCACCGGATCTCCACGGGGTGGCACCTCATCGAGCAGAACCCGTTCGCCCTCGTGCCCGTGGTCGGGCTGCCGGTGACCCTCTTCGTGGTGCTTCGCCCGCCGCTGCTCGTGCGGCACGCGTTCCACCGCTACCCGGCATGGCGCGACGCCCTGCTCGTCACGCTCCTCGCTGGGATCGTCGCCTACGTCGCCAACGACACCGGGGCTGCGGCCGCCGGGCTGGCCTTCGGATCGGCGCTCGGCGGGTTGGTCTACGTGTCCCTCATCGAAGAACCGGCGAAGATGGACACACCGTGAGCGACCCGGTACCACCGCGCCCCGATCTCCCGCCGCACGTTCCACCCTTCCCCGAGGCACCGGAACGCCCCCGCGCGACCTGGCGATGGTGGGAGGCCATTCTGGTCTATCTGCTCATCCTGCTGGTCAGCTCCATCGCCGCGGTTCCTGTCTTCCTGTTGATCCGGTCTCGGGGGCTGGCGAACCTGTCGGCGTCGGCGACCAGTGCCGTCGTGACGGTGACGCTCCTGGTGTGGTGGCTCCAGAGGTTCCATCCCCGGTGGAGGGACGTGATCGGCGTGCCCCGCAGGATCTGGCCCGAGGTCGGGGCCGGCGCCGGATTCGGCGCGCTGCTGTACCCGGTGATCGTGTTCGGCGTGGGAATCGCCCTGACCGTGGTGCTCGAGCTGGTCACGGGCCGGAGCATCCAACCCCCACGGCAGCTTCCAGCCCACCTCTCGGGGGTCGGGGTGGCCGTGTCGATCGCCTACGGCCTGGTGATCGCGCCGATCCACGAGGAGTTGTTCTTCCGGGGCATACTGTTCCGCTCGCTGGCCGATCGGTACGGGTTTGCCGTCGGCGCCGGGGGTTCGGGGGTGGCGTTCGGGCTCATCCACTACGTGCCCGCGGGGTTCTACGGCAGCCTCCTACTGATGGGCGTCATGGTGTTCACGGGGGTCGCGCTGGCCTGGTTCTACGAGCGGCGAGGGAACATCGTGGCCAACATGGTGGCGCATGCGACGTTCAACGCGATCGGACTGACCCTCATCCTGTCATTGCGATGAGGTCGATCCGGATGTGATGGAATCAGCCATGGAGGAGGAGTCATCGGGTGGCCATTTTTCCCAGCGACGAGTGGATCGAGCTCTACGTGGTGCGCATCAACGCATCGGAGGAGTATCGGGAGGCCGCGGCGGACTGGGAGGGGGACGTGGCCTTCGTGTTCGAGGCCGAACCCGACAAGAACGTGCCCACCGACACGTGGGCCTGGCTCGACCTGTGGCACGGCGAGTGTCGGGCCGGACGCATGGTGTCCCCCGACGAGGGCGCGAAGGCCCGGTACATCGTGCGCGCCCCGTACACCAGGTGGAAAGAGGTCCTGGCCGGCGACCTCGACCCCGTGAAGGGCATGATGCAGGGCAAGCTCAAGCTCCAGGGCGACCTGCCCACGATGATCAGGTACGTGCGCGCCGCGAACGAACTCGTGCATCTCACGACCACCGTTCCCACCGAGTTCCTCGACGAGCCCGCGGAACGCGGCGCGCCCTAGCGTCGGGGCCGGCGTGCGGGCCGTCGTCTTCGAGGAGCTCGGCAGGGTCTCGGTTCGCGACGCTCCTGACTCTGCGATCGAAGAGCCGGACGACGCGGTCGTCCGAGTCTCGATCGCTTCGATCTGTCGGTCGGATCTGCATTTCCTCCACGGCAAGGCCCCCCTCGAGCCGGGCGAGCCGATCGGCCACGAGGCCATGGGCGTGGTGGAGGCGGTGGGGCCGCATGTGGAGCGGTTCGCCCCGGGGGACCGTGTGGTCGTCGCGTTCGACATCGCCTGCGGCCGATGCTGGTTCTGCCGGCGAGGGCAGACTCAGCTGTGTGAGGACTTCCGCATGCTGGGGGCGGGGATCTTCGGCGGCGGCCTCGGCGGAGCGCAGGCGGAACTGATCCGGGTCCCGCGCGCGGACACGAACCTGCTCGGGGTGCCCGACGGCCTCGACGACGAACGCGCGCTCTTCCTCGGCGACGTCCTGACCACTGGGTTCTACGGCGCGGCCATCTCGGGGATGCGGGAGGGCGAGACGGTCGCGGTCGTAGGAGCCGGACCGGTGGGGTTCTTCAGCGTGCAGGCGGCGTTGGTGCGCGGCGCCGGTGAGGTGCTCGCGCTCGACCTGCAGCCCGATCGCCTGGCCCTGGCCGAGAAGGTCGGAGCGGTGGCGGTCGACGTGTCCGAACGACACGCCCAGATGGCCGTGGCCGACCGGACGAGCGGGCGCGGCGCGGACGTCGTGATCGAGGCGGTGGGCGACCCGAACGCCCTGTTCACGGCAGTCGACGCGGTCAGGCGGGGGGGCGTCGTCACCGTCCTGGGGATGTACACGAGCGAGACGGTGAACGTCCCCGCCGGCGTGTGGTGGGCCCGTGCCCTGCAGATCCGGTTCGGCGGCGTCTGTCCCGTGCATGCGTGGTGGGACGCGGCGCTGGCCGAGGTCGCTTCGGGACGCATCGACCCCCTGCCGATCATCTCGCACCGTCTCCCTCTGGACGACGCCCCGTTCGGGTACGAGTTGTTCGATTCCCGCAAGGCGTCCAAGGTCCTGCTCGTGCCGTGAGCGTGGTCTACGGCGACCCCGAGCCGAACGGGCTGGCGGCAATGGTCGGAGGCCTGATCGAAGCGAACCTCCGGCAGCATCCCGAGCGGGGCTCGCTCCTCCGGCCGGCCGTCGTCGAGTTAGTCGCGGCCGACGCCGGGGTCTCGGTCCGGATCGCGCTCTCGCCCGGCCGGGTCTCGGTGTCCGACGGGTCCCGCAGGCCGGGCCGGGCTCGCGTGCGCGTGTGGGCCGAGTCCGACGCGCTGCTGCTCCTGTCATCGGCCCCGCTCCGGTTCGGACTGCTGGATCCGTTCTCACGCGATGGCCGCAGGGTCCTGGCCAAGGTGCTTCGGCGGGAGATCCGGATCTCGGGTCTCGTCGCCCACCCGCTCACCGTTGCCCGGTTCGCCAAGCTCCTGTCGGTGACCTGACGCGGTCGCGGCCGTCCGAGTAGGAGCGGCGGGTACCCTTGCCCCCGTGGACCTGGTCGAAGCTGTCCTAGCCGGAGACCGACGCGCGGTGGCCCGGGCCATCTCGATGGTCGAGGATGGAGCCGACGGGCTGGCCGAGCTCTCCTCGGGGTTGTTCGGGCACACCGGCCGGGCCTCGACGATCGGCCTCACCGGGTCGCCGGGGGTAGGCAAGTCCACCTTGGCCGGTGAGCTCGTCCGGATCGCCCGGCGCCACGGGCTGGCCGTCGCCGTGCTGGCCATCGATCCGACGTCGCCGTTCACCGGAGGCGCCCTGCTCGGGGACCGCGTTCGGATGCAGGAGCATGCGACCGATCCGGACGTGTTCATCCGGTCCATGGCCACGAGGGGTCATCTCGGTGGGATGGCGCTCGCCGCACCCGAGGCCGTCCGGATCCTCGACGCGTCGGGGAAGGACCTGGTGATGGTGGAGACGGTGGGCGTGGGACAGGCCGAGGTCGACGTGGCCGCCGCCACCGACACCACGCTGGTCGTTGTCTCGCCGGGATGGGGCGACGCGGTTCAGGTGGCCAAGGCGGGGATCCTGGAGATCGCCGACGTCTTCGTGGTCAACAAGTCCGACCGGGAGGGTGCCGACGCCGCGGCGCGCGACCTGGAGCAGATGATCCGGATGGGCCCTCCCGCCGCGTGGAGGCCTCCGGTGGTGCGGGCCTCGGCCCAGCGCTCGGAAGGCACAGACGAGTTGTGGGAGGCGATCGGCCGCCATCGCGCCCACCTCGAGGAGACGGGCCAGCTCGAGGAGAAGCGTCGGGGGCGGCTGCTTGCGGAGGTCGAAGGGCTGGCCGGAGAGCGCCTTCGCGGATCGATCCGGGACGCGCTGGCCAGGGACCCCGAGCTGGGCGACGAGGTCGCGGCCCGAACGACGGA
>JBKPDU010000164.1:0-21022 GCA_046728055.1 Actinomycetota bacterium | reverse complement strand
GCTCTCGTCGGTCATCAGACCCGATCGCATGGCGACCTCGACTTGGTGATTTCTCTGGAAGATGCTGAACCCGCGATCGACGCACTGGCCCGTCTGGTATTCGCTCTCCGTGAGGATGAACGCCCCACTCGCTTGGACCTTTCCGACGACCACCACCGAAGCATCGACTTCCACACCGTCACATTCGACGGGGAGGGCGGTGGAATCCAGCAACTGCAGGACGGCAGCTCATATCGCTATCCGCCTCACGGATTCCAGGGCAAGGGTCATGTCAATGGCGTGCCTTTGCCCTGCCTGACCGTCGATGTCCAAGTGGAGTGTCATCTCGGATACGAGCCGTCGGAAACCGATCGCCACGACATGCGTCCTCTGGCCTCACACTTCGGTGTCGAACTGCCCGATCCATACCGCTGACACGGCATTGAACCACAGGACGCTGGAGAGCCGGATAGGGTTCACGTCCGGTTCGGTGGGGTTCCCTTGCAGAAGCGCCGACGGTCTCATCGGTAACTCGGTACGGTCGACCCAACGATGGGGACGTATTCCTATCGGGCAAACCGCAACAGGTGGGAGCTCATGAGTGGGTCATGTACAGCCGCCGGCATTCTACGGGACCGCCCTCGAAGAGCACCTTCGAGCGCTTGGTGTGGAGACCCTGATGCTCTGTGCTGCAATTTCCTTAACTGTCCCCGATCCACGATTTACGAGGCGAGGGAGCGCGACTTCCACATCGTCTAACTTTGCGACGCCACATCGGTCGTCACGAACGGGGGAGTGAGAGGTTTCACCCATCGCGGTGGCGCTGATCTGTGGGATCAAAATGGAGGGTATCCTCATCGCTACGACAGTCGATCCGCTGCTCCGGGCCGCCTGCAGACACGGACCGAACGGTGGCGAGGAGCCCGTTTCCCGGAAGCCTGTGGGTGCACTTACTCCGATCGCGCCTACATGGTCCCCCTGGCCGGTCCACGCAGCGCGCGGCGACTAGCTCACCGAGAACTCGATCTCCGTGAGTGTCTGGTTTCCGCTCGCCTCGATCGCCTGGACCTCGAGCTTGTACTGGGTGCCCGATTGCAGGAATTCCGAGGGAATGGTCACGCTGGTCACCGAGGCCGGGAGGTCGGCGCTGAACACCCGCAGGGGGTCCTCCCGCTCCACGATGGCCCGATAACCGACCACATCGATCCCGGTCGGTTCGGGAACCGGGTTCCACCGGGCGACGACGCTGTCGGGGGCCACCGTCGAGCCGTCCGGGGGAGAGGTGATCTGGGGCCCGTCGGGGATGTCGTGGCTCAGCCGGGCCCGACCCACCAGCCTCCTGCCCTCGATGGTCGTCCCGACGAAGGAGTACCGCCCCTCGGGGAACAGCCGCTTGAACTTCCTGAGCGGGAACTCGTCGAAGGATGGCTCGCTGCTCTCGGAGAAGAGCTCGGTCAAGCCGTAGTTCCTCAGACGCGCCCTGGTATTGATGGCCAGGATCCTCCGTCCGTCCGGGGCCGAGATCGTCATCGTGTTCCAGGGCTCGCCGTCCAGGAAGACCTGAAGCCCCGCGTCACCGTCGGTGGCGTTGACCTCGACGATCATCGTCGCTTCCTCAAGGCGGACCGGCGTGGACGCCGCCCGGAGTGAACTCGGACTCGAGTTCGCCGGGGCGATCCCGAAGAGCAGGGACAGCAGGGTGAGCAGAGCAAGGCTGGTCCTCCGTTCCATCGCCTTCTCCTTCCGGCTGGTGGGCTAAGCGTGCGCCACCGGCCATGAGAGGTCGATGAGGCGAAGATGAGAAGCTCCGATGCGCAGGACCCCGGCACACGTGCGCCTGATGGACCAGGAGGCGTCGCCCGAGCTGGCGCCCAAAGCATCCCAATCCGCTCCGCCCGACCACGCCGGCACCGCTCGCCTGAACGAGGCCGGCGCCGATCATGCGGCAGTCCTGGCATCTCACTCGAGAAGGCGAATTGGGTCCGTATTGGGTCCGTGATTGGCGGGGAAACGAGGGGAAGTAAGGGGTCTCGTAGAGACGCAAAGTGCCAGGTCAGGCGACATATCGGTCGTAGCTCCTGGTCAGGAGGCCGCTTCAATCGGTCTTGAAAACCGTTAGCGGGGCAACCCGCTCCTGGGTTCGAATCCCAGTCCTCCCGCGATCTGCCTGCGGTTTGCAGCTTCGGCGAGCCCCCCTTGCGATTGAAACGACGGTGACTCCGTGTGCTACCGAGCGAACCGCCGGTCGGGCACGAACCACATCAACGCGACCGCCAGGTACAGCGCGTACGAGATCCATGGGCTCACGAATGCGAGCGGTACGGCCGCCCCGTACATCACGAGGGAGGCGTTCCCCTTGACATCCGAGCCGATCGCCCGCGCGACGGCCGAGTCCCGTCCGTTTGCCCGAATCAGCGTTCTGACGAGCAGGGTGTACGCGAGGCCCGACGCGAGCGCGACCACCCCGTACGCCGCCGCGGGCAGCGGATGCTCGTATTCCTCCCGCAGCCACACCGTCAGCACGGGGATCAGGGAGATCCAGAACAGCAGGAACAGGTTCGTCCACATCACCGCGCCGCTGATCCGTTCCGCGGCGCGGAGGAGATGGTGATGGTTGTTCCAGTAGATGCCCACGAACGTGAAGCTGAGCGCGTAGACGACGAGTCCGGGTAGCAGGTCGTCCCGCACGTCGGCCAGCGTGTGACCCTTCGGCGCCTCGAGCTCGAGGGCCATGATCGTGATGATCACCGCGAACACGGCATCGGAGAATGCCTCCAACCGCTCCGAGCCGAGCTCGATCTGGCCGCCTCGGTCCGCCATGCGCAGATGATAGGAGCGATTCGGCTCCCGAGCTGGTCCCGCCCGCGCGCCGAGCTGATCCGCGTCCTGATGCTGGCGGTACGATTGATCACGCTAGCGTCATCAGAGGAGTTGACAGGATTCGAGACGCCGAGTACAAGCGCGCAGGAGGCTGGCGATGACGGACGACATCGACCCAATCGAGAACCCTCGACGTACAATCCGCGAGCCGGTTCAGCCCCGACGCGTGGAGCGCCTCCTAGTCGTTCGGCCGCAGGACGACGCCGATGTAGAAGCGGCCGGCTCCGAGCTCGAGGACTTGCCGGGCGTTGTCGGCGTAACCCTTAACACTCTCACGCGCTCATTTGACATCCTCTTCGATTCGGCCGTCGTCTCGGACGACGAGCTCGCCGCAGCCCTGCACCATCAGGGGTACGACCTCATCAGCTGGCAGGAGACGCGGGTGATGCACGCCGCGCAGCAGCGGACCTGGCTGCTGGAACAGATCCGGGCACTCGCCCAACGCGCCGAACTCGAACCCACAGAACGCGGCACCTACGCGATTGGCGTGACGAAGGGCGGCGTCGATGCGTACATCCGGGCTGCGAGGGCGTTCGGACTCATAACGGACGCAGAGATCAACCAGCTGATCCCGGCTCACTTCCTCGAAAGGCCTTAGCTCGACTGATGGGTGACCGGACGCGAGAACGGGCTCGCGCCGGTTCACGGAGTTACGCGGGGAAGATGGGTCAAGGCTCAGCCACGAAGCTCCCTCGCGTGAGCGCCGCAGAGCAATGGCTCTCGAACGTTCCTTTGGGGTACGCTCGTCCTCGCCACTGGCATCCTCGATAAGCACGGCGTCCCGAACCGCATGGACTCTGCATCAACCGAACGTGAACGCAAACGCCTCCGCACCGCGATCGAGGAACTCGATCGTGAACAGACGATCCGCGATCGGTCCACGTTGTCGAACGAGCTGATACATCCGCGGCTCGGTGAGCAGCCCTGCTCCGTCGTCGTCGACGTCGCTTCCTGAAGCGTCACGCAGTTGCTCCCTGTCGATCGACACTCGGAACGCGACCGGCGTCGAGCCGTCCATCGGCCCCATCACCAGATGGACGTCGCGCGCGTGGAACCGGAACGAGATCCCACCTTTCGGATGATGGAGGACCACGCTCTCCGGGTTGGCCGTCCAATTGCCGGAGAGCGCCCAATAGTTCAGCGGCAGTGTGTCGGGGGTGACGTAGGAGTGCGGACGCCCCGGCGCCATCCCATCGGGTGACGCGAAGTTCTGTGTTCGCCCGTAGCCGAGGTACGTCTCGGGGGAACGGAGGTTGACCCAGTCCGCTTCGACCTCCGGGCCGAGTGCGTCTACGGCAACGAGCGCGTCGTCAACGGCATCGCCGGCGCCGGCAGCGGCGAGAAGCTGCTGGATCACCGTCTCCGATCGCTCGTAGTCCCCCTCACCGAACCAGTGATGCCGGATCCGCCCGGTCGCATCGATGAAGTACAGAGCCGGCCAGTAGCGGTTCGCGAACGCGTCCCAGATCGCGTACCCGTTGTCGACGGCGACCGGATACTCGACGGCCATCGCCGCCAGTGCCCGACGGACGTTGTCGAGGTCGCTCTCGAACGAGAACTCGGGCGTGTGCGCGCCGATGACGACGAGCCCGAGATCCCGGTACTTCTCGGCCCAGGCGCGTACGTACGGCAGCGTCCTGAGCCAGTTGACGCACGTGTACGTGCAGAAGTCGACGACGACCACCTTCCCTTGGAGGCCTTCCGGGTCCAGGGGTGGTGAGTTCAGCCAAGCGGTCGCGCCGGCCAGCGACGGGAAGCGCCCCTCGACCGGGAGCTTCGACGGCGGACGGAGCATCTGTCCCGTGGGCTCCTTTCCCTCTCAAGATGCACAGTGGCCGCGCGGAGTGGGCGGCTCGGCCGGCTCGTTCCGCCACGGCTCGTCGGCCCACGTCGCGGGCCCACCGCGGCGAAGAGACCCGGGACCTCGGTTGCGTGCGCCCCCGTTCTGTGATTAGGGAGCATATGAATTCCGGCCCTCGCGTCCACCCGAGGATCGAGCGGCTCGCCGCCTACAGCTGGCGACTGCTTGTGATCGCAGCCGCGAGCGTCGGTGTCCTGTGGCTCGCGCGTCAACTCGCGCCCGTCCTGATCCCGGCGACGGTCGCGCTGTTCCTCACGCGGCTCCTGACCCCGATCTCGGACCGGCTGCGCGGGCGGGTCCGCCCGGGTCTTGCGGCGGCGGTCGCGATGGTCGTGCTCCTCGCCGCGATCGCCGGCCTCTCCATCGTGATCGTGCCGCCGATCGCCGAGGAAGCAGCAGCTGTCCCCGACACGATCACCGAGGCGCTCGATGACATCGAGCAGTGGCTCGTCGAGGAGTCTCCCTTCGACGTCTCACGCGAGGCGGTCGACCGCTTCCGTACCCGGACGGTGGAGGGGTTCCGAGACTTGCTACAGAGCTCGGGCGGCCGGGTCGTCGGCGGCGCGACGCTCGCGGCCGAGGTCGTCGCCGGCTTGTTCCTGTCGATCCTCTTCACGTTCTTCATGCTGCGTGACGGCGCCCGGCTCTCGAGCTGGCTGCGTTCTCGGCTGCGGCCAGCGCAGCGCGAGCGCGCTCAGCGGGCGGCGCAACGTGGATGGTCCACGCTCGGCGGCTACCTGCGAGGCGCGGCCATGCTCGGGATCGTCGAGTCGATCGCGATCGGGCTGGCGCTCCTCGTGTCGGGCGGGTCACTCGTCGTGCCGGTGATGGTCCTCACGTTCATCGCGGCGTTCGTGCCCATCGTCGGGGCGGTGGTCGCCGGCGTGACGGCGGTGCTGGTGGCGCTCGTGACCGGTGGCGTCGTGTCCGCCGCGATCGTGGGGGTCGTGGCGCTCGTGGTGCAACAGCTCGACAACGACATCCTGGCGCCGTGGGTGTACGGGCGCTCGCTCGCCCTCCATCCCGTCGTGATCCTCGTGAGCGTCGTCGGCGGAGGGGCCCTGTTCGGCATCGCTGGGACGCTGCTCGCCGTGCCGGTCGTCGCGGTCGCCGTCAGCGTCGTGAAGGAGCTCGGGTCAGGGCGTGCGATCGCACCTTCGGAGATCCACCGGATGCCGGAGGTGCCCACCGGAGACTCGTAGGTCGTGATCTCCTCGACCCGTCGAGGGCGCACCAAAAGCCTCGTCGGTGGTATGGGACTCGGCTCCGAGGTTCGACCAAGAGGTCCTGGATGACGATCTCCGAACGTTCGTAGTCGCCCTCGCCGCATCGGTGATGTCGGATCCGCATTGCTTCGGTCGATGTGCTTCGACGAACTGCGCGCCTGCTCGCAATCAACTACTCGGGCCGTTCGCGCTTCGGGAGACGACCAGCATCATCCTCGCGGCCGTCCGGAACCTCGTACGATCCGCTTTCGATCTGCTCCAGGATGCGGCGCGCCTGCGCCTCGAACCTCGATGGAACGAACAGCTCGGCCGGGCCCAGCGGGTATGGACCTTCGCGCTCTCCCCTGAGATCGACGGGAATGCCCTCTGCCTCGAGTCGGCCCCTGACGATCTCTCCCTCGACCAACGACTGCGTCGAGAACACTGGTACGAAGTCTTCTCCCACACGGCGCATCATGTCACGACCGCATCGGCGAGTGCACGCTTCGCCACGACAGCGGATGCATGGAATCATGGTCGACGGCGACCGCGTCACGCGCGTACTGACGCTCGCCTTGGTTCGGAGTTGTAGGACAGGAGGAGGGCCAGATGACCGAACACGCGAAGTCCGGTTCGACCGGGGACCGCACGCGGGGTTCGGCACCTCCAGCCCCGCCGAGGTGGCAGAGGTGGCTGCCGCTCGTCGGTCTCCTGGTAACGACGCTGCTGCTGTTCTGGCCGAGCCGGATGACGAGCCCGACGGAGCTCAGCTACACGGACTTCCTGTCGCGAGTGCGGGGCGGAGAGATTGCGACCGCGGTGATCGATCCCTCCGGGGCGGTCACGGGACGGCTCGAGGGCGGTGGCGAGTATCAGACGCAGATCCCGACGGCGCTCCAGGACACCGAGCTCGCCGACGAGCTCCGGGCGAACGACGTCCAGGTCACCGGCGAGGGGGAGGCCGGGACCACCCTCATTGACGTCATCCTCAGCCTCTTGCCCTTCGTGCTGCTCGTCGGGGTGTGGATCTGGATCAGCAGGCGCACCCAGCGGCAGCTGGCGGGCGGGCTCGGCGGGTTCCTCGGCTCAAGGGCCAAGGTCTACGACGCCGAGCAGCCCACGACGCGGTTCTCCGACGTCGCCGGCTATGAGGGCGCCAAGCAGGAGATAAGCGAGGTCGTCGACTTCCTCAAGAACCCGCAGCGCTACGCGAGCGCCGGCGCCATGGGACCGCGCGGCGTGCTGATGGTCGGACCCCCCGGCACGGGCAAGACACTGCTCGCCCGTGCGGTGGCGGGCGAGGCTCAGGTCCCGTTCTTCGCCATCACCGGCTCCGGCTTCGTGGAGGTCTTCGTCGGGGTCGGAGCGGCGCGGATGCGCGATCTGTTCTCCGACGCGAAGAAGCGCGCCCCCGCGATCATCTTCATCGACGAGATCGACGGGATCGGGCAGCGCCGGGGTGGCGGGTTCGTCTCCAACGACGAGCGGGAGCAGACCCTGAACCAGCTGCTCGCCGAGATGGACGGCTTCGACCGGACCACGGGCCTGGTGGTCCTGGCGGCGACGAACCGCCCCGAGGTGCTCGACCCCGCGCTGCTGCGACCGGGCCGGTTCGACCGCCAGGTCGAGATCCCCCTCCCGAACCAGGCCGAGCGGGCAGCGATCCTCGCGGTCCACGTCCGAGGGAAGCCGCTCGCATCCGACGTCGACCTGGGCGTCGTCGCTCGCGGCACGCCGGGGTTCTCCGGCGCCGACCTCGCCAACCTGGCGAACGAAGCGGCGATTTTCGCCGTGCGTGCGGGACGCGAGGCCCTCACTGCGGAGGACTTCTCGGAGGCCCGAGACCGGATCCTGCTGGGACGGCGAGAGGCCTCGAACGCCCTGACTGGCGAGGAGAAGCGAACCGTGGCCGTGCACGAGGCCGGACACGCCGTCGTGGCGGCGCTATCAGAGCACGCCGACCCCGTGGCGAAGGTCACCATCCTGCCGGCCGGCCGGGCCCTCGGCGTCACCGAGCAGCTGCCTGAGGACGAACGGCGCATCTACCCCGAGAGCTACCTGCTCGATTCGCTCGCGATCCGCCTCGGTGGACAGGCGGCCGAGCGCCTCTTACTGGGCGAGGTCTCCTCCGGCGCCTCGAACGACCTCGCCGGCGCGACGCAGGTGGCAACGAAGATGGTCCGGGAGTTCGGCATGAGCGCACGCCTGGGACCGGTCGGATTCGGAGACGGGGCACCGCAGTACCTGGGACCGCAGCAGCTGACGTCGCGACCGTACGCGGAAGAGACTCAGCGCGTCATCGATGAGGAGGTGGGGCGTTTGCTGACTGAAGCCGATGACCGCGCGAGCACCCTCCTCGAGTCACGACGAGACGGCCTCGAGAAGGTCGTGGGGCTGCTCCTCGAGCGGGAGACGATCGACGGCGAGGACGTCCTGGCCGCGGTCGGCCGCGAACGTCTGGAGGAGCCGGTCGTGATCGAAGAAGTCGGCGGCACGCCATCATGAGGCCGGTGTCCAGCGCTTCCGGCGGATGCTCGCCGGTCCTTCGTGAGCGTGAGCCGCGCATCAGCCGCGGCGCTCGCTCATCACGGCGAAGCGGGAGCGGCAGTTGCTCGCTTGCCAGGCAAAGCGGGGGGCACCGACCGCGGGCGCACTCGTTGGTTCTGTCGGAGAATCGGTCGGAGGCACTCCGGCGAGTTGATCCCGGGAGTCCGCATCACCCGGCCATGGCAGGTGCATAGATCATGCTCACCACGCCGCCCCCGAACGGACGCGATTCGACCAGACGCAGCGGGATCTTGTCCTGCGTCTCCCCGAACAGGCGATCTCCGGCACCGAGAACCACCGGGTAGACCTGTAGGCGCAGCTCGTCCACCAGCCCCATCCCGATCAGTGCCCGCGAGAGGCGGCGGCTGCCATAGACGAGGACGTCGCCATCGAGCTCCTTCCGCAGTCTGGCCACTACCTCCGGCCAGTCGTCGCCCAGGACGGTCGCGTTCCAATGCGGGTCGGTGAGCGTCGAGGAGACGACGTACTTCGGCAACTCGTTCAGCCTGTCGGCGAACTCACCTTCCGCTGTGGGCCAGAAGGCCCGCATGGCCTCATAGGTGACCCGGCCGAGCAGGAGGGCCTCGGCGTTCTGCGCCTCCTCGAGCTTGAATCGGTCACCCTCGGGACCGATGTCGAAGTCCAAGGTCCAGCCCCTGTACTTGAACGGGACGTCCGTGGAGCCCGGCGACTGCATGACCCCGTCGAGCGACGTGAGCTGGGTCAGGGCGATCTTTCCCATCTGTTTCTCCTTCTCTGCTGTTCGAGTAGCTCATGAGGCCGCCGGCCGACTGCATCTGCCGCGGAATCATATGGTCGACAGAAATCTGAAGCCATGCCTCATAGGAACCGCCCATCGGGAGACTGCAGTACACGCAGTCCGTCCCGCACTCCGCAAAGACTGGAGGACCATACCCCCACCGGCTGGTCCCATCGCCTTCCTCCGGCGAACCGAGGAGCACGCGTCCATCACCTCGGTACCGTTCGAAGGGCAGCGTCCGCTGATTATGGACGGCCTGGAGACCGCCCACCGAGGTACGCCGACTCACCGCACGGCACGCGGTTGGGGGCGTCGTCTGCCCGTGGATTTCGGACCGGAGCTGGCCGTGACGGGCCTCAGAAGACAAACCAACCGAGCTGGCTAGCAGCTCGGCCGTAGTGGCTGCGGGTCGGGTTGCCGGGGCTTCTGCGAGAAGTCGAAGACCTGGGACATGTTCTCGGCGTCGCGATCGCGTCGCGTGAGCTGGGTGAGCCCCCAGTTGTCCTCGATGAACCGCAGCACCGATGAGAACTCCCCGACCCGGTGGTCGAGGTACCCCCTCCTCGCGTAGGGCGAGATCACGAGCATCGGGACGCGGATCCCGAAGCCAAAATCATCGACCTGCGGCGGCGGTAGGTGATCGTAAAACCCGCCGTAGTCGTCCCACGTGAGGAAGATCGCGGTGTCCTCCCACATCGGGGATCTCATGATTGCGTTGATGACGTTCGTGCTCCAGTTCTCGCCCAGGCAGAAGTTGGCCTGGGGGTGCTCGGAGAACTCGAAGCGGGGGCTGATCCAGGTCACAGGCGGAAGCCGGTCCGCACGGATGTCGTGGATGAGCCGGTCGACCGGCAGCACGTGCCTCTTCCACTGGCTGGTCTCGCGGATGTGGCGTATCGCCGCGTAGGCCGACCAGATGTAGCCCTCCTGGTCGGGCTCGGCCGCGTAGTACGCCCACCTGACTCGCTCATCGGAGAGGAGATCACCCTCGGTCTCGAAGTCGAAGCAGGGCCGGACCTTCTTGACATGACCCTCCGGGTCCACGATCTCGACCACCTGTCCGGGCGGCGCATCGCACCCGAAGGTGTTGCTCGAGCGCAGCCCTGGGCCCCGTCTCGGGTTGTCGTGCGCACCGCCAGACTGGGCGGCGATGGCGTAGAGATGGTTCGGAAACGAGGGGCCTTGGGCGGAGGAGAAGAACCGGTCCGACAGAACGAACCTCTTGGCCCAGTGCCAGTAGTTGGGGAGCTGGGGGCGGCGGAGCTGGGTGTAGGCCCAGCGGTCCGAGACGTCGCCCTGGTTGAACCCGTCCATTTTCCCGTGATTCCAGGCCTTGAGCGAGCAGGTGTAGCAGTGCGGGATGTCGGAGCCGCCGATGCTGCCGTCGGTTCCCCGCGTAAGTGGTCGCCGATGTCCGTCGTCGATCCCCACGGACACGCCCTTGGCGCCAGGGAATGTACCGAACAGGTGATCGAACGTGCGGTTCTCCTTGATAAGGAAGACCACGTGCTTGATCGGCCAGCGCGTGCCGAAGCGGCCCGATGGGCTGGGCGTTGACGGCGCGGACGCGGGGCGATTGCTGGACCCCGGGGAAGGGGGAGGAGACGCCTGGCGTTGCGTCGTTGTCTCGGTTTGGCACGCCCCAACGACCAGGGCCCCAGCGATGGCCATCGCGGTGATTCGGTTGGCCAGCTTCCCGAGGCCTCGGCGCCGTGACATGCTCATTCCAGACGGCGGTGGCAGTGGCGAGGTTCCAGGAGATCCGGACTCCCGGCGGGATGGTGCAAACGTCGAGGCCTCCTCAGGCCCGACTGTCCGGTGCTGATCAGACACCCGCCGTTGCAACATGTGGAGGATCCGACGTCGACGCCGTGGTTAGATTCCGCCGTGCACTCGGTGGACTACGTCGTCCTGTATGTCGGCGATCTGGATGCGTCGCTCGCGTTCTATCGAGACGTGCTCGGGCTCCCGTTCAAGTTCCAGGAGAGCGGCTACGCCGAGTTCGCCACGGGAGGCACGAAGTTCGCTCTCTATGATCGCCGGCGGCTGCCCGGGCTGATCGGACGCGATGCGTCTGAGGGCGGGCCCGCCGGCGAGGTGCTGTTCCTCGTGGATAACGTGGTTAAAGAGGCCGAACGGCTGCGCGGCCTGGGTGTCGAGATCGTGGCCGGGCCCGTCGACCGGCCGTGGGGGCACCGCACCCTCCACGTCCTCGACCCCGACGGGTTCGCCGTCGAACTGGCCCAGGAGATTCCGCGCACAAGAGCCCGCGAGGGCTGAGGTGGCGGGGCCACCGGAGGGCGGCATCGGCGCGGTCCTCGCCTACCACGAGTCGACCAAGCACTCTCCGGTCAGCATTCGGAGCCAAGCGCACTTCCTGGATTGGGACAACAGGCCGCATCCGTTCAAGGTGCATGCCGCCCTCGAACGGGTCCCTCTCCCCGACGACGTCCCGTCGCTCGCCGTCCCGGCCCTCGAGGCGATCGGCGTCACGTCGGTCGATGCCGCCACGCCCGGACCGGACCTCCCCGCGCTGGCGCGGCTCTTGGTCCTCGGCGCCGGCGTGCACCACACGGTGAGGTTCCCCGGCGGCGAGGTCATCCACTTCCGGAACTACGCCTCCGCTGGAGCCCTGTATCCGGTGGAGGTCTACGTTGCCTGCGCGGACCTCCCCGGCCTTCCCGCCGGGGTGTTTCACTTCGACCCCGCACTCCACGCGCTCACCCCCCTCCGCGAGGGCGACCACCGAGGTCATCTCGTCCGGGCGGCCGGTTCCGAGGCCTCCATCGGGGCCCCGGTGATCTTCGTCCTCACCGGCATCCCCTGGCGCACCGGGTGGAAGTACGCCGAGCGCGGGTACCGCCACCTGTTCTGGGACGCCGGGATGATCCTGGCGAACGTGCTCGCTCTCGCCGCCTCCGCCAAGCTCCCCGCTCGGGTCGTGTTGGGGTTCGTGGACTCCGACGTGGCTTCGCTCCTGGGCCTGGAGGAACGCCGGGAGCTCCCGCTCTGCCTGGTGCCGGTCGGGCTGAGCGATCGGGAGGTGGCCGCCGCGTCGGGGGAACCCGAGGAAGTCTCGTTTGAGGTCGGGGCGCTCTCTCGGACCGAATACGTGTTCCAGGGGATCCTCGAGGCAAACGACGCCGGCCGGCTGCACGGCCCCGAGGAGGTCGCCCGGTGGCGCGAGGGCTTCGGCGGCTCGCGGGTGGGCGACGGGTCCGGCGAGGCCCTTGCATCGCCTGAGGCTGGCCTGTCGACCGACTCCCTCGAGGAGGTCATCGGGCGGCGCGGCTCCGCCCGCGTCTTCGCCCGGGGGTCCATCCGCGCGGAGGTACTCGCCGCGATCCTGGCTCGTTGCACAGTCGGAGTCCCGACCGACTACGCTCCGGACGGCGCGTTCCTCGCCGAGCCCTACCTGATCGCGAACGCCGTCGAGGGGATCGGGCCCGGCGCGTACGTGTTCCGTGGTGGTGAGCTTTCCATGCTCCGCGCTGGCGAATTCCGTCGTGAGGCCGGGTTCCTCTGCCTCGAGCAGCGCCTGGCAGTGGACGCGGCGGCCACCCACTTCCTGATGGCCGACCTTCCCCGTACGCTCGATGCGCTCGGCGCCCGCGGCTACCGCGCCGCCCAGCTCGAGGCCGGCATCGTGGCCGGGAGGATCTACCTGGGGGCCTACGCGAGCCGCTTCGGCGCCACCGGCCTCACGTTCTACGACGACGAGGTCACCAGATTCTTCTCGCCGGACGCCGAGGGTAAGAGCTGCATGCTGGTCGTCGCGGTGGGCGAAAGCCCCCGCCTTCGTCGCGTGTAAGGCCCGCCGGTCGGAGGTTCAAGTCCTCCCCGCCCCCACAGTTGCTCTCTTGGTCCGGTCATGTTGGTCCCGTGGGTGGGCGCTACGCCATCCAGGCATCGATGCGCTGCTCCACCTCGCGCAGACGGAGCACGAGCACCTTCATCATCGAGAGTGCCACGCCGGGGCGTTGAGCCAGGAACTCCCGGAAACGGTCCACCGAGATCCGCAATGCCCTGATGTCGTTCTCGGCGCGAACAGTGGCCATCCGTTTCCCTGGGGCGAGCAGCGCCATCTCGCCGAAGAAGTCCCCTGCTCGCAGGACGTGGAACCGGCCACCGACGTCGACCCGCGCCTCCCCGCTCAGGATCACGTACATCGCGTCGCCGTGGTCGCCAAGCTCGAAGATGGGCTCTCCGGCGGGGAAGGACACGGCCTCGCCGACAGCGAGGAGTGCTTCGGCGTCTCCAGGTCCGATTTCTCCGAAGAGCCCCCTGGTCTGGAGGAAAGTCGTGCGGTTGTACTGCTCGGTCACCCGGTCACCTCCTCGGCCGGATGCGGCGCTGCCGTTCCATGCGTGTTCGAAGCCAGCCAGGGCATCGTACCCAGCGTACATATTGCTCTTGCTTCAGGTCGAGTTGTCGAACCCATCGCGATGAACGCCTCGACGAGGCCAGCGAGCGTTATAGCCGTCGCCCGACATGCACGAGCTCCGAGGCTCACTCGCCCACCCTGCGTCTCCAAACCTGCTTGTGGAGAGCGGCGGAGGCCGCCGCCACCAGGAGCCCGTACACGACGAATAGGAGCGCGAAGAGCGCCTGAGCGCCGGCTCGTTCGGGATTGCCCATCCGGGCGAAGTCCAGGCCTCGAACCGAAAGGAGGTGCGGCCAAGAGAGAGTGGCGGGCCGCCTCATGAGGAACATCCAAACCACCTCGTGACGGCCGAAGAGGTAGCTCAGTCCTGGGTACAGCAGCAGGATCGCCCCGAAGACCAATCCCTGGAGCACCCAGTGCCCTGGGAGTCGGGGACGGACGAGGGCGAAAAGGAACCCAACGAGGACAGTTCCGAGGAACACGACCTTCAATACCACCCACGTCCCTCTCCAAGTGAACTGCGTGAAGGGTTGGCCGTCGAACCAGGAGATGAGCCGTAGGACCAGCCGTCCGAGGACGGCGATGGCGGCACTCGCACCCACAGCCGAAGCCACCGCCACCCCGACCTCACGGACGGCGGCGGGCACGGTCTGGAGTGCTCGGGTGATCGCCACTTCACTCTGTGCGGGAGCGTCAGCAACGATGGTGCCATCACAATTATCGTTGTTCCCGGGTCTTGGCAGACTCCGCTCGTGGAGCGCCGAGACTCCGTTCCGGGCCCGTCGGTGTGACCGAAGGAGGAGGCGATGGGCGGGTATCTACCTCAGGTCTTCGAGCGGTTCGGCGCCGACTACCCCGCGGTGATGGAGGCCTTCCGGGGCCTCGCGGAGCGCCTGCACGAGGCCGGGCCCCTGTCGGCGAAGGAGCGCCGACTGGCGAAGCTCGGGATCGCCATCGGGAGAGAATCCGAGGGGGGCGTCCGGTCCCACGCACGAAAGGCACTCGCCGAAGGCATCGAGCGCGAGGCCATCCAGCAGGTGGCCCTGCTCGCTATCTCGACCGGGGGCTACCCGGCCGCCATGGCTGCCTACGGCTGGATCAACGAGGTCCTAGATCAAGAGGAATAGAGCAGCCTCAGCTGATCTCGATCCAACCCTCACCGCTGTGTTCCGGGTCCCCTGGGCGGCCGAGGCCATCCTCGAGGCTGGCAGGGTATGGGTCAGGCCGGGCCATCTTGTTCTCCTGGGAGGAGGCCTCGCTCCGTTGGGCTGCGCGGAGTACCTAGCGAGCGGCGCTTCTCGCAGGCCGCGTTGCCCCCGGGCGGCTCCTGGCCCAGATGCGCCGCGCCATCACGATGTTGGTTCAGCCCCCGAGACCCTCCGGGCGGGGCCTATCGTGTCGGGCATGAGGATCGGATGGCCTCGTGACGCCCCCGAACTCGAATCGCTCCAGAGGGAGCTCGCTCGATCGGCGGCCACCGCCCCTCGCTGGTGGCCGCCGACGGATCGGTCCGTCGCTATCGGCGCTCTGTTCGTCGCCTCGTCGATATCGGGGGCAGACCGTTGCTGGGTCGGCGCCTGCGTGGTGCGGGCCAGGCGGATGCTCAGCTCGGCGGTCGTGTCCGACGAGCCCGATGCTCCATACGTTCCCGGATACTTGGCGCTTCGGGTGGGACCGTTGCTGGAGCGGGCTGTCCGCCAGCTCGACGCGGACTTCGATGTGCTGCTTGTGAACGCGACGGGCCGGGATCATCCTCGTGGCGGGGGGCTGGCGCTTCATCTAGGCGCAGCGCTCAACGTGCCGACCATCGGCGTGACGGACCGGCCGCTCGTCGCTGAGGCAGCGGGGGAGCCAGGTGACGATCGGGGATCCTGGGTTCGGCTCGTGTTGGATGGCCAGGTCGTGGGCCTCGTGGTGCGAACCAGAGGAGGAGCGAAGCCGGTCGTGGTGCACGCGGCCTGGCGAACGGATCCAGAGGCAGCCCGCTCCCTTGTCCTTGCGGCCGGCGGCTCGGTCCGCACCCCGGAACCGATCCGCCACGCCCGCCAGCTCGCTCGCCTCGCGCGCGCGGCCGCGGAGGGCCGTCTACAGGTGAGTGCTGATCATTTGGCTCCGATGACCGCTCCACTGCACGGGGCAAACGAGCGTTCGGGCCAGGCGGAATAGAAGACCTAGCCTAGCGGCCAAAGGCGTGGGTCCGGATGGCATCCGCCGGTCTCGGAAGCGTGGTAGACCTCTTGCATTCCGGCGATCTCCAGTGGACCTACGCCTACGAGCTGTTCGGGACGATACGCACGGAGAAGGGAACAGCCCGCACGCTCCGACGCCGCTGGTGCGTTGACCAAGGTTACGGGCACGTCCATTCCGGAAGCCCATGCGCGCCAATCAGGCGCACGAAGCTCGCCGGAGTCAGCCGTTCCTGCTCCAGCAGGCGGTCGCCCGTCTTCCGGAACGCAATCACCACCTCATCGCCGCCAGAGCCCACGGGATGGACCATCCGGCCGCCCTCCGCGAGCTGCTCGGCGAGGGGTCCTGGAATCTCCGGGGCGGCCGCCGACACGACGATCGCGTCGTACGGCGCGTGCTCGACCAGACCGAGGGTCCCGTCGCCGACCACGACGGTGACGCCTTCGATCCCGGCCCGCTCGAGATTCGACCGGGCACGCTCGGCAAGGTCCCGGAAGCGCTCGATCGAGAACACCTCCCGGGCGAGCGTCGCCAGGATGGCGGTCTGGAATCCGTAGCCGGTGCCGACTTCCAGGACCCGTTCGGAGCCGGTGAGCCGGAGTGCTGCGACCATCTGGGCGATCAGCGATGGCTGGGTGGTGACCTGGCGGTGCGGGATGGGGATCGGCTCGTCCCGGTATGCGAGTCCGGATAGCTCGGCAGGGACGAACCCCGCGCGCCGGACGCGGCGGAATGCGCGCATGACCCGGAGATCCCGGACGCCTCGAGCCTCGATGGCTCGCGCCAAGGCCTCGGCCGAGCCTGGGAGCGCGCCCGAGCCCCCTGGCTGATCCCGGTGCGGCATGCTGGTAACCCGATGGCGAGACTGAAAGGCTACTCGTTGCCGCCGGGATCGGACGGAATGAACCGCACATGCAGCACTCTTTGGCAGAGGAACGGTCTCATCCCCGCGAGCATCGTGATTCTGGCGCGTGAGTCGCATACTTGTCCGAGCTTCGATGCCGCCTGACACGCTTCACGAGGTCACCGAGGTCGCGGTCATCAGGCACCGCGACCTCGGCGTGCTGCTGCTCCACTCTCAAGATCGTCGTTGGCACTTCCCGGACAGCACCGTCCGGGTGGGGCAACCGTGGGACGAGAGCCTGCTCGATGCCGTCCGGTCGACGACCGGCATCGAGGACCTGGCCATCGGCCCGGTCTTACAGATCCAGAGCTTCGGCCCCGGGGAGGTGGACGAGCGCCCCCAGTTCGGTCTGTTCTTCCTTTGCTGGACGCAGGCGGGCGACCCGGCCCAGGCGCTCCCGCACCGCTGGATCCGCGATCTGGAGGAGTTGGAGGGGATGGAGCTGTTCCACCCCCTGGTCGCCGACCTCGTCGAGCGGGCTCTGGGCGATCGGTACAGTTCCGAGTGACTTGACGCGACATCGAGCAGGCCGAGGCTCACGCCACGTAGTTGCCCGCTGCGCACTATGTGCTCTTCGAACCGCGTGCCCCGGGTCCGCGCACGAGCCGGCCGGGTGTGGCGCCGGTGTGCTCGCCCCCGGAGATGACGGGCGTCCCGTTCACGAGGACATGACTGACCCCCGTGGAGTACCGGTGCGGATCCTCCGCGGTCGCGTGGTCGCGAATCTTGGCTGGGTCGAACACGACCACGTCGGCGAAGGCGCCGGCGAGGAGCCTCCCGCGGCCGTCGAGCCGCAGGTTCTCGGCGGGCAGGCTCGTCAGCCGCCGGATCGCCTCCTCGAGCGGAAGGATCCGTTCGTCGCGCACGTAGGTGCCGAGGATGCGAGCGAAGGCTCCGTATGCTCTCGGGTGCGGGCTGGCCTTCAGGAAGATTCCCTCGGGCGCCTGCGATTCCTCGTCGGAACAGAAGCTGACCCATGGAAGCGCGAGGACCCTGCGCACGTCGTCCTGGGACATCCCGAAGAACAGCGCACTCACGTTGTTGTCGTCCTCGACGAGGAGATCGAGCACCGCCTCCTCCGGGGTCGTTCCTCGTAACGACGCCACCTCGGCGAGCGTTCTTCCCGTCAGCTTGCGAAGCGCGTCCTGACGGAATCCGACGACCACGATGTCGTCCGGTCCCGTCTCGACGAAGGGGTTCTCCCACTCCGTCGTGGAGGAACGCATGTCGGCGAGGACACGAGCCCGGGTCGTCGGGTCTTTCAATCGATCGAGGAGTGCGTCGAAACCACCGTCATGGGCCCACGGGGGGATGCACGAATCGAGCCCGGTGCCAGAGAAGTGGTAGGGATACGCGTCGGCCGTGACGGCGTGTCCCTCGGCGCGAGCGGCCTCGACCGTCTCGATCGCCCGGTGCAGCTTCGACCAGTTGGCTCGTCCGCTCGCCTTGAGGTGATAGATCTCGGCCCGAACGCCGGCGAGCCGCGCGATCTCGAGCAGCTCGTCGACGGCCTCGAGGAGCCTTTCCCCCTCGCTGCGGATGTGGGAGGCATACACTCCGTCGAACTCCGCGGCGGCACCGGCGAGCGCCACGAGCTCCTCCGTTGTCGAGGACGTCGCCGGCGGGTAGATCAGCGCGGAGGCGACGCCGAGCGCGCCCTCGCCCATCGCGTCGCGAACGAGGTCACACATCCGCCCGAGCTCCTGCTCGGTGGCGGGTCGGGCCGCGTAGCCCATCTCGTGGATCCGAACCGTCGATGCGCCGACGAACGAGGCCACGTTCGGTGAGATGCCTCGACGCTCGAGCCAGCGGAGGTACTCACCGAGGGTGGTCCACTCGATGTCGTACTCGACGAGCGGGTTGCCGGCACCCCGGCGCTCGACCTCGGCCTTCATCTCGCGGGTGAGCGGACCCATCGACCACCCCTCGCCCAGGACCTCGAGCGTGACGCCCTGGCGGATGTCGCTCTGCGAGCGGCCGTCTTCGATCAACGATTCGTTCGACCAGCTCATCATGTTGATGAAGCCGGGCGCCACGGCCAGACCGTCGGCGTCGATCACGCGTCGCGCACGAACGGCTCCGACATCGCCGACCGCCGCGATGCGGTCCCCGCGGATCGCGACATCGCCGACCCTTCCCGGCTTGCCGCTGCCGTCGTAGATCGTTCCGCCACGGACGACGATGTCGACGTCGTTCAATGACACGGGCGATCAGGAAAATTCTCGAAACAGACGGCACTCGATGTCGATGAACGCGGCCCACCGACGGCCGCCCAGGTACGCGTTCGTGAGCGAGATGACCCCCACACGGAGGTCGGGGCTGAGGAACATCCGCGTACTCTCTCCGTAGTGGCCTCCGCTGTGTGTCCCATCGTGAAGAAGCCCAACGGTCTCTCCCCGTACCAGATCAGCCCCTGATGCCACGCAACGAGATCGGGGATCTGGTTGCGCCTGATTTCTCGCACCGTCGTCTCGTCGAGCACCCGGGCTCCCTCAAAGGTCCCGAGGTTCATGAACGCGCCGAGCCATCTCGCTAGGTGAGCGGCACTCGTCCGAAGGGCCCCGTCCGGGTAGTCGGGATAGCCGTAGTGGAAGATCGGACTGAGGTCGTCGTTCGACATCGTCCTGTACGGCATCGCGAGGTTCGTGGTGCCGATGTCGGCCAGTCGGAAACCGCTGTCCGTCATACCGAGCGGTTCGCAGACGCGTTGCTTGCAGAGCTCGTTGAAGTCGATGCCGCTCGCAGCCTCCGCCACGAAGCCCGCCAGGGCCCCTCGCGAGGTTCGAGTACCCGTAGCGACTCCCGGGAGCTCGGTCGTAGAAGTTCTTGCGACGCCGGTACCGGCTTCCCCCGTGAACGAAGTACGAGCGGCAGAAGTCGCCGAGCGAGATCGGCGAGTCGCCGTGGAGGTACAGAGTGGGCTCGGACCAGGGGCTTCCCCATACCTGCCAGCGATCGCGGATCGCCGATGTGGGCGTCAGGAGTTGGCGCATCGTGATGGGCAAGTCCGGTGCGTGCGGGATGTGGACCTCGAACGGGAGGTACGTGTTGATGTCCAGATCCAGGTCCATCAGCCCGTCCTCAACGAGCGCATGATCCCCGCGCACGAGACGGTCTTGGCCACAGGTGCGAGCTGGAACACGTGTCGCTCGTCGTGCGGATCCCTCGTTCCCGGTCGGCCCAGCCCACGCCCGTCGAAAACACGACCTCGTCCCCGCAAACGACGGCGACGCTGATACCCGGAGTGATCGCCTCGGCCAGCTTCTTGCGGAGATATTGTCGGAGCTCGTCGGTCCCTGGACGGGTGATGGTCCTGACGAACGAGAACGGCGCGATGGCACCCACGCCGGCTACCAGGGTGGCGCGCGCGATGAACTCGCGACGAGACAGCGGCGAACCCGATGGCGCATCAGACGCGGGGTGCGAGATGACTGGAGACGGGTCAGGGAGGACCGGATCTCGGGGAACGGCGCGGCGAGCTCGTGCTCGTTCGCGGGTCATTCTCCTCGATCCTCTTCCAATCCCGTCGGTCGGGTCAAACCTCGGCAACTCACGCACTTGGACACGTCTCACCGCACGCCCACCTGGATGCACGGTGGTCACCGGGTCCCCGGCCCGCCAGACTGTCGCGCCAGGTTGTGAGGAGGGTCCATGGATCTGATCGTGGATGCAAGCGGAGTGCGAAAGGTCTACCGAAATGGGAGCGAGGTCGAAGCCCTCAAGGGCATCGACGTCCAGATCGAGCGGGGGGAGCTCCTGGCCGTCATCGGCCCATCCGGGTCTGGGAAGACCACGCTCCTCAATTGTCTGTCCGGACTGGAACACATCGACGAAGGGCAAATCCTCGTCGACGGGAACAACCTCGCGCAGCTCTCCGACGATGACAGAACGGACTACCGGGCGAAGAGCATGGGGTTCGTGTTCCAGGCCTTCAACCTCCTTCCAGTGCTCACGGCAGAAGAGAACGTGGAGATCCCCATGCTCCTGCTCGGCTCCACCAGCCGGGAGGCGCGAGCCCGTGCGCTCGAGACCCTCGACCAGGTGGGACTGGCCCCTCGAGCGAGCCACCGCCCCGACCAGCTCTCCGGTGGTGAACAGCAGCGGGTCGCCGTGGCCCGGGCCCTCGTCCATCGACCCGCGGTCGTATGGGCCGACGAGCCGACCGGGAACCTGGACTCGGAATCCACCAAGGGCATCCTTGACCTGCTCCTTCGGCTCAACGCGGACGGCCAGACCATCGTGATGGTCACCCACAACCCTCAGGTGGCGGAGGCGGCGGCGCGGACGATCACCATGCGTGATGGAGAGATCACAA
>JBKPDU010000163.1:0-13977 GCA_046728055.1 Actinomycetota bacterium | reverse complement strand
AGTCCCAACGGGTCACTGGTCGAACCCTTCAGACCTGCTGAAGCGTCTCAAGAACTTGAAGGGCTTCTCAGGCCATTGCGCCGACCTTGTTCCTGCACGGTGACCGAGATCGGATCGTGCGCCTTGCGCTCACAAGGTCTCCGGCGGTAGGTTCGCGCCACTCGCGACCCGAGGAGGGCTCCCGGCCATGAGAACCACACGCGGAGGATGGACTCGAGGGTTCGTGGTGGTGGTGGTGGGGCTGTTGCTTATCGCGGTCCCCGCCGTGTGGGCACTCGGAGGGAGGAGCGCCCACGAGCAGTCTCCACTCGTGATCGGGCACCGCGGCGCGAGCGGCTACCTGCCCGACCACACGCTGGAGTCGTACGAGCTCGCGATCAAGCTTGGCGCCGACTACATCGAGCCGGACCTGGTGGCCACGAAGGACGGGCACTTGATCGCCCGCCACGAGCCGAACATCACCTCCACGACCGACGTGGCGAGCCATCCCGAGTTCGCCGACCGGGAGACGACCAAGGTCGTCGATGGGGTCCCCGAGACCGGCTTCTTCGCCTCCGACTTCACGCTCGCCGAGATCAAGACTCTGCGCGCCGTCCAGCCGTTGGCCGAGCGACCGCAGCAGTTCAACGGCCGCTTCGACATCCCCACGCTCAGCGAAGTCATCGCGCTGGCGAAGCGCATGTCGCTTCAGGTGCACCGCCCGATTGGCGTCTACCCAGAGACGAAGCACCCGACCTACCACACCGAGCTCGGGCTGCCGCTCGAGCACGAGCTCGTGAACGTGCTGCGCCGGGCCGGGTGGAACCGCCGCAACTCGCCGGTGTTCATCCAGTCCTTCGAGCAGTCCAACCTGATGCTGCTCAACGAGCTCACCCCCGTGCGCCTGGTCCAGCTGGTGGACGCCAACGACGTCGACCCGACCGGGACGATCACCTACGCGCCGCCGTTCGACCGCCCCTACGACTGGACGGTCTCGGGCGACCCCGAGCTCCAGAGCCGCCTGTACAGCTTCTTCGTGACGGACGAAGGGCTCGAGGAGATCAGCACCTACGCTGACGGCGTCGGCCCCTGGAAGCCGTACATCGTCAGCTCGCGCGCGATCGCCCTCAACCCGGACGGGACGGTCGCCGACGCGAACGGCGACGGCCTCGTGAACGAGACCGACCGCGAGCTGCTCCCGCCGACCGATCTCGTCGAGCGCGCCCACGACCACGGACTCCTGATCCACACGTGGACGTTCCGCAACGAGCAGCGCCGGCTGGCAAGCGACTACGGGGGCAACCCGATCAACGAGTACCTGCTGTTCTACGGGCTCGGCATCGATGGGGTCTTCTCGGACTTCCCCGACACCGCCTTCACTGCGCGGGAGCTGTTCAGGCTGGAACAAGACCCCGAGTAGGAATGAAAGCAGCGTAGGCTTTTCCGCCCGGCGCTTGCTGAGGGGCCCTGCATCGAGTACCCGCAATTCGGGCGCTCATGCTCGGATCGCGCGGACAAAATGGTAACCCTCGACTTCAAGGTCGTCCACGAGGGCGAGCGCCACCCCTGGGTCCCTCGACCTCGGCCGCCGCAATCGCCCGGTTGAGCGGCACGATCGGGCCGACGCGATCGCCATCAGCTGGTCGTACAGCTGCAGGATCTGCAACCAGTCCGTGTTTTGGCCTCGGTCGGTGCGTCGCCGTGAACGGCGTTGATCGCGGCCTGGATGATATGGGCCGGGTCAGTCCACGTCCGGCGTCAGCGCTCGGCCTCCTCCTGAACGACCAGATCTCGATCGGGTTTGAGGTGCCGACCGATCGGGTCGGCGACTGACCTTCGCCAAGCCTGGTCCCTCTTCGTGGGTGTGGATGAACCGCTTCCTCCCGGTCGGCTGGCTGAGATCGACAAACGCCGTGTCGCTCCGGTAGAGGTAGGCGCCGAGGATACTGGCCGTCGGATGGTCGGCGCCGAAATGGAAGGAAGCCTCGCATGACTGAGAAGTCACTGCTCCGTCCCGAGGGACTCGTCCGGTCGCCCGCCTTCAGCCCCGTCGCGGTTGTGCCGCCGGGTGCGACGACTCTCTACATCGGCGTGTACGGCACAAAAACCTCGGATAGGGCCCGTGAGCAGGTCTTTCTTAGAGTTCGCTCGATCTGCTCCGCCTCGCCGGCCACGATGGGGAATCCAGACGGTCCAGCGGGGGAGACACCTGTTTCGTGAACATTGTCGGGCCGCACCGAACCCCATGGCCCCCCTCTCTCCAACGAGCCTCGATGGGGAAACCGCTGGTGAGGCCACCGATCGGAATAAATGCACCCTTCACGATGCGTCGCCAGAACTCGGTGAGAGGACAGTCTAGGAGACGAAAGAAGGAGCGGTGGCCGCTTGTAGGAGCTCAACGGCGTCGTTGAGCGGCTCCAGGAGACGATCCTGGAGGAGTGCTGGAAGCCGGCCTTCGTCCGCTGCCTCATCCCCAAAATACATCGGGCTCCGGCTGGACTGTGGACCGTTACCTCACCTACTACAACACCGACCGGGCCCACACCGGACGCTGGACGAAGGGCCGACCCCCGAAGAGGTGATCGCCAAGGTGAAAAATGTGGTCACGCAAGAGCTGATGCGTCGCCAGATCTCGGTGACAGGACAACCTAGTTGTTCGCCGGCGCCTTGCTGATGTCCGCGAGGGCCGTGCCCGCGCCGCTCGAACGCGAGACGTCGCCCAGCGAGACGATCCCGACAGGCCTGCCCTGCTCGACCACGGGCAGCCGGCGAACGTCGTGCCGGCGCATCAGGTCGATCGCCTCGGAGACCGTAGCCTCCGGCGGCACGGTCACTGCGATGGGCGACATGACCTCGCCGATCTCGGTCGCGCCGGGATCGCGCTCCTCGGCTACCGCTCGGATCGCGAGGTCGCGGTCGGTCACTATCCCACGCAGCTCCCCGGAGTCGCTGACGACCAGCACGTCCCCGATCGCCTTGCTCTGCATCGTCTTTGCCGCTTCCCGGAGCGGGGTGTCCGGCCGGACGGACTCGACAGACGACGTCATTAGCTCGCGGACCCGGCGAACGTCCATGCTCGGCCGCGACCCGGAGAACGCGGTTGAGGCCCCGGACATCGCCCGGTCCCGGGCCCGGCTCATCGAGCCCTTCGCGGCCTCGATCGGCCGGTCACCTATGTTCATCCCTGCGACGTACCCGCCGACGAACGCTCCCAGCGTCAACAGCAGTCCCATTCCCGACCACCTCCTCCTCCGTGCTCCATGGCTACCCATTTCGCGCGGTGGCAATCGTCGCCACGGCGCGGCGGTTAGGTTCCGGCGCCGGCCAATCTGGGTAGGACGCGAATGAGCGTGTGAACGCGGCAGTTGAAGTTCGAGGAGGGTTGTCGATGTCGGGGAAGGGTCATGTGGCGACGACGCTGGGAGAGTCCGCGCTGACGGGCTGGCAGGGCGCCGTGGGTCGGGCGGTGGCGCGCCCCGTCGCGCGTCGGACGCGTTGGACGGAGGAGCAGATCCGGACGGTCATCGGGTTGCTGATCATCGCCTATGGGCTGTACCGGGTGCTGCGTCCCGCCATCCGCGCGGCCCGCAGCACCTGACGACGCCGGACCGCGGGCCGGGCGGGCAACGATGGCGATCGAGGCGGCGCGACAGGCGATCCGGCGGGGCGATGCGGCGCAACGATGCATTCCCGCCTTCGGGTTCGCCGTCGCCGTCGTCAAGAAGTTCGGAGAGGATCGCGCCGGCCAGCTGGCGGCCCTCATCGCGTACTACGGGTTCTTCTCCCTGTTCCTGCTGCTCGCGCTGGTGACGCTCACCGGCCTCGCGCTCGAGGGCTCGGAGACCGGGGACCGGATCGTGGACGCGGCGCTCGGTCAGTTCCCCGTCATCGGGGACGAGCTTCGGCGGAACATTCGTTCGCTCCCCGGCAAGGGTCTCGGGCTGGTGATCGGCGTCGTCGGCGCCCTGTGGGCCGGCCTGGGCGGGATCAAGGCCGCACACAACGCGTTGGACCACATCTGGGACGTGCCCATCCGGCGTCAGCCGAGCTTTCCCGTCGCGCTCCTCCGCGCGGCCCTCATGCTCGTGACGCTCGGGCTGTTCATCGTCCTCGCGTCCTTCCTCGGCGGCGTCGCGGCGGGGACCAGTGACGTTAGCGTTCCCCTCCGCCTCGCCGGAATCGCGGGCTCGCTGCTGCTGAACTTCCTGGTCTTCCTCGTGGCCTTTCGGGTGCTGACCGTCGAGGACATCTCGTGGGCCGACGTGTTCCCCGGGGCGGTCGTCGGCGCGCTCGGGTGGGGAGCGCTCCAGGCGCTCGGCGGATATCTCATCGGCCATCGGATGGAGTCGGCGGCGGAGACCTACGGGTTCTTCGCGATCGTGATCGCGCTCCTTACCTGGATGTATCTCGGGGCCCAGCTCACCCTCCTGGCCGCCGAGATCAACGTGGTCCGCGTCCGGCGGCTGTGGCCACGGGCCCTCGACCCATCGTCGATGACGCCCGCCGACGAGCGTGCGCTCCGGCACCACGCGAAGGTCGAGGAACGACGAGACGAAGAGGAGGTCATCGTGGACTTCGACACCACCAGCCACACCAGATCGTCGGGTCCGGCGACTGCGACGCCCGCCGTCGAGACGCCCGGGGTGCACGTGCGCCCCGGCCGGCAGCGCCTCCCGGAGCTCGTCCGCTCGATCGGGAGCGATCTCTCGCTGCTGGTGCGCCAGCAGGGCGAGCTGGCCAAGCAGGAGCTGGGGGAGATGGCCGGCGCCAAGGCGAAGGGAGCCGGGTTCCTGGCCGCCGCCGCCCTTCTGGTGCTGTTCGTGATCGGGTTCCTCGGACTGGCCGCCGCGGCCGCGCTCGACCTGGTCCTGCCCCGCTGGGCGGCACTTCTGATAGTCGGCGCGGTTTACCTGCTCATCGCGGCGATCGCGGCGCTCATCGGTCGGCGCGCGCTCCAGACGAGCACGAGCCCGGAGCGGACGAAGCAGACCGTGAAGGAGGACGTGGAATGGGCCAAACAGCAGCTGCGACGGTAACGGAGATCGAGCAGACCCGGCGGCGCCTCGACACCGAGCTTCGGGAGCTCGAGACGTATCTACCGGCGGCAGCGCTTTGGGCGAAGCGCGCGGTCGGTGCGATCGTCGCTGGCGGGGTCCTCACCTCGCTCCTTCTCTTCGCCGTCCGGATGAAGCGTCGGCGGGAGGGGACCCGCCGGCTGCGCGAGCTCGAGCACCGGCTGGCCCGGGTGGAGAGGGAGGTTCGTCAACCGGGGTGGTGACCGCATCCGTGGGCTCGGTCGGCCCACACTTTGACTGAGAGGGGCCGGCAACGGCACCTTAGTCTGCGGGCAGGCGCGCAGAGGTCAGGAGCCGCGGGCGCGCAGGAGCCGATCGGCGCGCAGGAGCCGAACGTGGCCGACCGACTCGAGCAGGATCCGAGTTCCGGAGTCCAGACCGCGCCTCCCGCCACTCTGTACTCGTTGCTCCTCGACGGCTATGCGGATCCGGCGCTCGGCAGCGACGCCTAGGGCCGGTACGTCGAGGCTAATCTCGCGACCGCGGCGCTCCTCGGCTATGCGCGCGCGGAGCTCCGCGCGGTAACCACCCCGCCTGCGCTGGCTTCCCGAGCGGGACGCCGTTTGCGCGCTCCCACGCCCGGGTAACACAACGCCGACTGCGGAGGGGAGGTTCGCATGTTGGCCCAGGTCGACCTCGAGGGAGGGCTCGAGGAAGCGTGGGAGAACGTCGTCACGTTCGCCCCGAAACTCCTCGGCTTCTTCCTGATCCTGCTGATCGGATTCTTCATCGCCAAGTTGCTTTCGCGTCTTGCAGACGCCTTGCTCGAGAGAGTCGGCTTCGATGGATGGGTCGAGCGTGGGACGCTAAAGACCGCCTTCGGGAGAGCCAAGACGGAGCCGTCGGACGTCATCGCCGTGATCGTCTTTTGGGCCATCTTCCTGATCACGCTCCAGCTTGCGTTCGGGATCTGGGGTCCGAACCCGATCACCGATCTGATCGAGGGCATCATCGACTACCTGCCGAACGTGATCGCCGCGGTCATCATCCTGGTGATCGCCGGAGCGATCGCGAAGGTCGTGACCGACGTTCTCACGGCCGCCCTCGGCGCGGTGACCGGCGGTGAGTGGATCGCCCGCGTCGCGGGCATCGCGATCTTGGTACTCGGCATCTTCGCCGCGCTGGACCAGCTCGAGATCGCGCCGGCGATCGTTACGGGGTTGTTCTACGCGTTGCTCGTCGTCGTCGCCGGAACCCTGGTGGTCTCATTTGGCGTCGGAGGAATCCCGCTTGCTCGGCGGTACGTGGAGCAGTGGGCGGGACGGGCTGAGCAGAAGGTCGGAGAGATCCGGACGTCGGGCAGTTCGGAAGCAGCGCGGGCGGAGGCGAAGAGTCTGCGCGACCAAATGGAGACGCGGACCGCTCCGCCGCCACCCCCACCGGACACGGTATAGCTCCGATGCCAAGCCCATCGAGGGATCGACACCTATAGCGAAGGGAGACGCTATGGCAACCGTTCTCGCGCTACTTGCTCAGAACGGCGGCAACGAAGGAGCGACGGACTTAATCCTCTGGATCATCGCCGCCATCCTCGTCATCTCGGGCATCGTTACGCTCGTTCGCGGCGGGGTGCTGCTTGGCATCATCCTCATCATCGCGGGCCTGCTAGTCGGGCCAGGAGGCGTCAGTCTGTTCGATTAGGCGCACGAAATCAGCTGCCCGCGTTGGGTCGGCGCGGCAGGCTGGGGTTTAGAAGCGCCAGCGATCGCGAGTATCCCTTGCCACGCCTTCACGTTCGTAGACACGGAGCCGGTAACGACCGATAGAGCGCCGCGACATCCTTGAGCGGGCGCTCCGAGCCATTGCCGAACAGGCACAGAAGGCGAGCGCGGTCGTGAACGAGGCCCACACTTCCGACCTCCACGGCTCACATCCCGTGACGCTCCAAGCAGATGCTTCGCCATGAGTTGCTGACCGTTAAGGCTGATCTGGAACGAGAACTCGGCCGGCTCGTCCTTCAATGCTCAGCGTGTGGCCGAACTTTCCCACTGGGTCTCGGAGTCGGCGTGGCGCCGGGACATTGGGCGCATCGGAGCCCGCGCCGCACGCAGAGCCCGTCCTCCGCCTTATTAGGCTCATCTGGGAGCGGACCCCGGCCGCCTGACGACGGCGTGGGCGAACGTCGAGATCTCGGCGGCGTTTACCCATATCCCGGTGACCCACGGGCGTGTCCACAGCATGGCGTCTCCATAGGCGATCGGCACCACCGCCGCTCGCTCGCCGATCCAGATCCGCTCGAACTCCCGATACACGCGGAGGCGCTGATCTCGGTCGCTCAGCGAGTGTGCCCGGCGTAATAACCCCTCGAGCTCCTCGTCGCGGTACAGCTCGGGCATCCCCCGGAGGATCATCTCGAAGAACGCGCGACCGGCGTCACCCGGATACTCCTCTCCCCACGCCCACAGGAAAGCGTGGGCGCGTTCTTCGATGGCGGCCCCCAGCTCCGGGTCCGACCCCAGGACAAGTAGACGAACTCGCACGCCGATCCTTCCCAACCCGTCCGCGATCGCGGAAGCCGCCTCCTCCCACAGATCGAGGCATCCGAGCAGGATCTCGCCGAGGGCACGTCCGTCGTCAAAGCCCGCCTCGCGCAGGAGGGCCCGGGCGCGGTCGGGGTCGAAGGGGGGCGCGGCCCTGTGCGAATGGCCGGGGACCGTTGGCGGGACCAACCCTCCAGTTGAGGCCGCGCTCGACCTCAGGAGCTCCGCTGGACGCTGTCGATCGACCGCGTGGGCGAGGGCACGACGGATCCGGGCATCGTCGAGCGGCACTCGCCCGGCATGAAAGCCGAGGTACCACGTCCAAGCTCCCGGCGAACGCTGCACGACCGTCTGGTCGTCGGGGACAGCCTGGAACGTGAGCACGTCATGGAGGACGTCGTAGTCGCCTTGTTGCCACCGTTCGGCGGCGATCGCAGGCGAGGTTTCGATCTCGATCGTTACCTCCTCGACGTTCCCCTGGCTCCCATGCCACGTCGAGGAGGCAGCCATCACCATGCGGTCGTCATCCCGGGCGGTGAGGACGAACGGGCCGTTTCCCACCAGGGGGACCGCACGCTGCCAGTCCCGTCCGTCGCGCTCGTGGATGTGCCGCGGCCAGGGGAAGAACGGCGCCTGGGTGAGAGGGTACAGGAAGTCGTTGCGTGGCTCGTCGAGGTGGATCTCGAGGGTGCGCTCGTCGAGCGCCTTCGCAGTCACCCCCTCCAGCCAGGAGACGGTGTCGACGTCCTCTTCGACCATCCGGGTATAGGTAAACGCGAAGTCGTCCGCGGTGACGGGGACGCCGTCACTCCAGCGGGTGTTGGGGCGAAGAGTAAACCGGTACAAACGCCCGTCGTCGGACACGGTGAAGCGCTCGGCGAGCTCGGGCTCGATTGTGGAATCGCGTCCGATCGCCAGCAACCCGCAGAACAGGTTCCGCGTGACCTCGAAGGCCGGCTCGGTCCAACTGTGGCCCGGTGTCACGGCTCGATCCCAGGCCGCCGGCATCGCCCAGGTAATCCGTTCCGTCGGCTGCAGACGATTGGGCGGCGGCGCATGGCGGGCGAAGGCCTCGCCGAACGCGTCGTTCGCGGCTCGGAAATCGAACGCCAGGTGATGGGTCAGGGCGATCTTGAGAAACGTCTGGCGGGCACGCGCCTCGTCGCCGATCCGATCCATGAAGCCGAGGGCGCGCCGGTAGAGCTCTATGGCCTCCTCCTCTGCGTTCGCGTCCCGGGCGGCGTCGCCCGCCTTCAAGAGGTAGTCGATGGCGCGGCCGGGCTCATCCGCCTCGGCGAAATGGCGGCCCAGAAGCCCGAAGACCTCCGCCGGCGAGTCACGGTGGATGCTCTCGAGGGCCTCGCCCACCTGCAAGTGGAGCTGCCTCCGGCGGGCCTCGAGCAACCTCCCGTACGCGACCTCCTGCACGAGCCCGTGGCGGAACCGGTACTCGGGCGCCGGCAGGCTCCGTTCCTCCACCACGAGCTGAAGCCACTGGAGCTTGGAGAGGGTCGGCAGCAGTCGCGCCCGGGGGAGGAGCCGCTCGAGCAAAGGAAGGCCGAAGGAGCGTCCGATCGCGGCGGCGGTCGTGACCAGCTCGCGCGCCTCGGGATCCAGCCGGTCGAGCCGTGCCTGCAAGGCCTCCTGCAGGGCGACCGGGACCGAGGCCTCTCCGACCAGAACGACGCGGCCGCTCTTCTGCTCGAGCGCGCCGCGCTCGAGCAGATCTCGGATGGCCTCCTCGACGAAGTACGGGTTGCCGCCGGCCGCGTTGGCGAGGAGCTGCGCGAGTTCCTCCGGCAGGTCCCCTCCGGCGTCCGTTTCCGCGAGAGCGCGCGCGTCCGGCTCCGGAAGGGGCTCCAGCTCGACATCGGCGAACAAGGACCGGAACCGCCTGCGGGCTCGGTCGACGAGCTGCCAGGCGGGGTGGTCTGGGTCGTTGCGATGGACCAGCAGGAAGCCGACTGGGGCCTGCTCGGCCGCAGGAAGGAGCTCGTCGAGCAGCGAGAGTGTGGCCTCATCCGACCAGTGAAGATCCTCGAGCACCAGACAGAGGGGGCGTTCTCTTGCGAGCGCGCAGACGAGCTGGTAGAGCCAGTCGAACGTCTGCCGCTGGACGGCATCGCTCGCGAAATCGCGCATCCGCTGCTCCTGCTCCGGTTCGAGCCCCAAGCCGAGCAAGGTGGCGAGAAACGGATAGGCCCCCTCTGCCTGGTCCATGAGCGTGCGAGCTAACTCTGCCCGGAGCTCCAAACGGACACGGCCCTCGGGGTCGGAGACGCCGAGGCCGAGCCAGCTCCGGAGGAGCTCACGCACCGGCCAGTAGGGGATCGTCTCGGCGTAGGAGACGGCGTGACCGGCGAGGAAGCGGACGCGCCCGTCGAAGGTCCTTTCGACCTCGGCGACGAGGCGCGACTTCCCGATCCCCGGCTCGCCCGTGATGGAGAGGATCGCGCCTCTCCCCTCGAAGAGCCCGTCGAACGCCTCGATCAGCGCTGCGAGCTCCCGCTTCCTCCCCACGAGCGTGGCCTCCGGCCGGGCCGGAGGTCGCTCCTGGACCCCCACGACCCGATAGGCCCTGACGGGGTCCCGCTTTCCCTTCAGCTCGAGTTCGCCGAGCTCCTGGAGCTCGAACGAGGCCCCGACCTGGCGAGCCGTCGCCGGTCCCACGACGAGGTCGCCGAACGACTGCAAGCGCGCCGCCACGTTGACCGTGTCGCCGAGCGCGTTGTACAAGACATCCGGCGGCGCAGCACGCTCGGGAACGACCACCGGGCCGGTGTTGACCGCCACGCGGGCCGCGAGCTCGATCCCGTAGGCGGGCCCGACCTCACCAGCGTAGCGGGCGAGCGACTCGTGGAGCGCCAGCGCAGCCCGCACCGCCCGCGCCGAGTCATCCTCGTGCGCCGTGGGGGCCCCGAACAGGGCCAAGACCCCGTCACCGGTCAGCTGCGCGACCGTGCCGCCGAAGCGCTCGACCTCCTCCCGCATCAGCCGCACGACCTCGTCGAACAGGAACTTCGACCGCTCGGGTCCGAGCTTCTCGGCGATGGACGTCGAGCTGGCGATGTCCGCGACCAGTACCGAAACGATCCGCCGCTCTCCGGAGGTCAAGGACATGTGGAAGTTCTACGTCTACGGCGTCCTCACTGCCATGCCCTTCCAGATGCCGCGTCGAAATAGCCGCTTCGCGCCGCAGACGGTGGCGACGAGCGTTCCGTCTCCCTCTTCTCGGCTGCCACTCGCATGCCTCGCTGCCACCGCCGCCCAAACCAACGGGATGACTGATGGCGACAGAAGAGTTCCCTGTCGGCTGTCTCGGCCTGCTGTCAGGGGGGCACAGTGGGGGCAGACGCCAATCCACGAAAACAGGTACGAACACATTGACCCTGAAATAGCCTCTGACCAGGGCCTTCCGCACTTTTCGCAGGTGACGGCAGGGTAACTCATAATCTGCTGCTCAGGCTGCGGGAGAGCTCTTCCCGCACCGGGGCGGGGTGTGCTTCTGGTTCGTGTGGCTCCGTCGAGGCGACACGACACCCCTGGCGACACGAACCCAACGGAGGGCTCAAGCTGGCGCCACGACCTCCGCGCCTGTGGCAGCCGCCGCATCCACGAGGCGGGCGTCATAGGCACAAATGGCTCCGAGATCTTCCCCAAGCGAGAGGGCCGTGGCGAGGTGGATGGCATCGAGGGTCCGCAGTTCGGTCGGCTGGATTGCCGAAGCCGAGCGAACCACCAGGTCACCTAGTTCCACCAGCGCCATCCGAGAAAGGACAGTCCGGGCTCGCCGAACCGTGCCGCCTCCGAGGCGTCTTGCCACCCGCTCCACCTCGATCCGGGCGATCACGCTGGACACTCGCTCCGGCCAAGACCTGAGGAGCTCGCGGAGAGCCCTCGTCTCGGGCTCGGACACAACGAGCTTCACGATGGCCGAGGAGTCGAGGTATAGGAGCGGCCCGGCCACGGACTACGTGCGGTCTTCCCGAAGCTTCCGAAGAGCGTCCGTTCCCTTCGTGGTCACCGGCCCCTTCGGCGGGGCGATATCCAGAAGGTCTCCTTCGGGCGGTCTGGCCCGTCCCGAGGCCACGAGTCTCCGGAGGGCGGAAGCGGACTCATCGACCGGCCCGAGCACGGCCACCGGTTTGCCCCGCTCGGTCACCTCCAGGCGCTCGCCCCCGACGACCCGACGTAGGTACCGTGAGAGGTTCTGGCGGAGCTCTCGGACGCCTACTCGGTTCGGCTCCATGTGTACACATAGCGTAGCATCTTTGGCCAAACTTTTGCCTCATAACCCAGAGGTCACGGGTTCAAATCCCGTCCCCGCGACGAAGAAGCCCAGGTCACGGGCGGTGACGACCTGGGCTTCTACCGTGTTCGGGCCGTCGTCTTCCGGCGCTTCTCCCGGGTCTTCTCCGACTTCTCCGACCCCTCGTCTGCCGGTGACTGGCCGGGCGCGGCCAGCTGCTCGAACACCCGGGCGGCGTGAGCCTGCATCCCGGGCAGCACGTGCTGGTAGGTGTCGATGGTGAAGGCAGGCGTGGCGTGGCCTAGCCGTTCGGAAACGACCTTGACCGGAACGCCGGCTGAGATGAGCAGGGTGCCGTGGGTGTGGCGGAGGTCGTGCAGCCGGATGACCGGCACGCCGGCGCGGCGGGCGATGCGCTCGAAGGCCTGGGAGATGGCGTGGGGATGGACGGGCTCGTCTTTGCCGTCGGTGAACATCCACCCGGCCGTCTGGATGCCGGCGGCTGCGTGCTCGGCGTGCTGCCAGTGGCGCCAAGCGGTGAGCACGCTCAGCGTGGTTGGGTCGAGGTCGATGCGCCTGCGGGCGTTGGGGGTCTTGCCCCGGGTCTCGTGCACTTCGTAGTCGATGGCGATGAGCCCCCCGGTTGATCGACAGAGTCGCCGCGTGCTCGTCGAAGTCGTCCCACCTGAGCCCGAGGAGCTCGCCCCGGCGCAGGCCGGTGAAGGCCGCCACCCACAGGGCCGGGAAGAGCCGGTGACCGGCGGCGGCTCGCAGGAACGCCCTCAGCTGCTCGGCGGTCCAGGAACGCGGCTCGACCTTCGGGATGGACCGCAGGCGTGGGGCGTGGGCGACCAGGGCGACGTTGCGGGAGACGAGCCCTCGGCGGACGGCATCTGCGAGCGCGCCACGGATCACCAGGTGGATCTCGTACACGGTCTTGGGGGCTAGGGCGGCGCGCCCGTCGCGCGGGTGGAGGAGCCCGTCGTAGAACGCCTCCAGGTGGTGTGCGCGCAGGCGCCGCAGGCCGATGCGGCCGAGGGCGGGGACGATGTGCCCCTTGACGTTGTAGCGGTACCCGGCGAAGGTGCTGGCGGCGAGCACGAGTCGCTTGCCCGGCAGCCACCGGCTGGTCAGGAATGCACCGAAGCTCAGTGAGCGGGCTTCGTCGTTCGCGCCGCCGCGTTCGCTGACGAGCCGGGCGGCGAGCCGCTCGGCGTCGGCCCGATCGCAGCCGGCCGGGTGCCAGCTGCGTCGCTCCCTCCCCGTGATTGGGTCGGTGCCTTCGTAGACGACCGCGTAGAAGCGGTTGCCCTTCTGCGCCACGTAGCCCTTCATGGCGGTACTCCTTCCCGAGCGGCGCCGGTCGCCGCCCGGTAGAAGGTTCGGTAGAAGCGTGACTTCTCGTGGCTTGAGGAGCAGGACCCCCTGGTCAGCCCGAACTAGAAGCCGGTAGAAGCCGTCGCGGCGCGACGGGGGTCTGGAGCCTTCCTTCGTCGTTACCGCGAGGAACGACGACACGAGGTCCGATCCCGGAGCCCCGGCGAACCGTTGCGGTGGGGAAGAGGCCGGGCCCTCAATGGGTGCGAGCGCGCTAGAGGAGGCGTGCGGCCTCTTGCGCAGACGTTCTGCACTGCTCCAGCGTGGGGACGTCACCGTAGATCAACGGGCGTATGGCGGCCCATCCGGCAGCGAGGGCCTCCTGGCAAGGATGAGACGAGTCGAAGATCGGGCTCACCGCGTAACCCTCGGCCGGACGCTCCGTGTGGGCCCACCCCACTTTTCCTCGGGCTCGTGGCACCAAAGTGAGCCGACGTCGGCCGGGCGACGGGCGGAGTCTCGCACTTTCATTGGTCCCGGGTGGCCGCCCCGGCCATGACTACTTTTCGCTGACTGCATCGATATCCGAGGCGAGTTCGGTGAAAGACTCGACCGGCGCTGGAAGTGCGGGCCGGACCGCGAATCGTTCGCAGCCTGCTCCTCCGTGAACGGCCTATCGGCCGCGGGGCGCGCCTAACCTCGATCGATTGGCGCGTCGGCCCGGCGGCGCCCCGATGAGCGCAGCAAGGCGGGCCAAGGGGCCAGGATCTGTGATCACGGGATCGAGGCCCTGATCTCGGCGGGTGCGACGAGCGAGCTTCAGTCCCTCTTCCTTCAGCCAGGCTCGGCGCTGCGTTTCGTGAGTGGATCGTCTGCC
>JBKPDU010000162.1:0-11458 GCA_046728055.1 Actinomycetota bacterium | reverse complement strand
CGATGGACGTCGCCGTCGTCGGTGCTGGCCGCGTGGGCACCGCGCTCGCCGTCCGGCTCCTCCATGCCGGACATCACATCGTCGCCGTCTCAGGTCGGGGGGACACCGCCGATCGTGCGGCGCGCTACCTCCCGGATGTGCCGATCCGTCCGGCGTCGGATGCGGCTCGAGGGGCGGAGGTCGTGATCATCGGGACGCCGGATGACCTCATCGAGCCGACGGCCTCATCGCTTACCGACGAAGGTGCACTCCGCGAGGGCCAGACGGCGATGCATCTGTCCGGGGCCACGTCGCTCCACGCCCTCGCGGCTCCGCGGGCCGCCGGCGCCGAGGTGCTGTCCGTTCATCCGCTCCAAACCATCCCGGACGTTGACGCCGCCCTGGCCCGGATCCCCGGGAGCGGGATGGCGGTGACCGCAGTGTCCGAGGCCGGGTACGTCCTGGGCGAGCGTCTGGCGAGCGACGTCGGTGGGCGGCCCTTCCGTCTGGAAGACGAGGCGAAGCCGATCTATCACGCGGCAGCGGTGTTCGCCTCCAACTACCTGGTGGCGATCACGGCGCTCGCCGACGAGCTGTTCCGGGACGCCGGGATGCCCGAGCCCGTCGACCTCTTCCTCCCGCTTCAGTGGGCGACCCTGGACAACGTGGCCGCCGTCGGCCCGGCGGCCGCCCTGACCGGGCCGACGATCCGCGGCGACGCCGGAACGGTCGCCGCCAACCTCGAGGCACTGACGAAGCAGGCGCCAGAGGCGGTCCCCGCCTACGTCGCGCTCGCCGACGTGGCGCTGGATCTCGCTCATCGATCGGGGCGGCTCTCGATCAATGGGAGAGCAGCGGTGGAGAAGGTGCTGGACGAGTGGAGGTGACCCGGACCATCGCCCTGTCCCGAAAGGCCTGCGACGCAGCCCGTTCGGTCGGTCGAACCGTCGCCTTCGTCCCCACGATGGGCGCGTTCCACGAAGGCCACGCGTCGCTCATGCGGCGTGCGCGGGACGAGGCGGAGCAATTGGTCGTGTCCATCTTCGTCAACCCGCTCCAGTTCGGGCCGGGCGAGGACCTCTCGCGCTACCCGCGGGACGAGGACCGCGACCTGTCGATCGCCGAAGAGCTCGGGGTGGACGTGGTGTTCGCCCCGAGCATCGAGGAGATGTACCCGGCCGGTCCGCCCGAGGTGACCGTGGATCCCGGACCGCTCGGCGACCGACTGGAGGGAGCCGCCCGCCCCGGCCACTTCCGGGGCGTCGCCACCGTGGTGGCCAAGCTGTTCGAGATGGTCGGCCCGAGCACCGCCTATTTCGGCGAGAAGGACGCCCAGCAGCTCGCGCTGGTCCGACGGATGGTTCGCGACCTCTCTTTCCCCATCGAGGTGGAGGGATGTCCCATCGTCAGGGAACCAGACGGGCTGGCCGTCTCGTCGAGGAACGCCTACCTGTCGCCGCAGCAGCGGGAGGCTGCCGGCTGCCTGTTCCTGGCGCTGTCCGAGGCCGCTCAATTGGCCCGGGCGGGGGAACGAGATGGGGCAGCCTTGGTGGCCGTCATGGCACGGGAGATCGGCGCGACGCCGGAGGCCAGGATCGACTACGCGACCGTGGTGGACGATGAGACGTTCGAGGAGGTCTCGACGATAGCCGGCCCCGCCCGGGCGCTCGTCGCTGCACGGTTCGGCCAGACCCGCCTGATCGACAACCTGCTGCTCCCCGTGCCCTGAGCGGGCACGCCGAAGCGTGCCGCGGGCCCATCCCGTGGGCGAGAATGACGCCGGGTCACGGGAGGTGAAGGCGTGCTGCTCGCGGTGAACGTCGGCAACACAAACACGGTGCTCGGCGTCTTCGCCGGCGCCGAGCTCAAGTGGTCCTGGCGCATGTCCACCCAGTCCGAGCGGACCGCGGACGAACTGGCCGTCGTGTTCGGCGGGTTCCTCGGCCAACACGACCTCTCGTTCAGCCGCCAGATCACCGGCGTCGCCATCGCCTCGGTCGTCCCCACGTCCACCCGGGCCCTTCGGGAGATGACCGAGCGCTACTTCAGCTTTGCACCAGTGGTGGTCGAGCCGGGGACCCGCACCGGCCTGTCGATCCTCACGGACAACCCGCGCGAGGTCGGCGCGGATCGGATCGTGAACGCGCTGGCGGCCTACCACCGGTACGGCGGACCGTGCATCGTGGTCGACTTCGGCACGGCCACGACGTTCGACGCCGTCTCCGACAGAGGTGAGTTCCTGGGCGGGGCCATCGCGCCCGGCGTGCAGGTGTCCAACGAGGCCCTGTCATCGGCCACCGCCCGACTCCCCCAAGTCGAGCTGCACCCGCCGAAGTCGGTGGTGGGCAAGAACACGGTGGAAGCCATCCAGGCCGGGCTGATCTTCGGCGCGGCGGCCGAGGCGGACGGGATCATCGAACGGATGCAGGCCGACATCGGCGACAGTGCGGCGGTGGTGGCGACGGGCGGCCTGGCCCCGGTGGTCGTGCCCTCCTGCGAGCGGATCGACCATCACGACGAGTGGCTCACGCTGGAAGGGCTCCGCCTGGTCTTCGACCGCAACGTCGGACCGGTCGATGAGTGAGGAGGGTTTCCGGGAACGAGAGGTCCTGAAGGCCCGGCGCGAGACCCTGGAACGGTTGCGGGCCAAGGGCATCGAGCCGTTCGCTCTGAACCTCGAGTCGGCGCTCGGCGTCCAGGAACCCGACCGCATCGACGCCATCCGCGAGGAGTTCGGACCGCTCGGGCCGGGGGAGATCCGCGACGACGTCCGGACGGTGGCGGGACGGGTCGTCTTGCGACGGGACCTGGGCAAGCTCGAGTTCCTTGTGGTGCGGGACCGGTCGGGCGATCTTCAGCTCGTTGCGTCCGCGACCGACACGGAGCCGGCGAGCTTCGAACTCCTCGACGCCGTCGACCTGGGCGACATCGTCGGCGCAACCGGCCGCGTCGGGACGACGAAGAAGGGCGAGCTGTCGATCTTCGTCGAGCGGATGGCGATCCTGACGAAGGCCCTCCGGCCGCTTCCTGAGAAGTGGCACGGGCTCAGGGATCCGGACCTCCAGCAGCGACACCGGTACCTGCAGCTGGCCACCGATCTGGATTCGCGGCGAATGGTCGATGCACGGGCCACGACGCTTCGGACCATGCGCGCGCACCTGGACGAGCATGGCTTCGTGGAGGTCGAGACGCCCGTCCTCCAACCCGTGGCCGGCGGGGCCATGGCCCGGCCGTTCACCACGTTCCACCAGGCGCTCGGCATCGAGCTCAAGCTTCGGATCTCGCTCGAGCTGTACCTCAAGCGCCTGCTCGTCGGGGGGATGGAGCGCGTCTACGAGATCGGACGCAATTTCCGGAACGAGGGGATCGGCCCGACGTACAACCCCGAGTTCACCATGCTCGAGGCCTACGAGGCCTACGGCGATTACCACTCGATGATGCGTCTCGCCGAGGAGCTCCTGGTCGAGTGTGCTCGGGCCGTCCGAGGGTCGCTCCGGTTCGCCGTCGGCGGAAAGGAACTGGACCTGACCCCGCCGTGGCGGCGCATCACCGTCCTCGGCAGCCTGTCCGAAGCGGTCGGGGAGGAGGTAACCCTGGAACGGTCGGACCTTGCCGGCCTGGCCGAGCTCTTCGACGTCGGTGTGGACCCCGCGTGGGGGCCGGGCAAGGTCGTGCAGGAGATGTTCGAGAAGCTCGTCGAGCAGACGCTGTTCGATCCCACCTTCGTGTGCGACTTTCCCCGAGAGGTCTCGCCACTCGCCAGGCCCCATCGCGAGGTCCCTGGGCTCACGGAGCACTTCGACCTGGTGATTGCGGGTATCGAGCTGGCCACGGCCTTCTCCGAGCTCACCGACCCCGACGAGCAGCGGGCCAGGTTCGAAGCCCAGGCTCTGGCCAGGGCGACGGGGGAAGAGGAGACCCATCCGCTCGACGAGGACTTCATCCGCGCCATGGAGCAGGGAATGCCCCCAGCCGGCGGTATCGGGATCGGGGTCGACCGGCTCCTGATGATCCTCCTCGACGTCCCGTCGATCAGGGACGTCATCCTGTTCCCGCAGATGCGGCCCGAGGAGCGGCGGGGCTGACCGAACGGCCCCCGCCGTGAGCGCGGCCGCCCTGGCCCTGGTCCTCACCGCAGCCGTTCTCCACGCGGGGTGGAACCTCCGGCTCCACGCGACGGGCGATCGGGTGGCCTCGATGGCCGTGGCGGGACTGGTCGCCGGGGTGACGCTGCTGCCTTTCACCGTGGCCGCCCCGCCGACGGCCGTCGTCGGCTTGGTGCTCCTGACCGGAATCCTGGAGTTTGCCTACAGCTTGGCTCTCGCCGCCGCGTACGCCCGTGGCGACCTTTCTCTCGCGTACCCGCTCGGCCGGGGGACGGCGCCGCTTCTCGCCACGGTCGGAGCCTGGATCGTGCTGTCCCAGCGACCGACCGCCGCTGTTGTGCTCGGAGCGTTGCTCCTCGGAGCGGGCCTCGGCCTGCTCGGCCTGGAGGCTCACCGTGCCCGGGCCCTTCCGGCCGCCGGGTTCGCCGTCCTGGTCGGTGCGGTCATCGCCTCCTACTCGGTGGTGGACGCGAGGGCCGTGCAGGAGGTCTCGCCCGTCCCCTACCTCGGCGCGGCCTTGCTCCTCCAGGGCGTCCTCACCACCGCGGTGACCCGGTTCGACGCGGCACGCCTTCGGGCGGCCCTTCGCCCTGGGGCGCTCATCGGGCTGGGGAGCCTGGCCGCCTACCTCCTGGTCCTGTTCGCACTCCGCCTGGCCCCGGTGGGCCGGGTGGCGACGCTTCGGGAGACCTCGGTCCTCCTGGCAATCCTGCTCTCGCGGGAGCGGCCGGGAGGGGCCACGTGGGCGGGCGCGGCCCTGTGCGTGGTCGGCGCGGTGCTGGCCGCGGCCTGAGGGAGCGCGTGCTCAGCCCGTCGGGGCCGGGGCCTGGACGGCCTCGTGGAGGGCGATGACCAGGTCCTCGAGCGAGATCCCCTTGGCCAGGAACCCGGACGCCCCGGCCTCTCGGGCCTCCCGCTCCACCCCGGGGTCGGCATGGGCGGTGAGGAACACGACGGGGAGCTCCGGCCTGGCCTGATGGATCTGCCGCATGGCCTCGATCCCATCCAGATCGGGCATCGACAGGTCCATGATGACCAGGTTGGTAGCCAGGGCCCGGGCCTGCTTGATCGCGGCGACCCCGCCCCCCGCCTCCCCCGCAACCTCGATGCTGTCGACCATCCGCAAGGCGGACGTGAGCGCCCGGCGGAACGCCGAGTGGTCGTCGACCACCAGCACGCGCAACATACGTCGTCTCCTAACGGGGAAGACCGGGGGAAGTCGCACCGTCGTGGTACGCATGGATCTTGCCCACAGGTTGCAGCCCTCGTAAACGACCCGTTCGGGGGAACTTGCGTCGCCCATGCGGGGTGGGGCCGGGCACTTTTCGCCCTACAGCTCATCCCGGAGCCATTCCGTTCCGAAAAGGAGGAGGGAAGGTCGATCGGAAGGGGTGAGTGGAGCAGTGCGAAGCTCCGGCCGTATCGGGGGGCAGGGGTATACTTGCCCCCGTGGGGCGCTTCCAAGGCGCGCTGAGGCGCCGCAGGAGCGCCCGACCTGCCTCGGGGGTAGGACCGGGTCCGACGATCCTCGAGGCCGTTCGATAGAGGGGCTCCGGCCCAGGGGACGCTGACATGTTCGAACGGTTCACCGACCGGGCCAGACGAGTCGTGGTCCTCGCGCAGGAAGAGGCGAGGATGCTCAACCACAATTACATCGGGACCGAGCACATCCTGCTCGGCCTGATCCACGAGGGGGAGGGGGTCGCCGCCAAGGCCCTCGAGTCGCTGAACATCTCGCTCGAGGCCGTCCGCCAGCAGGTCGAGGAGATCATCGGCCAAGGCCAGGCAGCGCCGACGGGGCACATCCCGTTCACCCCGAGGGCCAAGAAGGTCCTGGAGCTGTCGCTCCGCGAGGCACTCCAGCTTGGACACAACTACATCGGGACCGAGCACATCCTGCTCGGCCTGATCCGCGAGGGCGAGGGCGTCGCCGCCCAGGTCCTCCAGAAGCTCGGGGCGGACCTCAACCGGGTCCGCCAGACGGTCATCCAGCTCCTGTCCGGCTACACCGGCGGCAAGGAGCAGGCCCCAGGCGAGCAGGCCGGCCAGGGTCAGGGATCCATGGTCCTGGACCAGTTCGGCAGGAACCTCACGCAGCTCGCCCGGGAGCTGAAGCTCGATCCGGTGATCGGCCGGGAGAAGGAGATCGAGCGGGTCATGCAGGTCCTGTCCCGACGGACCAAGAACAACCCGGTCCTGATCGGTGAACCCGGGGTGGGCAAGACCGCCATCGTCGAGGGCCTGGCCCAGGACATCGTGAAGGGCGAGGTCCCCGAGACCCTCAAGGGCAAGCAGATCTACACGCTGGACCTCGGCGCCCTGGTGGCCGGATCCCGCTACCGCGGCGACTTCGAGGAGCGGCTGAAGAAGGTCCTGAAGGAGATCCGCACGCGCGGGGACATCGTGCTGTTCATCGACGAGCTGCACACGCTGGTGGGTGCCGGCGCGGCCGAGGGCGCGATCGATGCGGCCAGCATCCTGAAGCCGATGCTCGCCCGGGGTGAGCTCCAGACCATCGGGGCCACCACCCGCGACGAGTACCGGAAGCATCTGGAGAAGGATGCGGCCCTGGAACGACGGTTCCAGCCGATCTACGTCGAGGAACCCACGGTCGCCCACTCCATCGAGATCCTGAAGGGCCTGCGCGACCGCTACGAGGCACACCACCGCGTGTCGTACACCGACGACGCGTTGGTGGCCGCGGCCAATCTTTCGGACCGGTACATCTCCGACCGCTATCTGCCCGACAAGGCCATCGACCTGATCGACGAGGCCGGCTCGCGCATGCGGATCCGCCGGATGACCGCCCCGCCGAACGTTCGCGAGGTCGACGAGAAGATCGCCGAGGTTCGCCTACGCAAGGAATCAGCCATCGACGCCCAGGACTTCGAGCGCGCTGCGGCCCTTCGCGACGAGGAGAACCAGCTGCGCCAGGAGCGCGAGCGGCGGGAGCGCGAGTGGAAGTCGGGCGAGATGGACATCCTGTCCGAGGTGGACGAGGAGGAGATCGCCGAGGTCCTGTCGTCCTGGACCGGGATCCCGGTGTTCAAGCTCACCGAGGAGGAGACCGAGAAGTTGCTCCGCATGGAGGACGAGCTTCACAGGCGGATCATCAGTCAGGACAACTCGATCAAGGCCGTGTCCAGGGCCATTCGCCGGACCCGAGCCGGGCTGAAGGATCCCAAGCGCCCCTCGGGGTCGTTCATCTTCCTGGGGCCGTCCGGCGTGGGGAAGACCGAGCTGTCCAAGGCGCTGGCCGAGTTCCTGTTCGGCGACGAGGACGCGCTGGTGCAGTTGGACATGTCGGAGTACATGGAGAAGCACACGGTCAGCCGGCTGATCGGCTCGCCCCCCGGCTACGTGGGGTACGAGGAGGGCGGTCAGCTGACCGAGGCCGTCCGGCGCAAGCCGTTCTCGGTCGTCCTGTTCGACGAGATCGAGAAGGCCCACCCCGACGTGTTCAACACCTTGCTTCAGATCCTGGAGGACGGGCACCTCACCGACGCCCAGGGCCACAAGGTGGACTTCAAGAACACGATCATCATCATGACCTCGAACCTGGGGACCCGGGACATCCAGAAGGGGCCCGCCATCGGGTTCGCCGCGCGTCCCGACGAGAAGCTGACCTACGAGAAGATGAAGGACCGGGTCATGGAGGAGCTCAAGCGCTCCTTCCGCCCGGAGTTCCTGAACCGGATCGACGAGGTCATCGTGTTCCACTCGCTGTCCCGCGAGGACGTGAAGAACATCGTCGACCTGATGATGAAGCGGGTCCGCGAGCAGCTGAAGTCCAAGGATCTCGACGTCGAGCTGACCGACGCAGTCAAGGAACTGCTCGCCGAGAAGGGCTACGACCCCGCGCTCGGCGCGCGACCGCTGCGGCGGACGATCCAGCGGATGGTCGAGGACCCACTCTCGGAGAAGCTGCTGTACCGGGAGTTCCGGGCCGGACAGACGGTGATCGTGGACGTGCAGGACGGCGAGATCACGTTCGAGGCTCCGCTCTCGCCCGAGACGCCGCCGGTCGAGCTGGCCGGATCCTCGGAGACGTAGGCGCGTCCCAAGCGTAAGACGGCTCCCGCCGTCTTACTTCAAGACCGGTTGGCCCAGCAACCACGCGGTTGCTGGGCCTCTCGGTTTCCTCCCTCGCCGCGTGGGATAGCCTCTCTCGTGTGGCGGAGGGCGAGGTCTGCTGGGCCGTCGAGACGTCCAAGGACGGCGAGCGCTGGCGGTTCTTCGGGAAGGCCTGGAAGAAGCCCGGTGAGCCGGTGCTCCTGCACGGCGTGCCTCGGTTCGTCCGGTTCCGGCCGGTCGAGGAGGAGCCGTGGCGCGAACCCCTCGAACGCACCGGCGATCACCCCATGACCTGGCTCGACATGGAGGGCGGCGTGAGGCAGGAGCTGTGGCCCGGCGACGAACACGTGGGCCTGCCGGTGCTGCTCCCGGGGGGCGAGGAGGGGCGCCTGGTGTCGTTCAGGCACTTCGACGACGGCAATCGGTGGGACTGGGTCGTCGAGTTCCGGGGGATGCGCCAGCCTCATCCGTAGAGCGCGGTCACCCTGGTCTGTCAGACCCCCTTGTTAGCGTGCCGGCGTGGGCAAGGCGCGGACGCTCCTGTCGTGCTCGGCGTGCGGCCAGCAGGTGGGCCAGTGGGTCGGACGCTGCCCTCGATGCGGCGCTTGGGGGACGATGGAGCAGCGGAGCCCCGGCACGGTTTCCGCTCCGGTCCAGCTCCAATCCCTCCGGCAGGAGGCGAGCACTGAGCCCAGGGCGTCGACCGGCATCCCCGGCATCGACCGGGTCCTCGGCGGTGGGTTGGTTCCCGCGACCGTCGCCCTGTTGGCAGGGGAGCCCGGCATCGGCAAGTCGACCCTTCTCCTCCAGTTGGTGGCGAACCTGTCGGCTGCCGGGCTCCCCTGCCTCCTCGCCTCCGGTGAGGAGTCCCGCGACCAGGTCGCACTTCGTGCTCGTCGGCTGGGGATCCCCGGCGATCGGGTGGCGTTCGCCTCGGGCCGGGAGCTTGGGCCGCTCGTAGACGCCGCCAGGGCCGAACGGCCGTTCCTGATCGCCGTCGATTCGATCCAGAGCCTCCGAGACCCCGAGGGCGGGCAGGTGCCCGGGGGCCCCGCACAGGTCCGAAGCTGTACGGACGCGCTCGTCGGCCTGGCTAAGGCAGAAGGGATCGCGGTCATCCTGGCCGGCCACGTGACGAAGGACGGAGACGTCGCGGGACCCCGGACGTTGGAGCACGCCGTCGACGTCGTCCTCACCTTCGACGGCGAGCCACGCTCCGGGCTTCGGATGCTCTCCGGAGGCAAGAACCGCTTTGGGGCCGAAGGCGAGGTGGCCTGGTTCGAGATGGGCCACGATGGACTCCACGAGATCGACCCCCGAGCCTTGCTCCGCGCCGGGGAAGGGGAGCCCGGATCGGCCACCGCCCTGCCACGCCTGGGGCGCCGAGCGCTGGCCGTTGAGGTCCAAGCCCTGGTGGTTCCGACCGACGGGCCAGCCCGCCGCCAAGCCGCGGGGCTCGAGCCGGGCCGGTTCCAGCTGGTGGCCGCGGTCCTGGATCGTGCCGTCGGTGTCCCGCTGGCCAGGGCCGAGCTGTTCGGGGCATCGGCCGGAGGGGTGAGGATCGACGATCCGGCTTGTGATCTGGCCGTTGCGGCCGCGCTGGCTTCCGCCGCGTCGGGGGTGCCGCCCCCTGCCCGAAGCGCGTTCGTCGGAGAGGTCGGCCTCACCGGGAGGGTCCACGCTGGACCAGGGATGGGTGGCCGGCTGGCCGCCGCCAGGGCCGCCGGGCTGGCAACCGTGTTCTGCGTGGGCGAGCCCGGCCCCATGCCCGACGGCCTGCGGGCGGTCACGGTCGGGCACGTCGCCGATGCCCTGGGATGGGCCGGATTCGGGGGCGGCTCCAGGGCCAGCCGAGACCGCGTTGCCTGAGCAGTCCGAACAGGCAAAACGACTCGAAATGGGCCTCTGACCAGGGATTTCATTTGCGGGGGCGGAGCCTCGCGTGCTAAGGTGGATGCGGCGACGGTCCGGCTTGCGACTCGAGGGGGTTTCGTGTTCCGCAAAGGCGATACGGTTGTGCACCCTGAACACGGCGCAGCAGTCATCGAAGAGCTTCGGGAACGGGAGATCCTGGGAGAAAGGCGCAGATACTTCGTCCTCCGAGTCGCCTACGGCGACCTCACGCTCATGGTCCCGGTGGAAAGTACCGAGGAGGTCGGGCTGCGCCAGGTCGTTTCCAAGAGCGAGGTCAAGAAGGTCCTCGAGGTCCTCCGCCAGGACGAGTCCAAGATGGCGGCCAACTGGAGCCGCCGCTTCAAGAACAACATCGAGAAGCTGCGGTCCGGCGATATCTACCAGGTCGCCGAAGTCGTACGGAACCTGTCCATCCGCGAGCGTGAGCGTGGCCTGTCGGCCGGCGAGAAGCGCATGATCACCAAGGCCCGTCAGATCCTCATCTCCGAGCTTGCGTACGCCAGCGCCGGCACGGAAGAGAAGGCCGAGGCCATGATCGACAAGGTCCTCGAGGAGTCGCACCGCTCTCGGGTCCTGGTCGCCGAGGGCTAGACGCCGTCGGGGTCACGCCGCGGGATCGCCCGAGGCATTTCGCATACTTGCACCGCCTCGGGCGGCGGGTCACCGTAGGCGGGTGAGTCGATCGACCGAGAAACGTCCCGCCGTCCGGAGAGGACGGCTCGTCGAGTTCGTCCGCCTCATCTTCGTGCTCCTGTTCGCGGCCGGCGGCTACACGATCGCCACGCAGCTGAACGATCCCAGCACGACCCGAACCCTTCTCGGCGTGGTCCTGGGGACGGGCACCGGGTTCGTGCTCGGCGGGGTCTTCGGGCGGCAGACGGCGGCTGCCGTTGGGGAGATGGAGCGCGAGTTTCGCCGGGTCCCGGCGCCGGAGCTCGTCGCCGGCACGGCGGGCCTGCTGATCGGCCTGGGGGTGGCCGCCCTGGGCAGCGTCCCGCTCTTCCGGCTTCCTCCTCTCGCCGCGTGGACAACGGTGGCCTTCGTCTACGTCACGCTGGGCTACCTGGGGTACCGGGTCGGGCGTTCCAAGCAGCAGGAGCTGTTCGGGTTGATCGGGCTGAAGCCTCGATCGGCCGGTACCTCTGGAGGCGAGATCGCTGTGGTGGACACGAGCGCGCTGATCGATGGCCGGGTCGTGGACCTGGCCAAGACGGGGTTCCTCACCGGCGACCTCCTCGTCCACAGCGGCGTCCTGCAGGAGCTCCAACTGATCGCGGACTCCTCCGATGCCAAGCGACGAACCCGGGGCCGTCGGGGCTTGGAAGCGGTGGCCGAGCTTCAGAGGGCACCGACCGTGCACGTCCATCTGGTCGAGGAGTCCAGCG
>JBKPDU010000161.1:0-5204 GCA_046728055.1 Actinomycetota bacterium | reverse complement strand
GGGCAGTCGCGCGCCCAACAGGCGGACCGCGAGGAACGTGGCGAGGGAGATGCCAGCCGTCTTGCCCACGACCCTGGAGACCAGGATGCCGATCGAGACGGGGCTGCGCGCCGCCTCGGCCAGCGCGCTCGCAGACAGCAGTACCCCGGCGTTCGCCAGGGCGAACAATGGGAGGACCAGGAAGCTCGTCCAGTGGTGGAGGACGGTCTCCAATCGGGTGAGCGGGGACACCGCCTCCTTCGACAGCTCGGCGAGATAAAGCCACTGGGCCGCATCGGCATCCGGTGGTTCCGGCTCGTCGACGGTCTCCTCGGCCACTCGATGGGCCTCCTGGCTCACGGCCCTGGGGCGCTGGAACGCGGTGGCGGGCGTGAGGAATCCAAGAGCAACCCCCGCAAGCGTGGGGGAGATCCCCGAGCCGTGCAGCGCGATCCACATCCCGACCCCAAGGAACAGGTACGCCGGGATCGCCCGAACCTGGATCCGACGCAGACCGATCGTGGCCGCGCCGAGCACGGCGGCCACGCCGACCGCACTCCAGTCGATCCCCGTCGAGTAGAACAGGGCAACCACCACGATCGACCCGAGGTCGTCGATGATGGCCAGAGCCAGGACGAACGCCCGCAATCCCGTGGGGATCCGCCTCGACGCCAGCCCAAGGACGCCGAGGGCGAACGCGATGTCGGTGGGCATGACCACCCCCCAGCCGCGGGAGGCCGGCGGGTCCGGGTTGAACGCGAGGTAGATCAGGGCCGGCAGCGCCATACCCCCAACGGCAGCCACGATCGGCAGGATCGTTGCGCGACGGTGCCGGAGCTCCCCGGTCAGCACCTCTCGCTTGATCTCCAAGCCGGCGACAAGGAAGAACAGGGCCATGAGGCCCTCGGTCACCCATCCGCGGAGCGACTCCGTGATCTCCCAGGGCCCGAGATGAACGCTGAGGACCGTCTGCCAGACCTCTTCGTACGAGGAGCGCCACGGGCCATTGGCCCACGCCAGCGCGACGACCGCGGCTGCGAGGAGGACCGTCCCCCCCGCAGCCTCCTCGGCGAGGAATGCCTGAAGAGGGCGGACGACCCGGCGAGGGATGGGGCGGTCCGATCGGGACCACGTCGATCGGACGCCGCTGCGGCCCGGCCCGTGCTCGTCTGGCACGACACACCTCGCGCCGACCAGACTTCCCGGCTCACCGTTTGGAGGGTTCCATGCTAGCCGGAACCGGCCTGCCCGGAGCGATCAGGACGTGCGTGGGTGCGATGAGGACGCCGGTTGTGGGAAGTGGTTCGCGCCGGTAACCTCTGCCGCGACTTGGTAGAAGGCCGCCATCGCCAAACCCCCCAGCGGCGATTTCCTCCCGCGGTGTGGATCGTACCCGCCGCGGTCGTCGTGCTTGGGGTCGTGCTGTTTCTTGTCTTCACGAGCGGGGGTGGGGATGGCGGTCTATTGGGAGAGGACAACACCATTCCGGCGTTCGACTTCCGCCTGACCAGGGCGGTTCCCGTCCTCGTGACGCACCATGACCCAGCGAAGTTCGAGGCCGTCGCCCAGGACGTGGGCGCCCAAGTGGACGAGACGATGACCGCCCTGTACACGGAGGCCTTCCTGGACCCGGCCAACTGGCGAGACGGTTCCTACGACGAGGTGTGGCCGTTGTTCGAGGAAGGAACACAGGCCGCCGCCCAGGAGCAGGGGACCACGCTCACGCTGGGTCCCACCGCCGGGGACCAGTTCGCCAAGGTCGAGCAGCCACTGGGCACCCTGAACGTCCGAGTGCTGCTCGATCGAACGAATCAGCCGACCACCGCGGTGGCCATCGTGAAGTTCAAAGCCGTGGCGAGCGGCAAGGACGGGACGACGGTCGCGGTCGTGAGCACCGGACAGTACTTCCTGCGGTCGGCCTCGGACGAGTGGCTGGTCTACGCATTCAGCGCCAGCCGGGACGACCACGAGGTGATCCCCTCGCCGGGCCCAACCGCGAGCGCGACGGCGGCGCCCTCATGAGACGGCGGATCGCCCTCGCATCCCTGGCATTCGCCTCGTGGATCGCCGGCTCGACGATCGGGACGGTGACCCCGACCGAATCCGCTGCAGCGCAACCCCTCCTGCAGATCGAGCAGGCCCACGCGGGGTACGTGCCGTCCCTCGATGGATCCAAGCCCATCTTCATCCTGTTCATCGGGAGCGGCGCTCGACCGGGCGAGGACGTCCAGCACTCGCTGGCGGATTCGATCCACATCGTGTCGATCGTCCCCGACAAGCACAAGGCGGCCATCCTGGGCATCCCCCGTGACTCGTACGTCTCGATCCCCGACCGGGGCAACGCCAAGATCAACTCGGCGATGGTCTACGGGGGACCGGAGCTCCTCGTTCAGACCGTCGAGAGCGTCACCGGGATCAAGCTCGACTACTGGGCGCTCACCACGTTCTGGGGCTTCCAGGCCATGATCAACTCGATCGGCGGCCTGACCGTCGACGTTCCCTTCCCCATGCAGGACTCGGCATCTGGCTCCAACTTCCAGCCGGGCGTCCAGAAGCTCCGGGGCAAGGAAGCGCTCGCTTTCGCCAGGGACCGGCACAGCCTGCCGGCGGGCGACTTCGGTCGCACCGAGGACGGAGGGCGGCTGATCGTCGCGGCCCTGACGCAGTTCCGGAAGGAGTTCCGAAAGGACCCCAGCCGGCTCCTCACGTGGATCGCCGGCGGCTTCCGCAACGTGCAGAGCCAGGCCCCGCTGGACGAGGTCCTGTCGCTCGCGTTCACGTGCACCCTGATCAACCCGAAGAGGGTGGAGAACGTGGTCGCCCCGGGCACGACGTCGATGGCCGGCAGTACCTCCATCGTGAATCTGTCGAGCCAGGCCCAGACGATCTTCGACGACATGGCCAAGGACGGCCTGGTCTCCAAGCGGAACATCCCGCCGAGCCCCAACGCGAGCCTGCTCGGCGGCTAGCCGATCACGGATCCTCGCATCCACGCTTCTCGTATCTCGGGCCGACATCGCCGTTTGCTAGGCTGCGCCTCGCTCGGAGGGGAGTAGTCCGCAAGCGGGCTCGCCGTCAGCACGGCCGCGCTAGCGGCCCGGTGGGTCCTCCGCGACGCGGGGACGAGACCTTCGGCCTGAACCTGAGTGTCGGGCTGAGGAGGCTCCGTGACCACCACGCGGAAGGAGGAGCCCGGGGAGCTCCATCCGGCCCGGCAGTGGTTCGAGCTCGGCTTGGCATTCGCCGGGACGGCGCCCGGCCTGGTCCTGCGGGCAACGGGAGCCGACGTCCCGGAGGCACTGGGGGCCCTGTTCTTCGGGTTGGCCATCGTGGGCGCCGCCTTCCTCCTCTCCTGGGCGGCCGAAGTCGCGCAGCTCGACGTCTCTGCGGGTCTGGCCATCGCGGTGCTCGCGTTCATCGCGGTGTTGCCCGAGTACGCGGTGGACATGGTGTTCGCGTTCAAGGGCGGGAACGCCGTGCAGGCGTACGGTCCGGCATGTCACCCTCCCGGTGCGCCGGGCGAGACGGCGTGCTCGCTCGCCCTGGCCAACATGACCGGCGCGAACCGGCTGCTGATCGGCATCGGGTGGTCGATGGTCGTGTTCATCGCGTGGTACCGGGCCCGTGTCGCGCGCCGGCCGATCCGGGAGGTCAAGTTGGAGCGATCCCACTCCGTCGAGGTCGCCTTCCTCGGTCTGGCCACCGTGTACTGCCTGACGCTGCCGCTCAAGGACTCGATCACGCTGGTGGACGCCGTCGTGCTGGTGACCATCTTCGTGGCCTACACGGTTCGGGTCTCTCGGGCGCCGGCGGAGGAACCTCATCTCGTCGGTCCGGCGCTGTACCTCGGAACCTTCAGCCCTCCAGCCAGAAGAACCTGGGTCGTCGGCCTGTTCCTGTTCGCCGCCACTGTCATCCTGCTGTGCGCGGAACCCTTTGCCGAGGGGCTCGTCTCCACGGGCCAGGAGCTCGGGATCAGCGAGTTCCTCCTCGTCCAGTGGCTGGCCCCACTCGCGTCCGAGGCGCCGGAGCTCCTGGTGGCCGGGCTGTTCGCGTGGCGGCTGAACACGAATGCGGCACTGGGGACGTTGGTCTCCTCCAAGGTGAACCAGTGGACCCTGCTCGTCGGCACGCTTCCGATCGTCTTCGCCATCGGGTTCGGAGGGCTGCACGGTCTGCCCATCGACCCGCATCAGCGTGAGGAGCTGTTCCTCACCGCCGCACAGTCGTTCTTCGCCGTGGCCGTGGTGGTGACGCTGTCGATCAGCACGCGCGAGGCGCTGCTGCTCTTCTCGCTGTTCTGGGCTCAGTTCATCATCGGGGCGACGGTGCCCGAGGCGTTCCGGGCGCTCGAGCTGGTCGGCCTGGGCGTTGTGTACCTGATCCTCGGCGCGCTCGTCTTCTTCCGGGACCGAACATATGTCGTCCCGCTGGTCCGTGACGGGTTCAGGACGCGATACCGAGACCTGGCGTAGCCGCACGGGTCAGGGATCGTTCCTCGTCACCTCGATACCATCCACCCCGTGGACCCCCGCACGTTCCTGGCCTCCGTCGCCGATGAGGAATCGCTCGTGCACGTCCGCGAGCTGCCCGCCCGGCCATCCGCGCTCCACCCGTTCCCCGACGACGTCCCCAACGTGGTGCTCGGTCGCCTGGAGATGCTAGGGGTCGAGGGACTGTACCGACACCAACGCGTCGCCCTCGACGCCGTCCGAGCGGGTCGAAACGTCATCATGGCCACGGGGACGGCGAGTGGAAAGACGCTCGTCTACAACCTGGCCTTCGCCGCGGAGGTCATGGCCGATCCCAAGCGCACGGCCCTGTATCTGTTCCCCACCAAGGCACTGGCCCGAGACCAGCTGCGTCAGGTTCGGGCGCTCAAGCTGCCGCAGCTCAAGGCCTCCGTCTACGACGGCGACACCCCACGGCCCGAACGGCCCCTGATCCGACGAAACGCCAACGTCGTGATGTCGAACCCCGACATGCTCCACGCAGCCATCCTGCCGGATCACTCGAGATGGGCGGACTTCTTCCTCCGCCTGTCGATGGTCGTGGTGGACGAGGCGCACGTCGCCCGGGGCGTGTTCGGCTCGCATGTGGCCATGGTGCTCCGACGGCTCCGCCGCCTGGTCGCCCACTACGGCGGCGATCCTCGGTTCGTGCTGGCGTCGGCGACGGTGGGGAATCCCAACGAGCTGGCGGAGCGACTGGTTGGTCTGCCGTTC
>JBKPDU010000160.1:0-15187 GCA_046728055.1 Actinomycetota bacterium | reverse complement strand
TTGGCCTGGAGGACCCGTTCGGCCGATTCGAAGTTCTGACTGATCACCGCGAGCTCGCCGCCGTGGTCGAGCTCGACGATGTAGCGGGTGACCATCCCCACGTAGACGACGTCGCGGACCCTCCCCTCCTCGACCTGCGCTTCCGGTTCGGGCGCCTCGTCCTCGCCCAATATGCGGATTTTCTCGGGGCGAACGGTGAAATGGCGTTCCCCTCGCTCCAGGAGGTTGGAGACGCCGATGAAGCCGGCCACGAAGTCCGTGGCCGGTTGCTCGTACACCTGGACCGGGGTCCCGACCTGTTCGAGGCGCCCGGCATTCATGACGGCCAGGCGGTCGCTCATGGTCAGCGCCTCCTCCTGGTCGTGGGTCACGTAGATGAACGTCAAGCCCACCTGCTGCTGGATCTGCTTCAGCTCGATCTGCATGGCCTGCCGGAGCTTGAGGTCGAGTGCCCCGAGCGGCTCGTCCAGGAGCAGCACCTTCGGCCGGTTCACCAGTGCCCGGGCCAACGCGACGCGCTGGCGTTGTCCGCCCGAGAGCTGGATGGGCTTGCGCCGGTCGAAGCCTTCCAGACGAACCATGCGCAGGGCATCGGCCATCCGCTTCGCCCGTTCGTCCCGGGGAACCTTCTTCACGCGCATGCCGTACTCGACGTTCTCGCCCACCGTCATGTGCGGGAACAACGCGTAGTCCTGGAACACCGTGTTCACGTCCCGCTCGTACGGGGGAAGGCCGGTTACATCTCGGCCATCGAGCCAGACCCGTCCCTCGGTGGGAGCCTCGAATCCCGCGATCATGCGCAGGCAGGTCGTCTTGCCAGAGCCGGACGGCCCGAGGATGGAGAAGAACTCCCCTGAGGTGACGTCGAGGTCAACCCCGTCGACCGCCACGACCTCACCGAAGCGCTTGCGGACCTCCTGTAACCGAACGGCCGCCCAAGCCTCCCGCGGGGCTCGCACGTCGTTCACCTGCAACTGCGGTTGCGCCAAACTCCCTCCGGGATCTCTCGGGATGCGTGCCATCTTGACCGGGAGGGAACCCAGGAGCAAGGGACGGGGCAGCGCTTTGAATCTCGGATAGCCCTCGCACGATGTCGCGAACCACCCGAGGGCCTCGCTCGATCAGCCCGGTGTACACCTGGACGGAGGCGGCACCGGCGGCCAGACAGGCCAGGGCATCCGCGGCGGAGAACACACCGCCACATGCGTTGATGGGGATCGCCCCCCCGGTTGCCGTTCGGACGTCCTCGACGATCCGCACCGTGTCGGGGAACAGCTCTCGGCCGGAGAGCCCGCCGGTCCCCACGGACAGGTGTCGGTCGGACACCCGCCGGGTGTTGGAACAGGTGAGGCCATCCGCCCCTCCGTCCTGCGCGATCCGCGCGAGCGCCAGCACTACTTCGCGCTCGACGTCGGTGCGGAAGGGCGGCAGCTTCACGAACAGCGGCGTCGTTCGCCGCGCGCCGAGCTCCCGGATGAGCAGCGTCACGTGGGCCTCGTCGTCGCGGTCCCGGCCCCAGGAGACGTTGGGACAGCTCACGTTGAGCTCGACCCCGTCGACGTGGGGCTCGAGCAGAGCATGGGTGGCAACGACCTCATCCACGCCCTGATCGGCGATGCTCACCAACCGCGGCCCGGATCGGGGGGATCGGGACAATGTCCTCGCCGCCGCCTCGGCGCCCGGATTGGGAAGGCCCATGGCGTTGGTCATGGATCCCCGTCGTGGGTACCGGGCGATCCGAGGCTTGGGGTTCCCCGGACGCGGATCGCGGGTGATCGTCCCGCCGAGCACGTACCCGAACCCCAGACGTCCAAGGGCATCCAGGTGGCGGCAGGACTTGTCGAATCCCGCCGCCAGACCGACCGGGTTCGCCAGCTCGATCCCGGCGAGCGAGGTGCGGAGCGCCGGATCCTTCGGCATTCCGCCGATGCGTTCCCACGGGAGGGGAAGCGAGAGGATGGACTGCGCCAATCGGTGGGCGGCCTCCGGTGGGAGCGAGAGGAACAGGGGGCGGGCCACCGCCCGGTACAGGCCCATCGGGCCCCTATGCTACCCGCGATGGTCGACGACCTCGCGGAGCGGCTCCTCGCGGCATCCGAGCTCCACGGCGACTTCGTCCTGTCCTCCGGCAAACGCTCAAATGTCTACTTCGACAAGTTCCGGTTCCTCACCGATCCACCGCTTCTGAAGGAATTGGCCCACGCGGTGGCCCAACTCCTCCCCGAGGGCATCACGCACCTCGCCGCGCCCGAGGGGGCGGCCACGCTCCTCGTCGCCGCCGTGGCGCTGCAGGTCAACCTGCCGCTGGCCGTGGTGCGCAAGCAACCGAAGACCTACGGGACGATGTCGCAGATCGAAGGACACGCGCCGCCCGGCTCGCAGGTCGGCCTGATCGAAGACGTCTCCACGACCGGCACGCAGGTGCTCGCAGCGGCCAGGGCGCTGGAGGAGGCCGGATGCCAGATCGGCATCGTCCTCCTGGCCATCGATCGGGGCGGCGGGGCCCGACTGCGGGACGCGGGGTACCGGGTGAAGGCTGTCGTGGACGTGGGGGCGGGCGACGGGGCCGGGTCTGCCGACGAGCGGGGGCGCTAGCTGGAGACGATCTCGGTGGCGCCGCCGGAGGGAAGCACGCACCGCCACACGCGCAACCGCCACAGCAACCTGCTGCCCCGGGCGTGAAGGTCGAGGATCCCTTCCTTCATCATCCGGGCCACGGCCTTCGACTTGGCCACTACGTCTGGGAGCGGAAGCTCGCGGGACACGATGGCCTGGAGATTCGCGGCACCGAAGATCCGTCGGGCCACCTCCAGGATCTTGTTCTCCGCCTGAATCGTTCCCGTGGGGAGGTACAGCCGTCCCCCTGGAGCCAGGCACTCGGTCTCCCGGATGCTCTCGAGCATCGCCGCCGGGAGCTCGGCCCCCGTCGGTCCGCCGGCTCGCCCGTCGGGGAACCACCCGGAGACTCGTGCGATCTCGTCGGGGATCCCCGAGACGTCACCGATGATGACATCGGCCCGCTCGCCCCGGACCGGCTCGAGGAGGTTCCCGACGCGGAACTCCACCCGGTCCTTCAGGCCGAGGCGCTCCGCGTTGTCGTCGGCCACCTCGATCGCGGGCTCGGAGAGGTCGCATCCGATCACCCTTGTCGCGCCGAGCCGTGCGGCCACGAACGAGAGCACGCCGCTGCCGCACCCGACATCGATTACGGTCTCCCCCGGCACGATCTCCAGGGCTTCGGCGATCGAGCGGCTCGTGTGGGTCGGAGCGAACACGCCTGGATTGACCCTGATGGTGAACGGGCCGGTCCGGCCCCTCCACTCCATCTCCTGGGGGGCCTCGTCCGAGGTGGTGGAGGTCATGTCCCGACTAATGGTGCGCAGACCGAGGAGCGCCAGTCAACCAGCCCTGAGACCGAGAAGCGACGATCAGCCAGCGCTCCGACCGAGGAGCGAATCGATGCCTAGACCCTTGGAGCAGTGAACTCGGCGCCATGACCCGCCTCGACCTCGCCTCGCTCGACCGCTGCGGCGAGTTCCTCGGCTGTACGGCTCACCTCGGCGGTGTCCACGCCGAAGTAGCCCTTCGGGTATCGAGAGATCCGCCGGGCGGCCCGCCTCAGGAGCTGCATCGTGCCATGGGAATTCCCCCGCAACAGGTGGACGTACCCCGCCCCCAGCTGGGACAGGCCCTTGAAGAACTCGGCATCGTCGGTGTCCCGGGCCTGCTTCCACGCGGTCTCCCAGGCCTCGTGAGCAGGGAAGAACCGACCGGCGTTGAAGTGCTTGCGCCCCAGACGGTGGTTCTCCTCCAGCGGGAGGTTGTCGAAGTCCTCCAGATCCAAGCGATCCTGGGCCTCCCACGGTTGTGGCCGACCAAGTTCGTCTCGGGGACGCCTCGGCTTGTTCCGCGTGGGCGTGGGTCGCCCGGCCTTGCCCTCCGCCTCGGGTCGCATGGAGGCATCGTAGCCGGGCCGTCAGGAAGTGCATCGGCCGGTCACGTGCACACACGCCGTTCGGCCGATACCCTGAGCCGAGCGCGTCCGGGAGCCGATGCCCGTGGCAACCAGCACCGAGATCCCACAGACCCCGGCCCCCGGCGAGGGATCGCCTCCCGCGGAGCCCGAACCGGAACGGATGCCGCCGTGGATCCCCCGGCTCCTCCTCCTCATCGTGTTCACCGCCTTCGCCGCGTACGCTTCGCTCCTCCTTCTACGGAAGCTCCGGGACGTCATCTTCTGGCTCATCACCGCGCTCTTCCTGTCCTTCGCGCTCGAGCCAGCGGTGAACTGGTTGGTGAAGCGGCGTGGCTGGCCGCGGGGGGCAGCGACCGGCGTCGTGCTGTTCGGGCTGGCGGCCATCCTGATGGTCACGATCGCCGCCATGGTGCCGCTCGTCATCGACCAAGTGCAGCAATTGGTGACCAGAGCGCCGGGCTGGCTGCAGGAAGCCAGCGTCTACACCAAGCGATGGTTCAACATCGAGCTCACGGGCCGCGAGATCCTGGCCCGGCTCCGAGACGCGGACATCGCCGTGAGCCGGATCGCCTCGAGCGTGGCTTCCGTGGGCGCGTTCATGCTCGGCCTGCTGTTCCAGCTCCTCACGATCGGGCTGTTCACGTTCTACTTGGTGGCCGACGGGCCCCGGGTGCGGCGAGCCGTGTGCTCGGTGCTTCCCCCTCGGCGCCAGCGCGAGGTCCTGGACGCGTGGGAGATCGCGATCGACAAGACCGGTGGATTCCTGTACTCGCGCCTCCTGCTCGCCGGGATCTCGGCGTTCTTCGCCGGCATCGCGCTGTCGCTCCTCGGGGTTCCCTTCGCCCTCCCGTTGGCACTGTGGATGGGCCTCGTGTCGCAGTTCATCCCCGTGGTGGGGACGTACATCGGCGCGGCGGTCCCGCTGCTCGTGGCGTTGCTGTCGGACCCGTGGTCCGGGCTCATCTTCCTGATCTACGTGGTCGTGTACCAACAGATCGAGAACTACCTGCTGAGCCCCCGGATCACGGCGCGGACGATGCAGCTGCATCCGGCCGTGGCGTTCTTCGCCGCCCTCGCCGGCGCCTCCATCTCGGGGATCCTGGGGGCGTTCATGGCGCTCCCCGCAGCCGCCGTCATCCAGGCCACGGTGTCGACCTATCTGACCCGCCACGAGGTCGTCGAGACCGAGCTCACGATGCAACCCCGCCCCGACGTGACGTCGCAGACCGGAGCGAGGCAACGACGCTCACTCCTCGCCCGGATCCGGCGACGTGGAGAAACGCCTGAGACCTGAGCGCCCTCTCGTGGAACCGACCCTCATCACGCTCGTCCCCCACACGCACTGGGACCGCGAGTGGTATGCGCCGTTCGACGAGTTCCGAGAGCGACTGGTGGCGATGATGGACACGCTGATCGAGCTGGGGAACGCCGGATTCCCCCACTTCCACCTCGACGGACAGACCGCGATGATCGACGACTACCTCGCCGTCCGTCCGGAACGCGGAGCCGACATACGCCGGCTCGCCGAGGACGGAAGGCTCTCCGCGGGGCCCTGGGTGACCCAGGTGGACGAGTTCCTCGTCTCGGGCGAGACGCACATCCGCAACGTGGAGCGAGGGCTGGACCGGGCGGGAGAGCTCGGCCGTGCGCTCATGGTCGGATACCTGCCCGACCAGTTCGGACACATCGGACAGATGCCGCAGATCCTGACCCAGGCAGGGATCGATCGAGCGGTGGTATGGCGCGGAGTACCGAAGGAGATCGACCGGACCCAGTTCTGGTGGGAGGCTCCGGACGGGAGCCGAGTGCTCGCCGAGTATCTCGCGTTCGGTTACTCGCTCGGGTGGGATATCGAGCAGCAGCAGGATCCCGAGCAGTTGGCGGCGTCCTTGCGACGCAAGGCCGGGCACGTGGCGCCGTTCCTGGCCTCCGAGCGGATGCTCATCACCGTTGGCGCCGATCACACGGGGCCGGACGCGACGCTCCCCGACCGGCTGGCCATCGCCCATGAGCACCTCCCGGGGATGACGGTTCGGATCGGCTCACTCTCTGATCACCTCGACGCCCGACCGAGCGACGCATTGCCTTCATGGCGGGGCGAGCTTCGCTCGTCGGCCCGCGCGCACCTCCTCCCGAACGTGTATTCGGCCCGTGCACACCAGAAGCGGGAGCGCGGCAAGGTGGAGGCGCTCATCGAAAGGTACGCCGAACCGCTCGCCGCCCTGGTTCCCGGGTTCGACTGGCCGGCTGAGGAGCTGGACCGGGCGTGGACGTTGCTGCTGTGGAACGGGGCGCACGACTCGGTGTGTGGATGCTCGCACGACCAGGTCGCCCGCGACGTCGACGCGCGATACGAGGAGGCACGGGCCATCGGGCAGGCGGTCATCACGCGGGCGCTGGAACGGTTCGGTGCGGCGATGGCCGGATCAGGGATCCTGCGGTTCAACCCGTCGCCGTTCGAACGCGAGGGTGTCCCCGGCCTGGGATGGCGAGTGGATGGCGACGTTCCGGCATCGTCGGAGACGGCCGCCCGCCAGGAGCGAGATGGGTGGGTGTCGAGCGGCGACATCGTCTTCACCCTCCGAGACGAGCCGGATGTCGGCGACCTCTACAACTTCTGTTTCGAGGAACAGGGCCAACGGCCCCAGAGCCCCGGGTGGTCGGTCGCTTCGGGGGGCGACGAGGTGCGGGCCGTCTTCGACGAAGGGCTTTCCGTTCGGATGCGTGTCGGTACGACGCGCGGAGCGTCGTTCGTCCGACTGTCCGGGGAGATCGACAACCGGAGGCCGAACCACCGCCTCCGGATGCACGTTCGGCTGGCCGAGCCGGCGACGGGCTCCCTGGCCGGGTCGCCCTTCGAGTTGGTACAGCGAGGGCTCGTCTCCGAAGGGGGCGAGCTGGAAGCTCCCTCGCCCACGTGGCCGGCTCGCCACGTCGTCCTGGTCGGCGGGATCGCCGCGTTCCACGAAGGAGTCTTCGAGTACGAAGTCGTGGAGGATGAGCTGGCGATCACGTTGCTGCGGTGTGTGGGAACGATCAGCCGACAGCACCTGGCCACGCGCCCGTTCGCCGCCGGGCCCGACGTGACCACTCCCGACGCCCAGATGCCGGGGAGGACGACGTTCGAGCTCGCGCTTCAGGCAGGCGCGACGAGCTCCGGGCTCATGCAGGACTGGGAGCGCTTCGCGCTCCCCCTCCTCACGGTTCCGACCACGGGAGGAGGCACGCTGCCGTCGAGTGGATCGCTCCTCGCCATCGAGGGGGACTCGGTGCTGTCGAACGTTCGTCGGAAAGACGGGGACATCCAGGTCCGGCTGTGGAACCCCTCCCCCGATCGTCCGGCGAAGGTGCGTGTGGCAGGGAAGCCGGCAACCATCGGACCGGCAAGGATCGGGACCATCGAGGCTCGGTAGGCTCGCCACCTGTGACACAGGACTTCGATGCGATCGTCGTCGGCGCCGGGGCCATGGGGACGGCCACGGCCCGCTCGCTCACCGAGCGTGGGCGCCAGGTCCTGCTGCTGGAACGGTTCGAGATCGGTCACTCGAATGGCAGCTCCGGCGGTCCCACACGCATCTTCCGGCTCTCCTACCACCACCCGGACTACGTGCGCATGGCCCGACTCGCGCTCGCGGAGTGGCGGGACCTGGAATCAAGGACCGGAGAGAGTCTGCTGGTCACGACGGGCGGTCTGGACGTGGGAGCCGGAGGGAGGGAGACGGCGAGCGCGCTCGAGGCCGCGGGTGAGCACCTCGAGTACCTGGAGCCAGAAGCGGCCCGGGAGCGGTGGCCGGCCCTCCGGCTCGAGCCCGACGCGGAGATCTTCCTGCAGGAGGACGGGGGCGTATGCATGGCCGAACGCACGGTGCTCGCCCAGGCCCGCCTGGCCGCCGCGGGCGGGGCCACGATCCTTCAACACACCCAGGTCGAACGGATCTCGGCCCGCGGCGACGGGGTCGAGGTGAACGCGGATGGATCGACGTATCGGGCGCCGGTTGCCGTGATCACGGCCGGCTCGTGGGGGGCAGGGCTTCTTGCGGGTGCCGGTCTGACTCTGCCGCTGGTCCCCAGCCTCGAGCAAGTGACCTACTTCGCGCTGGACGATCCCTCGCCCTTGCCGACCATCATCGATTGGACCGTGGACCGGGTTCAGACACCGTACGTCGTCCCCAACCCGGAGGAGCCCGGCCACTTCAAGGTTGCGATCCACAGGTCCGGGCCGCCCGTGGACCCGGACGAGCGCTCGTTCGACGCGGATCCGGTTCGGGTAGCCAGGGTCACCGACTTCACAAGAACGCGCTTCGCTCCGGCTCGGCCGACGGGGGCGACCGAAACCTGTCTGTACACGAACACGCCGGACGAGGACTTCGTCCTGGACCGACGAGGGCCCATCGTGATCGGCTCGCCGTGCAGCGGCCACGGGTTCAAGTTCACGCCGCTCATCGGTCGGATCCTGGCCGACCTGGCAACGGGCTACCACCCGCCGATCCGGCTCGACCGGTTCGCCTCGACCCGGCCGAAGCTCGCCGGGTAGCGCTACGCGGCAGCCGCCTTGTTCAGTCGTCGGATCTGGAATGCAAGCACGATCTCGCTGAAGCCCCTGAACATCGCGACGAACCCCACCCAGATCAGGATGAGCGCCGCCCTGGCCGGGAAGAACTGCTGCGATGCCCAGAACCCCAGCAGGACCTCGAGGATGCCGATCGCCAGGCCGAGCCCCCAGAGCTCGTTGGCGTCCCTGGTCATCGTCGAGACGATGATGTCCAGGCTGCCCTTCAGTACCAACAGGAAGCCGAGGATCGAGGCCAGCGCCCAGAACGCGTTGTATGGCTCGAAGAACGCGGTGATGCCGCCGATCACGAACAGGATGCCGAGCGCGACGTGGGCCCATTTCCAGCCCTCCCGCACCACGGCGATCATGAATTCGTTCAGTCCCGCGATGAGGAACACGACCCCCAAGAGCGCCCCGACCGCGGCGAGCGAAGTGCTGTCGAACCGCAGGACGATCAACGCGATGATCAGCCAGGCGATGCCGGTGATGAGGAACAACCACCAGACGCCGGTGATCTGTCCGAACATCCCCGACATCGTGGACTCTGGAGCCCGTCGAGCTTCCATGCAGCTTCCCCCTTCCCCCCCGGACCCGTCTCGTGAACCCTACAGAAATCCCGGCAGGGATTCATCCGAGGGTCTGCCCCGGCCGGGGTGTCAGCGGCGGCTTGTACCTGCGGCGGAAGATGGGGTAGGCAACCGCTCCGGCGATGAGCGGCAGCCAGTAGGAGACCATCCGGTAGGCCAGGGTCGCCAGCACGGCCTGTGCTCCGCCCACCCCCGCCAGCCCGAGCGTCGCAGCCAGCCCAGCTTCCACGAATCCCAGGCCCCCCGGAGTGATGGGGATCAACCCCAGGACCTGGGAGACGACGTAGGCGAGGAGCACGAGCGACGGTCGGGCGTGGGACCCCGTGGCCCGTAGCGCCGCGAGCAACGCGAGGAAGTCGAACAGCGATCGGCCGGTCGTGGTGGCCAGGGCCAAGCGCCACCTCGATCCCAGGTTGGCGCGGATCAGGTTCCGTTGTGCGAGCAGCCGGGACGCGAGGTCGGACGGATCTCGACGACCCCGTTTCGCCAACGCGATGACGCGGTCGACGGCGTTTCCCACCCACCGCACCGGGGCATCCCACTGGAACATGGCCACCCCCACGGCGAACAGCACGACGAAGATGGAGAGGCCCAGCCAGGCTGCGTTCGACAGCTGCTGGTCGATCGGGATGCCGCTCAAGATCGCGGGGACGCTCAGCACCGGGAGGGCGAACGTGGTCGCCGTGGTGAGCAGGGACACGGTGGTCAGCCCGACGGCCGTCGACGCGCCGTCCAGCCCCCCTCCCGTCAGCATCCCGTACTGCAACGCGGCGCCCGCCGGGCCCCCGCCCGGCACGATCCGACTGAACGCGTTTCCGGCCAGCTGCGACGTGACGATCAGGAACCATCCATCGAACCGAAGCGCGATCCTCTGGAGCTCCCACAGGGCCACGAAGCTGGCCACCTCGGCCAGGAGCGAGAGCGCCATCCACGCGGGATCGAGGGTCAGCAACCTGGGCCAGGCGGTGAACACGTCCAGCAGCGCGGGCCACACGAGGTAGAGACCGATCGCCGTGATCGCCAGCGGGACGGCCCGGCGGACGAGCGCCCGTCGGACCGATCGCCGTTCGGACGTGGCTTCGGGCTCGTCCGGGGGTGGTCTGCCCACCGTCTCGGTGACCGCGACCTCAGGACACCGACCCGCTACCGGGGTCTCGTCCCGTCGTGTCCACAGCTGCAGTAAGTGGACTCTCGACGACCGCGTACCGGCGTCCGTACTCCTGGATCGATGCCTGGATCACCGCCGCTACCGGCAGCGCCAGGAACGCGGCCAGGATCCCGCCGAGCTCGCCCCCGATGAGCGCGGCGGCGAACGCCACGGCCGGATGCAGGTTCATCGTTCGCGCCGTCAGGCGCGGGCTCAGGATGTAGTTCTCCAGCTGCTGGTAGGCGAGCACGTAGATCAGCGCGCCGATCCCGGCAGCAGGCGAGACGAGGAAGGCAACGGCGATCGGCACGGCCCCCGCGATGTACGTCCCCACGATGGGGATGAACTCGGACACCACGCCCTCGAAGATCGCGAGGGGCGCGGCGAACGGGACCCCGAAGATTCGGAGCGTGATGTACATCCCGGTCCCGTTGATGGCCGCCAGCAACAGGCGCGAGTAGAAGTAGCCGCCGGTCTTGTCGATGGCCTGGTCCCAGACGAAGAGCACGCGCTCCTGGTGCTCGGGCGGAAGGGTTCCGCAGATCGCCCTCCTCAGCTGCGGTCCCTGGGCCACGATGTAAAACGTGAACAGCCCGATCGTCGCCCACCGGAACAGCCCTCCCAGGATCGATGTGGCGATGCCGAACACCTGTCCGGCGAAATTCGCCGCGTAGCTCACGATGTCCTCGGCACGGGTCCTGATCTGCTCCGTCAGCTTCGCCTCATCGATGGTGATCCCCAGGCGTTCCAGCCATCGCGAGATCGTGGCCACCCAGGAGTCTGCGTTCGCCACAAGCTGCTGGAAACCCGAGACGACGGCGGGGACGATCAGCGTGAGCAGGATGGCCACGGCGATCAGGATGAATACGAACATGAGACCGGTGGCCGCCCCGCGTCGCATCCCCTTGCCCGCGAACCAGTTCACCGCCGGCTCGATGGCGAAGGAGAGGAACAGCGCCGTCAGGATGATCGTGAAGAAATCCGACAGCCGGTCCGCCAAGTACAGGACCACGAGCGTGCCGAGGGCCGCGACGACCAGGACCCATATCGCTCGGACGGACAAGATCCGCAAGGCGCGGGGGAACCATGAAGGCAAGCCGTCAGCGAGCTCCTCGGGCCCCCCCGATCCCATCGGCCTCCACCCTACATCTCGTCCGAGTACGGCACGTGCGAGGTGGTTGGACCTCGTAGCCTTCGACCGTGGGATCCAGCCTGTCGCCGGAGGATGTGAGGACCAAGGCACACGTCTCGCTGCTCTCCTCGATCGCCCGGCGGATGCGAGGCAGGCAATGGAGGATCGTGCCCCACCCCGGTCCGATCGAGGCAGAGCAACGCGGCGGCAGCAAGTCCGGCGCGCTCCGGGCGGCCATCTTCGGGGCCAACGACGGCCTGGTCTCGAACGTCTCGCTGATCATGGGCATGACCGGCGCGGGCGTGTCGAACGAGGTGATCATCCTGGCCGGGGTTGCCGGGTTGCTGGCCGGGGCGTTCTCCATGGCGGCGGGCGAGTACGTCTCCATGCGCGTGCAACGCGAGGTGTTCGAACGACTCATCCATCTGGAGGCCCACGAGATCGGCTCCGATGCGGAAGCCGAGCGCCAGGAGCTCGCGCTGGTGTACCAGCGAAAGGGCATCTCCAAGGATCTGGCCGAGCGGCTGGCGGAGGAGCTGATGCGTGACCCGAACGTGGCCCTGGAGACCCACGCCCGGGAGGAGCTCGGCCTGGACCCCGACGAGGGACTGGGCTCCCCGTGGGCGGCCGCCGGGTCCTCCTTCGCCACGTTCTCGCTCGGCGCTGCGATCCCCCTGATCCCCTTCCTGTTCGGGAGCGGCAACGCGGCGGTGGCGACCTCGTCGGTGCTCGCCCTGGCCTCACTGTTCGGGATCGGCGCCGGCATGTCGTTCCTCACCGGCCGACCGGTCTACACCTCGGGCCTCCGTATGATGCTGATCGGGGGTGGGGCCGCCATCGTCACGTTCGCCGTTGGGAAGCTGCTGAACGTCACCGTCGGCCCCTAGCGCCGCGCCGGCTTGTCGCCGACGCAGCTCACTCCTCGGTGACCTCCCCGCCCATCCCGACGAGCTGCTCGAGGGAACTTCGCAGGGCCTCGTACCGGCGGTCGCCGAGCTCGCGACGGGCCCGAGCCTCCAGCGCGGCCACCGCCCGCCGGGCCTCCGCCACGTACCGGCGGCCCCGGGCGGTCAGACGGACGACCTTGGCCCTGGCGTCTTCCGCGTCCGGAACACGCCGGACGTAGCCCCGATTCTCCAGGTCGTCGACGATCAGCATCATCCCCTGCTTGGTGATCCGGGCTCGGCGGGCGAGCTCGGTGAGGCGGGTCCCCGATCGCCGGTCGATGTTCATGTAAACGGCGGCGTGCGCGGGTCGGGCATCCGGATAGCCCCGTTCCTCCAGGCTGGACAGCAGCTCCGCCGCCAGGGCCCGGTGGCCCTCGAGGAGGAGTCGCACGGTGTCGGGCTGGGGTTCCGCCACCCCTGCATCCTCCACGGAGGAGCCACAGGCCGTCAACCGGCTTGACCGTGAAGTCGGCGGTAGCCTCAGGCCATGGCCATCGAGGTCCGCCGGGCGCTCCCCCAGGAATACGAGGAGGCAGGCACGGTCACGGCCCTGGCCTATCGCGAGTTCGTCCGACCAGGGGACGACGACTGGAACCGATACCTGGACCGGATCGCCGACGTCGGTGACCGCGCGCAACGAACCATCGTGCTGGTGGCGGTGGAGAACGAACGGATCCTAGGCTCGGCAACACTGGAGCTCGAGGGTCGAACCGAGGAGGACGAGCCGCCGCTCGTGCCCGACGAGGCCCACCTCCGCATGCTGGGTGTGCACCCGGATGGCAGGCGCCGAGGCGTCGCCAGGATGCTGATGGACGCCTCGATGCAGGAGGCTCGCGACGCCGGCAAGCGCCGGCTGACCCTCAACACGACACGACGCATGCGAGCGGCGCAGGCGATGTACGAGGCGCTGGGCTTCGAACGGGTGGAGGACCGCGTCTTTCCCGACGGCTTCGTCCTGCTCGGCTACCAGAAGCGTCTCGCCGACTAGGTGCCGGCTCCGACGATCAGCTCTCGCCGTGGCCGCTCCCAGTACGGACCACCTCGCCGGTCGACAGCACCACGCCGTCCTCGCATTCCGCCTCGACCAGCCCGCCTCGGAACTGCTGCTCGTACAGCCGTGCGTACAGGCCGCCTCGCTCGATCAGGTCGCGGTGCGTGCCCCGCTCGACGATCCTGCCCCGGTCGACCACGAAGATCACGTCCGCCGACAGGATCGTGGACAGCCGGTGGGCGATGGCGATCGTCGTTCGTCCCCGCATCAGCGGGCGGAGCGCCTCCTGCACGAGCCGCTCCGACGTGGTGTCCAGGCTGGACGTCGCCTCGTCCAGGATCAGGATCCTCGGGTCCTTGAGGACCACCCGGGCGATGGCCAGCCGCTGCTTCTCGCCTCCGGAGAGCTTGTACCCGCGCTCACCAACGATCGTGTCGTAGCCCTCGGGCAGCTCCTGGATCCGATCGTGGATGAACGCCGCCTTCGCCGCGGCCACGAGTTCCTCCTGTGAGGCATCGGGCCTGCCGTACTGGAGGTTCCTCCGGACAGTGGTGTGGAAGAGGTACGTCTCTTGTGTGACCATGCCGATCAGGTCGCCCAGCGACTCGAGCTTGAGTTCGCGCACGTCGGACCCGTCGATCAGGACCGCCCCTTGCTGCACGTCGTAGAACCGGGGCACCAGGTAGGTCATCGTGGTCTTGCCGGCGCCGCTCGGCCCCACCAACGCCGCGAGCTGCCCCGGCTCGATGTCGAGCGTGACGCCCTCCAGGGTCCATTCCCTCGGGGCATGCTGCCCGTCGCCGAAGACGGGGGGCGAAACTGGCGGAGCACCCTCGGGCGGTGTCTCGTACCGGAACCACACGTCGCTGAACTGAACCCGTCCACGGACCTGTTCCGGAGGCAGGGGCCGTGCGTCCGTCGCGTCGGCGATGTCGTGGTCCATGTCCAGGTACTCGAAGATCCGGTCGAACAGCGCCATCGACGTCTGGACATCGCTCGAAACCTGGAGCATGGAACCGATGGGGAAGAACAATCGCGACTGGAGGGTTGTGAAGGCGACGATCGTTCCCCCCGTGATCGCCGCTGCGGCGGCAGGGCCTCCATCCGCCAACACCCACCCGGCCACCAGATAGACGAGCGCGGGGGTGATGGAGAAGATCGTCCCGATCACGGCGAAGAAGGATCGTCCGATCATCGTCTGGCGGATCTGAAGGCCGGTGAGCCGCTCGTTCTCGCCCTGGAACCGGCCGATCTCGTACCGCTGGCGCCCGAACGCCTTCGACAGGAGGATGCCCGACACCGAGAGCGTCTCCTCGGTGATCGACGTGAGGTCGGCGAGCGACTGTTGCGTGACCGTGGCCACCTTCTGCCGGGCTTTCCCGACCTTGTACGTGAGCCACATGAAGAACGGGATCATGAACAGCGAGAGTGCGGTGAGCGCGGGCGAGAGCAGGAGCATGGCCACGACCGTGCTGGCGATGATCACCACGTTGGACAGGATCGACGAAGCCGTGTCCGTGACCACCGTCTGGACACCTCCGACGTCGTTCGCCAGTCGCGACTGGATCTCCCCGGTCCGCGTCGCCGTGAAGAACCGAAGCGGCATGAACTGGAGGTGGCGGTACAACGCGTTTCGGAAGTCCTGCATGACCCGCAAGCCGACCAGGTTGGCCAGGTAGGTCTGCCCGATCCCGATGATCCCGGTGACGATGGGGATCGCCACCATCAGGGCCACGTTCCAGTACAGCGTGTGGAGGTTGGGGCACGGCCCGCCGTCGCACTGATTCGGAGGGTTCCCGAACAACGCGTGGTCGAAGATCCGCTTGATCAGCAGGGGGTTCACCACACCGAGGCC
>JBKPDU010000159.1:0-6911 GCA_046728055.1 Actinomycetota bacterium | reverse complement strand
GGCTCGGACGCCGGCGTCGGCTCGGACGCGGGCTCCGGCATGACTTCCGGCTCGGGCAGGATCTCGGGCACCGGGATCGAGACCGGTTCCACCTCGAAGACCCGTTTGGGCCGTCCGATGTTCATGCGTCCGCCCTCACTTCAGGAACGAGACCGGATGTTCCTCGACGAGCGTACCTCCGGCCGCGCTCAAGCGGAAGGGCCGTCGGGTTCGTTCGGTTATGACCGCACGAGCTTGTAGATCCCGCCCGAGTCGCTGAAATACAGGACCCCGCTCGGGCCGACCTCCATCGACAGGATGCCAGACCGATGGGTGTACGCGATCCGTTGTCCGATCACACCGGTCCGCTTGGCGTTCAGCGTGACTGCTCTGATCGCACCGGTGTTGTAGGCGCCGAAGAACAGCCTGCCACTGTTCCGCGAGCCGAGGCCGCAGGCCTGACAGAACGCGATGCCGGTCGGGGCGATCACGGGGTTGTACCACCGCTTCGGCATGACCGGGTTGGGACCGTCCTGGTTCGTGTTGCGCGGGGCCGAGCCGCTGCACGTCTGATTGGGTCCCCATCCGTAGTTGGCGCCCCTGCGGATCAGGTTGAGCTCGTCGTTGCACGAGGGGCCGTTCTCCGTTTCCCACAGCCGATTCCTCTGGGGATCGAACGCGAAGCCGAAGGAGTTCCGGATCCCGTAGGCGAAGATCCGGCTGTTAGCGAAGGGGCTGCCCGAGGGGACGCCGCCCGACGGCGTCATGCGCAAGATCTTCCCCCGGTCGTTCCGGGTGGTGTCCTGGGCATTGCGGGGGTTATGTCCTTCGCCCACGATCGCGTAGAGCATGCCGTCGGGGCCGAACAGGATCCTGCCCCCGTTGTGGTAGGGACTGGAGGAAGCCGGCGAACTGAAGATCACGGTGCGGTCCGTTCCCGTTCCGCTGGAATCCGTGAGCCGAAGGATCTGGTTGCGCAGGGTTCCGGAAACCGAGCGGGTGGCGTACACGTAGACGTAGGGGTCGGTCGGGTACCCCGGGTGGAGCGCGATCCCGAGCATCCCCCGCTCGCCGCTCGCGTTCACACCGGGCACCGTGGCGAAGAGCGAGTCCGACCCCGTTCCGAGGTCGTGGATCCGGATCCGCCCGGTGGCCTTCTCCACGTACCAGATCCGGTTGCCCGGCCCGAAGGTGAACGCGGTCGGAACGTTCAGGCTCCCCACTACCAGCTGTGCCCGGATGGCTGACGCCCCCAGGGCTGGCGCTCCCGGAACCCAGGCGAGCGCGACGGACAGCGCCACAGCTCCGCCGACCCGGATCAACCTCCACACGTTCGTCGGTCGTCTCATCCTCCGCCTCCTCTAGCATGGGCCGGCATGTCCACCTCCATCTTCGGCAGCGTCGTCTTCCGCACCGAAGACCCCCGATTCATCCGCGGCGAGGGCCGATACACGGAGAGCATCGATGTCGCGGCAGCGCTCCAGGCCTCGTTCGTCCGGTCGATGATGGCGCATGCGAGGGTGGCGCGGGTGGACGTGTCAGCTTCGGGCCGCATGCCTGGCGTCGCCGCGGTCCTTGCCGCCCCCGACCTCGACCTCGCGCCCCAGCCCCCGTCCGGGAGCGTGAGCGGCCCGTTCGAACGGGAGGTGCTGGTTCGGGACAGAGTTCGGTTCGTCGGCGAGCCCATCGCGGTCGTCCTGGCCGAGTCGCTGGGGCGGGCCCAGGACGCCGCCGAGAGCGTCCAGGTCGAGTACGAACCGCTGCCTGCGGTGGTGGGACCCGAGGCGGCGCTGGCCGACGGCGCGCCGCTGCTGTTCCCCGAGGCTGGATCGAATCTCGCCGATTCGTTCGAGACCGAGTGGGAGGCCGACGTTCTCGCCGGGGCCGAGGTCGTTGTCCGGGCCCGATTCGAGAATCAGCGAATCGCGCCGGTCCCCATGGAGACAAATGCCATCCTCGTCGTGCCCGAGGATGGTGGCCGGCTGACGGTGTGGGTCGCCAGCCAGGTGCCGTTCGACATCCGAAGCGACCTGGCCGAGTGGCTCGGCCTGGCCAAGGATCGGGTCCGCGTCATCGCACCAGACGTCGGTGGCGGCTTTGGAGCCAAGCTGGCTGCCTATCCCGAGTACCTGGTCTGCGCGGCCGCCGCGATCCGCCTCCGCCGCCCGGTTCGATGGATGGAGACCCGCTCGGAAAGCATGGTGAACATGACGCACGGCCGGGCACAGATCCATGAGATCGAGCTCGGCGCGAGACGCGACGGGACGGTCGTCGGCCTGCGCGTGGACCTCCTGGCGAACATGGGGGCCTATCCCATGGCCACGTATGTCCCGTCGATGACCCAGACGATGCTCTCGGGTGCGTATGGGATCCCCCGGATCGCGTGCCGGGGACGGTCCGTCGTGACGAACACCACGCCGGTGGCGCCATATCGCGGAGCCGGCCGCCCCGAAGCCACAGCCCTCCTCGAGCGGAGCATGGATCTGCTGGCCTCCGAGCTCGAACTGGATCCTGCCGAGATCCGGCGCCGGAACCTCATCCCGCCGGACGCATTCCCCTACGAAACGGCCGTGGGGACAAGGTACGACGTCGGGAACTACGAGCGGGCCCTCGACGCCGCCCTCCGGCTGAGCGGATACGACCGGTTGCGCGAGGAGCAGGCGGAGCGGCGCAACCGTGGCGACGGGATCCAGCTGGGGATCGGCCTCAGCATGTACGTGGAGATCACCGGGTTCGCCCGAGAGTTCGGCTCGGTCGAGGTGCATGAGGATGGCTCGGCCACCGTGCTCACCGGCCTGTCCCCGCACGGACAGGGCCACGAGACCTCGCTCGGTCAGATCGCCTCGGGCGTCCTGGGCATCCCCATGGACCGGGTCCGGGTGGTGCACTCCGACACGGAGGTCGTGCCGAGTGGTGAGGGCACGTACGGGTCGCGGTCGCTCCAGATCGGGGGATCGGCCGTATGGAACGCGAGCCAGGCCGTCATGGACAAGGCCGTTCGCGTGGCGGCACACCTCCTCGAGGTGGGGGAGGAGGACATCGTCCGGCACGAGGACGGCAGGATCGGCGTGACGGGAGCACCCGATCGGTCGCTCATGTGGAGTGAGCTGGCGGTGGCGGCCGCCGAGCCCGACCGCCTGCCCGAGGGCCTGGATCCGGGGCTGTCCGCGTCGGTGAAATTCAAACAACGGGGGTCCACGTTCCCCTTCGGAGCCCACGTCGCGGTGGTCGAGGTGGAGCTGGAGACGGGCGCCGTCCGACCGGTGCGCCACGTGGCCGTCGACGACTGTGGCCGGATCCTGAACCCGTTGCTCGTGGAGGGGCAGGTTCACGGTGGCCTGGCTCAGGGGATCGCCCAGGCCTTGTACGAGTCTGTCGAGTTCGACGACCTGGGGACACCGCTAACGTCCAACCTCACGACGTACTTGGTGCCGAGCGCGGTGGACCTTCCGCGCTTCGTCTGCTCTCACACCGAGACCCCGACGCCGCTGAACCCGCTGGGGGCCAAGGGCATCGGCGAGGCTGCCACCGTGGGGTCGGCGGCCGCCGTCCAGAACGCGGTGGTGGACGCCGTGGCACATCTCGGCGTGCGTCATATCGACATGCCCTGTTCGCCCGAGCGCGTGTGGAGGGACGTCCGAAAGGCGACCGTCCGGGCGGACTAGCCCATTCTGTCCACCGCCACTCCAGAACTGGGGCGCGATCAGCCGACAACCATTTCAGATGCTCAAGCACGCCAACCGCGGAGCTTTCCCCGTCATGGTCGTGCTCGGTGTGCTCATCGGAGGCAGCCTGGCCATGGTCGGCGCCCCACGGCCGGGTGAGGCCCTCTCGCCGGGAGGATCACGGGTGGTGGTCAGCCCAGAAGCGCCCCGAAACGACCGCGCCGACAAGGAACAACGTGCCTGTGACCGGGCCATGGCGACGTTGGCAGACGGTGACCTCCTCCTGCCCCGAGCCATCGCCCGAGTCCTGATGACGTGCACGGAGAACCCCAAAGCTCTCGAGCTGGTGAACTCGCTCCTCAACCCTCCGGGCGACGATGGGAAGCCTGGGGGTGGGTCGACGCCCACCGACGTGACCGCAGCGTCCGGCGCGTCGGGCGGGACCGAGTCGGGTTCGGCAGGGTCGGGTGAAGCCGACGCAGGCGCCTCTGGCGGAGGCGGTTCCGAGGGCTCTGGCGGAGGCGGTTCCGACGAAGGCGGTTCCGACGGGTCCGATGGAGGCGGTTCCGGCGGGTCTGATTCCACGGGCGGAGGCGGAACCGACGGATCGGGCTCGACAGGCGGCGGCTCCGGAGGGTCTGACTCGACGGGCGGTGGGAACGACAACAACGGCAAGGCCGTTGGACAGTCGGACGGGAAGGGCAACAACGGTTGACGGCAGCGTCAGCCCGCGGTGACCGGCTCGCCGGTTCGGGCCAGACGCTCGATCAGATCAGCAGCCCTGAGGGTTCCCGGTTCGCTCTGCAGCCTGGACGAGAGACGGGAGAGTTCCGAGGTCAACCACTCGTTGGCCAACAGCCGATCGATCGCACCCGTCAGCTCTTCGTCCTGGAAATCGTAGGTCGCCAGCCGAGCTCCGAGGCCGAGCTCCTCCACGCGCTGGGCGTTGTCGTACTGATCCCAGAACAGGGGAAGGACGACCATCGGCTTGCCGAAGTACCAGCTCTCGGTGACCGTGTTGTTCCCTCCGTGGGTGATGACCAGGTCGACCTGGGGCAGGATGGCCGGCTGGGGGAGGAACTCGGCTCCGACCATGTTGTCCGCCAGCGTGATCAGCTCGTGCTGGGGCCCCTTGCTGACGATGTACCGATGCGGCGTCCGGGCGAGCACGTCCACCAGCCGCTGCATCAGGTCCACGTCCGCGGAGCCAAGGGACCCCAGCGATAGGTAGACGAGGCCGCCGCGGCGGCCCAGCCGGTCGTGCTCCCGGTACGTCTCGTCGCTCGCCCGGACCGATGCGTCCAGGCGATGGGTGGTCGGCGGGAGCGGCCGTGTCCTCCGGTAGTCGGCCTCCTCCGGGTAGACGTACAGGTTGAGGTAGGGCGACTCCCACAGGTAGTCGCGCGGGCCGGGGAGAGCGGGCGCGCCGTGACCCCGCAACCACTCGTCGAACTCGGCCACCTGTGGCCCGAGGACCCGGTCGTACTCCGACCAGAACGCCTCCCACTGGTCCGGGTCCTCCGCCGGAAGGCCGGAGAACACCGGCGGGATGCCGGGATCCTTCAACTCGAGGGGGTTACACGACGTGATCCGGGCCCACGGCCGGCCCGAGGAGGGGATGGCGGCGAACGCCACCACGTTGTCCTCGACGATGACGTCGGGCCGAAGCTCGTCGAAGATCTGGGCCAGGCGGTCGTCGGCGTACATCGCGCCGTCGATCAGCGCCTGCCAAGTCGGTTTGAGGAATGACTCGAGCTGTTCGATGGTGGGCTTTCGGAACTCCGGGGCTGTGTCGCGGATGAAATCCTTCCAGAACTGTCCGGGCGCCTCCTCCACCTCCGGAGGGGGTTGCAAGCGCATGTGGGCCTCCTCGAACCCACGCGCCTCCAGTGTCCCGGCGAAGGACTCCTCGAGCACGAACACCACCCGGTGGCCGCGGTCCTTGAGTACCCTGCCGATGCCGATACAGTTATTGGTCGGACCGTACGCCCCTTCCGGGAAGAACAGGATGGTCGCGCGATCGTTGATCACCGAGCCTCCAGCGCCTGATGGCCCGTCACTGATACCGGGTGGAACCTTTCGGGGTCAACCCGCCGTCAGAACACGCACATGAGGCGTCATTCCTCGCTCCTGGCCGTCGTTCTGCTCGCCGTGGCCCTCGCGGCATGCGCTTCGGATTCCGAGTCAGGCTCTGAGTCGGGCTCTGGTCCCTCGCCGACCGGCTCGCCCCCGACCACGACTTCGGGATCTCCGACTCGGCAGCCCGCCATCGTGGTCACGAGTCCCAGTCCTGGCGACCGGGTGTCGAGTCCGGTCACGATCCAGGGGAACGCCGACGTGTTCGAGGCCACGGTCAGCATCGACATCCTGGACTCGGCGGGCGAGCCGATCGTCCGAACGTTCACCACCGCGACCTGCGGGACGGGGTGCCGGGGGACCTTTTCCAAGGCCGTCCGGTTCGTGGTGGACACCTCGCAAGAGGGCACCATCCGTGTGTACGAGTCGAGCGCCGAGTCCGGCAAGCCGATCAACGTGGTGGACATCCCCGTCACGCTGGTCCGTTAGGCCACCAGGTACGCGATCGGCAGGGTCGTCATCAGCACCAACGCCAGCCCAACGAGCGCGTTCGACCAACGCGGGCCGGTCCAGGTCCCGCAGGTCAGTCGGTGGTTCGACAGGATCAACATCAGGAGGATGAGCGGAGGAGCCGCGACGCCGTTCAGGATGGCCGCGAGATACAGTCCTCGGATGGGGTCGATGCCGCCGAAGTTGAGGGCCAGGCCGAGCAGCATGGCACCGGCGATCACCAGGTAGAAGCCCCGGGCACCTCCGAACTTGCGGCCAAGGCCCTCGGGCCACCCAAAGGCTTCGGACAGAGCGTAGGCGGTCGACCCTGCCAACACGGGGACGGCCAGCAACCCGGTTCCCACGATCCCCAAGGTGAACAACAGGCTGGCCAGTTCCCCCGCGATGGGCTGGAGCGCCTCCGCGGCCTGCTGGGCGGTCTGGACGGTGGTCACCCCCTGCCGACCCAGGGTCGCGGCGGAGGCGACCATGATGGCGAACATCACCACCACGGCCGAGGCCATCCCGGCCAGCACGTCGGTGCGCATCAGCGAGAGGTGGGCGCGATCGACCGCGTGGTCCTTCTTCAGGTGACGCTCCTCCACCTCCTCGCTCGCTTGCCAGAAGAACAGGTAGGGAGAAATCGTCGTGCCCAGGATGGCGATGAGCGCGGCGATCGTTGGCCGGTCCCAGGAGACCTGC
>JBKPDU010000158.1:0-3318 GCA_046728055.1 Actinomycetota bacterium | reverse complement strand
CCAGTACCCGTTCACGAACCCGCCGTTGCGCCCGCTCGGCCCGCCCCCGCAGATGTCCTGCTCCAGCAGGACGACGTCGATGCCGGGATCGCGCTCCTTCAGGAACAAGGCCGTCCACATCCCGGTGTACCCACCGCCCAGCATCACGACGTCGGCGGCCGTGTCCGCCGCGAGCGGCGGACACGGCTCCCCCGGATCCTGCCGAAGCGCTTCGTCCATCCACCATCCGCGGGTCGTTCGCGGCGGCGGTTCGATCGACGTGGAGTTCATCGAGTGCTCCCTGCTATCGTGCCGGTCCATTCTGACCCAAGCGTTCGGAGGAGGACGCGGTGGGCGCACGAGGACGCGGCGACCGGAATCGACCACGGAGTTGGGAGGTCACCGAGGGGCCCGAACGCGCGCCGGCCCGGGCGATGCTGCGAGCCGTGGGGTTCTCCGAGGAGGATTTCGGGAAGCCGCAAGTCGGCGTGGCGTCCTCGTGGAACGAGGTCACGCCGTGCAACTATCACCTCGGGAAGCTGGCCGCACTGGCCAAGGAAGGCGTCCGGCAGGGCGGCGCGGTGCCGCTGGAGTTCACCACCATCGCGGTCTCCGACGGGATCGCCATGGGCCACGAGGGGATGAAGGCCTCGCTCATCTCTCGCGAGGTGATCGCGGATTCGGTGGAGCTCGTGATGCACGCCGAACGGTTCGACGGCCTGGTGGGGATCGCCGGATGCGACAAGAGCGAGCCGGGGATGCTGATGGCGATGGCCCGACTGAACCTCCCGGCCGTGTACCTGTATGGGGGCACGATCCTGCCCGGCACGTACCAGGGCCGGGACATCACGATCCAGGACGTGTTCGAGGCGGTCGGCGCCCACGCGAAGGGATCGATGACCGACGACCAACTCCTCGCCGTGGAACGAGCCGCGTGTCCCACCGCCGGATCGTGCGCCGGGATGTACACGGCCAACACGATGGCCGCGGCAGCAGAAGCGCTCGGCATGTCGCTGCCGGGCGCCGCCTCGCCACCGGCGGTCGACTATCGGCGCGAGGTGCTCGCACGGGAGTCGGGCGTCGCCCTCACCCGATTGCTGGAAGAAGGCATCCGTCCGCGCGACATCATGACCAGAGAGGCGTTCGAGAACGCCATCGCGGTGGTGATGGCCCTGGCCGGGTCGACGAATGCCGTGCTGCATCTTCTGGCCATCGCCAGGGAGGCGCGTGTGGACCTCTCGCTCGATGACTTCGACCGTCTGTCCCGGAACGTCCCGCACCTCGTGGACGTCCGGCCCGCGGGCCGCTTCGTGATGTCGGACCTGGATCGGGTGGGAGGCGTGCCCGTCATCATGCAGGAGCTCCTCACCGCGGGGCTCCTGCACGGCGATGCGCTCACCGTTACCGGCAGGACCATTGCCCAGAACCTCTCGCAGGCCACTCCCCCGCCCCCCGACGGCACGGTCGTGCACGCCCTCGACAGTCCGATCCATCCAACGGGCGGCACGGCGATCCTGTATGGATCGCTCGCGCCGGAGGGAAGCGTGATGAAGATCGCCGGGGCGGAGACCCTCACGTTCACCGGAACCGCGAGGCCGTTCGACTCCGAGCAGGAGGCGTTCGAGGCGCTCACCTCGGGGAGGATCAAGGCCGGCGACGTCATCGCCATCCGGTACGAGGGGCCGAGGGGATCGCCCGGGATGCCCGAGATGCTCGCCGTGACCGCCGCGGTCGCCGGCGCCGGTCTGGGCAAGGACGTCGCGCTGATCACCGACGGCCGGTTCTCCGGGGCCACGAAGGGGATCTCGGTGGGCCACATCTCTCCGGAGGCCCTGTCGGGCGGACCGATCGCGCTGCTTCGCGACGGCGACCGCATCGAGATCGATGCCGAGAATCGGCGCATCGACGTCCTGGTGGACGAGGCCGACCTCGCCACCCGACGCGCCGAATGGAAGCCGCGCGCACCACGCTACGAGAGCGGCGCGCTGGCGAAGTACGCGCGCCTCGTCTCCTCCGCATCCAGAGGAGCCGTCACCTCGTGAGGCTTCCCGAGATCACCAATCCCGCTGCGCTCGAGTGCCGGCAGTGTCGGGCCCGGTATCCGGTCGAGCCGCTCACGATCTGCGAGGAATGCTTCGGCCCGCTCGAGCCCGCATACGACCTGGAGGTACTCGGCGGCGTGGACTTCCGCAAGCACGTGGAGGCGGGGCCGGCCACGCTGTGGCGATACGAGGGCCTGTTGCCCGGTGGACCAGGCATCGACCGGGTCGACCTCGGCGCCGGCTTGACCCCGCTCAGGCGGGCGGACCGACTGGCTGAGGTTCTGGGCATCGAGCGGCTGTGGATCAAGGACGACTCGGTGAACCCGTCGAACTCGTTCAAGGACCGCGTGGTCTCGGTGGCCATAACCATGGCTCGCGCCTTCGGGTTCGAAGCCGTTTCCTGCGCCTCCACCGGCAACCTGGCCAACGCAACGGCGGCCCACGCGGCGAAGGCGGGCATGCCGGCGTTCGTGTTCGTCCCCGAGGACCTGGAGCCGCCCAAGATCCTGGCCACCGAGGCCTACGGCGCGAAGGTCGTGGCGGTGAGGGGGAACTACGACGACGTGAATCGGCTGTGCATGGAGGTGGCCGAGGCCCTCCCCTGGGCGTTCATCAACGTCAACCTGCGCCCGTATTACGCCGAGGGCTCGAAGTCCTTGGGGTTCGAGGTGGCCGAGCAGCTGGGATGGCGGCTCCCGGACCACGTGGTGGTGCCGGTCGCATCCGGTGCGCTCATGACCAAAGTTCACCGGGCGTTCCGCGAGCTCGTGGAAATCGCCGCCGTGGAGGAGCGCGCATACCGAATCTCCGGCGCTCAGGCGGAAGGGTGCGCCCCGGTGGCAGAGGCGTTCCGCTCGGGCACGAGCGAGGTCCGCCCGGTAAGGCCGAACACCATCGCCAAGTCGCTGGCCATCGGGAACCCGGCGGACGGGTGGTTCGCCATCCAGACGGCCAGGGAGACCGGCGGCGTGGTCCTGGCGTGTCCCGAAGACGAGGTGGTGAAGGGGGTGCGGCTCCTGGCCGAGACCGAAGGCGTATTCACCGAGACCGCCGGCGGGGTGACCGTGGCCGTGTTGCGACGCCTCCGTGAGCTCGGGACGATCGAGCCGCACGAGGAGACCGTGGCCCTGATCACCGGGAACGGGTACAAGACAGTGTCGGCGCTCGAGAGCGTGGCGGAGCCGACGTACCGGATCGGACCGTCCCTGGACGAGTTCCTCGTCGCCCTCCGCGGCTGAACATCGGCCGGTCTCATAGGCTAGACCGGGCGACCCGGCGGAAGGCACGACGTGCGCAT
>JBKPDU010000157.1:0-3740 GCA_046728055.1 Actinomycetota bacterium | reverse complement strand
CCGCCTGGGCGTGCGCCTGATCGGCGCGAGCCCCGAAGCCATCCACCGGGCGGAAGACCGAAGCGGCTTCCATCGCAGCATGGTCGGCGCGGGACTGCCCGTTCCGCGATCCGGGACCGCCCGAAGCGTGGACGAGGCGATCCGCGTCGCGAGCTTCATCGGTTACCCGGTCATCGTTCGCCCCTCGTTCATGCTGGGAGGCGGCGGGAGCGGGTTCGCCGCGGATCGTGCCTCGCTCGCGGAGCTCGCGGCGCGAAGCATTGCCGCCAGCCCCGCGACCGAGGTCCTGGTGGAGGAATCCCTCGCCGGCTGGAAGGAGTTCGAGCTAGAGGTGATGCGGGACGACGCCGACAACGCGGTGGTCATCTGCTCGATCGAGAACGTCGACCCCATGGGGGTCCACACGGGAGACTCGATCACCGTCGCCCCCCAGCAGACGCTGACCGATCGCGAGTACCAGGACATGCGGGATGTGGCGCTGGCGTGCATCCGAGCCATCGGGGTCGAGACCGGCGGCTCGAACATCCAGTTCGCCGTGCATCCTCGTGACGGACGGACGGTCTTGATCGAGATGAATCCGCGCGTCTCCCGATCCTCGGCCCTGGCGTCGAAGGCCACGGGGTTCCCCATCGCGAAGGTGGCGGCGCTCCTCGCAGTGGGCTACCGGCTCCACGAGATCGCGAACGACATCACCGGCCGGACCCCGGCGGCATTCGAGCCGACCCTCGATTACGTGGTGGTCAAGGTGCCGCGGTTCGCGTTCGAAAAGTTCCCGGAAGCCGATCCGGCGCTGAACTCCACGATGAGGTCCGTGGGCGAGGTCATGGCCATCGGTCGCACGTTCAAGGAGGCCCTGGGGAAGGCGTGGCGCTCGGTGGAACGTCCCGGGTTCGACCTGGGGCCGGGGGCCGGCGATGACCTGCACCCGATCCTCCCCTCCCTGGTCACGCCCGCCGAGGGCCGGTTGCACTCGGTCGAGGCCGCGCTCGCCGCCGGACACTCGGTCGAAGAGGTGGCCGGCGCCTCGGGCATCGACCCGTGGTTCGTGGACCAGATCGCGCAGATCGTCGAGGAGTCCCGAGCGCTGCGGGGCCGAGCGCTGAGCTCGCTCTCCGACGTCGAGTTGCGAGAGGCCAAGCGCGTCGGGCTGAGCGACGCCCGGGTCGCCGGCTTGACCGGGTCGCCGGAACCGGTCGTTCGGCGGCGCCGGGATGAGCTCGGCGTGACTCCGGTGTTCAAGACCGTCGACACCTGCGCCGGCGAGTTTCCCGCGATGACGCCGTATCACTACTCCACGTACGAGGAGGAGGACGAGGTCCGACCCGCGTCTCGCCCCCGGGTGGTTATCCTCGGCGCCGGGCCGAACCGGATCGGGCAGGGGATCGAGTTCGACTACGCCTGCGTCCACGCGGCGTACGCGCTCCGCGACGCGGGCTTCGAGGCGGTGATGCTGAACAGCAACCCGGAGACCGTGTCGACCGACTACGACACCAGCGACCGCCTGTACTTCGAGCCGGTGTCCGTGGAGGACGTCCTGGCCGTCTGCCGCACGGAGCAGCCCGTGGGGGTCATCGTCCAACTCGGTGGGCAGACACCCTTGAAGCTCGCGCACGTGCTGGAGGCGGAGGGGTTCAGGGTGCTCGGGACGCGTCCGGAGGGCATCGACCTGGCCGAGGACCGGGGGAGGTTCGCCGCCCTGTGCTCCGAGCTGGGGATCCCCGCACCTCCACACGGGGAAGCCCGGGACCTGGAGGACGCCAGGGCGGTCGCCGCCCGGATCGGCTACCCCGTGGTAGTTCGCCCGTCGTACGTGCTCGGCGGCCGGGCCATGGAGATCGTGTACGCCGAGGACGAGTTGGAGCGGTTCGTCCGCACGGCCGCGGAGACCTCACCCGATCATCCCGTCCTCATCGATCGGTTCCTGGAAGGGGCGATCGAGGTGGACGTCGACGCCGTGGCCGACGGCGCCGATGTGTTCGTCGGCGCCGTCATGGAGCACATCGAGGAGGCAGGCGTGCATTCGGGGGACTCCTCCTGCGCCATCCCTCCGCCAACGCTGTCGGACGAGGAGCTGGACGAGGTGGAGCGGATCACGGCGGTGCTGGCGCACCGCCTCCGGGTTCGCGGGCTGTTGAACGTCCAGCTGGCAGTGAAGGACGAGCGGATCTGGGTGCTCGAGGCCAACCCTCGCGCGTCGCGGACCGTCCCGTTCGTGTCGAAGGTCGCGGGCGTCCCGCTGACCAAGGTGGCCACCAGCGTGCTCGTGGGCCGAACCCTCGCCGAACTGGCCTCGGAGGGCCTGATCCCAACGGAGCCCGGTCGCTATCGGCGCCTGCCCTACACGTCGGTGAAGGCCGCCGTGCTCCCGTTCGGGCGGTTCCCCGGGGCCGACACCGTGCTCGGCCCGGAGATGCGATCGACCGGCGAGGTCATGGGGGTGGACCACGATCCGGGGACGGCCCTGGCCAAGGCGCTGGTGGCGACCGGCGCGGCCCTTCCCCGGGAAGGTACGGCATTCGCGTCGGTGTCGAACCGCGACAAGCGGGCCATCCTGTTCCCGGCCAAGCGCCTGGCGGACATGGGTTTCCGACTGCTGGCCACGAAGGGGACGGCGGGCATGCTTCGCCGGGCAGGCATCGAGGTCACGAAGGTGGACAAGGTCTCCGAGGGGACGCCGAGCGTGATCGACATGATCGAGGGTGGTCAGGTGGATCTGGTCATCAACACCCCCTTTGGGAGGGGAACGCGAACCGATGGGTACCACATCAGGACGGCGGCCTGGCGCGCAGGGATCCCCTGCGTGACGACCATCCCTGGCGTGCTGGCAGCGGTGCGGGGGATCGAGGCGCTCCGGGAGGGCCTCGGCGAGCCCCGGTCGCTGCAGGAGTACCACGCGCTCGCTCGGGAGATCGCACCGGCGCCGGCGATGCTCGACCTCCCGGCGGATGGTCTGGAGGCGGAAGCAGGGATGGCGACGACATGAGGCGAGTGCGCGCCGAGATCCTGAACTCCCGCAAGCTCGGTGCCTTCCAATCGATCACCCTGGTCGCGCCGGAGATCGCCGACCGGGCTCGTCCCGGCCAGTTCGTCTCCGTGGCCACGCCGGAGGACCGGCGGTTCATCCTTCGGCGCCACTTCTCCATCCACCAGGCGTCACGCCGCGGCGGCTGGGCGGGCACGCTCGAGTTCGTGTTCGATCCGCATCGTCCGGGGGCTGAGTGGTTGGGGGAGGCAAAGGCGCACCAGTTCCTGGACGTGATCGGTCCGCTGGGCAGGGCGTTCGCCTACCCCCGGGGGCCGAGCAACTGCCTCCTCGTTTCTGAGGGGTACGGCGCGAGCGCCATCTTCTTCCTGGCGCAGGAGCTCCGGGCCAGGGGCAAACGGGTGCACATGGTGCTCGGGGCGAACGAGGAGAGCCACGTGTTCAAGCCGATCGAGGCCAAGCGCCTCTCCCAGACCATCGTCATCGTGACCGCCGACGGCAGCCTTGGCGAGCGCGGCTCGGTGATGGACGTCGTCCCCCGCGCCGCGCAGAGCGCCGGCACCGAGGTGATCTACGCCGCCGGCCCCCGCCCCATGCTTCGTTCGGTGGCCGAGTACTGCATCGAGCAACGCGTCCCGGCTCAAGTCGCAGTGGAGGAGGAGTTGGCCTGCGGCACCGGGCTGTGCTTCACATGTGTCGTGCCGGTGATCCGAAAGGACGGCTCCGGCTACGACAATCTGCGTGCGTGCACGGAGGG
>JBKPDU010000156.1:0-2738 GCA_046728055.1 Actinomycetota bacterium | reverse complement strand
GATCTCGAGCGACTCGTCGAGCATGCTTGCGCGTCGGCGGTCGTCGAGCTCCTCGCCCGTGATCGAGTACTCGCTCGCGAACCGGTCGCTCCCCAGGCCGACGCCGAGCGTGAGTCGGCCGCCGCTGAGCCGGTCGAGCGTCGCCGTTTCCCGTGCGACCTTGACTGGCCTACGCCGTGCGAGCGGGGTGACCATCGGGCCGAGCCGGATTCGCTCGGTGGCCGTGGCCATCGCCGCCAGCGTGATCCACGGGTCGGCCACGTCGACCACGGGCTCCTGAAAGCGCAGGTTGTCCCAGACGAAGACTCCGTGCCAGCCCGCCTCCTCCGCCTCGGCGGACAGGCGCGCGACGACCGCCGCGTCGGCCAGCGCATCGAATAGGGGCACGAAGAGTCCTGAGCGCATGCGAGCCAAACGCTACGAGACCCGGCGATCGGGTGCCTGAACCGCTATTCCGCGAGACCTGCGCTCACGGCCTGCCGAGATCCCTGTGTGCGTGATCGCCGCCGTTGCGCCTGTATCGCCCGCTGCCGCCTTCGCGTCTACGCGACACTCCGGCCGCATATCCGTCAGCTCCCTCGTGCGAGAGCGATGCCAGGCGGTAAGGCCTCGGCTGCTAAGCGATTCCCGGGACGAAATCCGCGCTCCGGGAAACCTGCGCCGAAGGACTGCCGGACGAAAGGGGATCGATAGTGGCCGACCAAGCAAGCTGTGGCCAGGGCCTCGCGGCGAATGCCGTGTTGCCGGCCAAGCTCGGAGAGCTGACCGCTGCCCTGGCTGAGGTGCTGGACACCCACACGAAAGCCCTCGACCTCGACGACGAGAACGCGCGCCAAGAACGCGACGCCTACCTGCGGCTGGCTGACGAACAGCGGCAGACCGCTGCCCAGCTGTTAGCAACGAGTGAGGAGATGGCGGGTTACCAGGACCTGCCGGTCGCCAGGCACGACCCGACCGTGATGGCGTCTGCGGAGGTCGCCGACACCTTCGAGAAGTTCGTGAACGTCGAGCACGAGCTGCTGGCGCTCCTCCAAGGGCGAGTCGAGCAGGATCGGGCGATGCTCCTCGAGATGGGCCGGCAGGGTTAGCGCGGGCCGATCCACCGTCCACAGGCCCCACGACCCACGACGGCGCGCCATTCGCACATATCCCGCGCGCTACTGCTGACCTGTGGGAGGGAGCGACTCCGACCGGGCCGCGCTCGCTAGCGCAACGTACGAGGAGGAGGCGTCTGGAGTGCTAGCGACGCCGGCTGCGGAACCTCGCAAAGGAGCAACGACCAGCGGCTCGCGCTGGCTGTTCCGCCCGCTGGTCGACAGACAGGTTCCACGCTCGCCGTGCTTCGTCCCAACGGAGGGCTTGCGGCCCAATGACCCGGTTCCCCAAGCGTGATGTGAGGTCGTTCACAACAGCCCCGAGCGCGTGGGCGGTGAGTGGGTACGTGCTCATCGGGCGAGGCCTCCTCGCGGATCGGGGACGAGCTAAGCGCATTGGGCGGTATTGGGCGGACGACAAGGCGAAACGCCGGAGGGCACGTCCGCGACAGACCTCTTCCTGACCAGCATGGAGGACCGCTAACCGCGATTAGCCGAACGGGCGGCGTACCCCGGCTTCTCCTTTCGCACGAAGTGGCTGCGGTGCGCGCGCGGGCCCGGCAGGCGGGACGGCCCGCTGACGTGGTGAAATCGGCTCATGGAGGGAGAGTCTGGGGCCGGACGGAGCCTGAGCCGTGGGGAGGCGCTCCGGCGCCGGTTGGGCGAGCCCGGGGCGAGCGTTGGCTTGTGGGCAGCGGTGCCTTCGATCGTCACGGCTCAGGCCGCGGCGATGGCAGGCGCCGACTACGTCGTAGTCGACGAGCAGCACGGTGCCGTTGGGCCGGCGGAGGTGCTGGCGATGCTGGCGGCGATCGAGATGAGCGGCGCTGCGCCGCTGGTGCGTGTCGGACGCAACGAGCCTTGGGCGATCGGGCGTGCGCTCGACCTCGGTGCGCATGGCGTGATCGTGCCGCTGGTCAATGATGCTGCTGAGGCTGCCGCTGCGGTTGCCGCCTGCCGCTACGCGCCCGTCGGTGTCCGGTCGTGGGGGGTTGTGCGTGGAGAGCCAGATCCGGCGCCGCTTTGTCTTGTAATGATCGAGACCCGGTCTGCGCTCGACAACCTGGACTCAATCGCGCGCACGCCGGGACTTGATGGGCTCTATGTCGGCCCGTCGGATCTGGCGCTCGGACTCGGCTTGCAGCCAACCGGCGTGATCGAGCACCCCGCCGTGCTTGAGGCGATCAACGTGGTTCGCGAAGCGTGTCGCCGGGAGCGGCGCATCGCGGGCGTGCACTGCCTCACCGCGAATGACGCCGCGCGCTTCGTGCGCGAGGGCCTCGACATCGTCACCGCCGGATCAGACGCCGTTCATCTGCGCCGGGCCCTAGCCGACGCCGTAGACACCGCGCGTAGCGAGCCGCGTGGCCGTCAAGCACGCTCCTGACCTCCCGCTTGTGTCTGCGGTGGAGGCTCCCTGTGAATGCGTGGCAATGAACGCGAGAGGTTCTAGCTGCCTATCCGCGTGCTGAGTATCCCGCCCAGGCGACACGCACGACAAGCGCGACGCCGCGAGAGTGCCGGAATCCCGCGCAAGGAGGCATCTCGGTTGGGGCGTCACAGATAGCCGCAGTGGACGACGCGACAGTTTGCACCCCTTCGGGGGAAGGTGTGCGCTCGTGTGCCGTTCGTGAACGCTGAAAT
>JBKPDU010000155.1:0-7462 GCA_046728055.1 Actinomycetota bacterium | reverse complement strand
CCGCGTTCGTGAACGACCTCCACGGCAACAACGTCGAGGCGGTTTGGCAAGCGCCCGAACCGGTGAAGGATGCGCCGATCCGCACGGGCGTCCCGTAGGGTGGGCAACTCGTGACAGGTCCGAGCTCTCCGCGCGTCCCGGTGATCCTCCTTCCGGGCATCATCGCCCCGGCCGCGCTGCGGTTCACCCGCCTGCTCGAGGCGTTGGGGAACGATGTGGACGCCGTGCTCAAGGACCTCGAGGTATACCGTGGTTCGTCGGTGCCGCCGCTCGGCTACTCGCTCGATATCGAGATCGATGGCATCACTCGAGTTGCGGACGAGCATGGGTTTGGGGCATTTCATCTCTACGGGCACTCGGGAGGCGGGGCGTGCGCCCTCGCGTTCACCGCCGTGCACCCCGAGCGAGTGCTCACCCTCGCCCTGGACGAACCGGCTACCGACTTCAGCCCACAGGATTCGCAGGAGATGCAGGATGTCTTCCTGCCCATGCTCCAACTCCCTCCGGACCAGATGATGCCGGCCTTCCTCCGCGCACAGATGCGCGAGGGCGTGGAGCCGCCCCCGGTGCGGGAGGGTCCGCCTCCTCCGTGGATGGCCGATCGCCCCGCCGGCGTTGCAGCCTTCGTGCGGGCATTGAGCAAGGCCGACGTGCCGGTCGAACGCCTGAAGTCGTTCGACCGTCCCGTCTATTTCAGCTACGGGAGCCTGAGCAACCAGACCTGGGAACGGAAGGCGGAAAGGCTCGACAAGCTCTTCCCGAACATGAGGGTGGAGCTCTACGAGGGTCTGAGTCACCTGAATTCCTCGCATGCTGCCGCGCCCGAGCGCGTCGCCGCCGCGCTGCGTCGCTTGTGGGACTCGCAGGTGGAGGGTCGCTAGGTTCCGGCCCCTGCCGGCTGTTCGACCGCTTGGCCGAAGGTTACGGCACAGCAGGCGGGTCCTGGACGGCAAGAACGAAATCCCACACCTGGCCCGCTCTGAGCGCTAGCATCCGGCCCCCTCGATCGGGAGGCTGCGATGCAGACGGACCGGTGGGCCTACACCAGGAGACGGTTCTACAGATCGAACTCCGGGAGATCCTCCCTGCCCCGGCCGCAGTACGAGTTCAACGTGATCGCCGGCATCCTCATGGCGATCTGCGTCCTGCTCATCGCGCTCCGCCTCTAGCCACTGGGGGCCCGCTCCCGTGAAGCCTGTTCCGCCTCTCGGTCCCTAGACTCCAGCCGTGCGCCGCCCAACTCCCGGCCGATGAACACGAACCGGACCGATCACGTATCTGGCGGCGACGCTCATCTCGATCGTCAGCCCAACGGTCGGAGCAATCTTCTTCGTGGCCATCGCAGCCTTCTATGTCGTGGAGAGCTCCGTGTTCGGGCGGACGAGCCAGCTGGTGTGACGTTCGCACGTCAGACGGAGCGCTGGTAGGCCCGAAACGCACGGGTCGCGAGCCACGCGCAGACCGTGGCGAACGTGAGCAAGTATCCCGCCCGGGCGAAGACCACGCCCCAGTCCGGGGTGGCGGTCAGCGCCTCCCGCCCCGCCACCACCGCCCAGTTCACCGGGTTGAATCGGGCGACGGATCGGATCCAGTCGGGCACGAGGTTCTGCGCCATGAACACCGACGACAGGAACGTGAGCGGCAGGATCACGAAGTTGACCGCGGCGATGACCGTCTCCTCCTTTCGAACGATCGCGGCCAGCCCGGTCGACAGCGACGCGAAAGCCGCGCCGAGCAGGACCGAGCAGGCCACCAGCGCGACCAGCCCCAGGAGCTCCGGGTACCGCGCGCCGAGGGCAAGGCCCAGCGAAACGAGGATGGCCGACTGGATCACCGCCACCAGGCCGAGTTGGACCAGGCGCCCGCCGATCAGCGCGCCACGGCTGACCGGCGTGACCAGGAACCGGTCGATCACCCCGTTGTCGAGGTCCCAGATCAAGCCCATGCCGGCCCACCCGCCGGAGAACAGGACAGTCATCACGACGATCCCCGGTGTCAGGAAGTTGATGTACGAGCCGGCCCCGAATCCTGGGATCTCCACGATCCGCTTGAACAATTGGCCGTAGAGCAGGATCCAGATGATCGGCTGGATCAAGGTGAGCGCGACCCACGCGGGCTGGCGGAACAGCGCCCGCAGGTGGCGCACGGTCATGTACCAGGTGTGTCGGAGCGCGGCGGTCATCGGCTGGCCTCCTTCGTCTCGTTTCCGTCCCCCTCGGATGTCTCCTGCTCGGCCTGGCTGAACGTCCGCCCCGTGTACCGCAGGTACACGTCGTCGAGCGAGGGCCGGGCCACGGTTACCGATGCGACCCGGACACCGCCCGCTTCCAGCGCCTGGAGAACGATCGGCACGGCCCGCGCCCCATCGTCGGCGCGCGCGCGCAGCGACCGACCGTCGACCAAGACGTCACGGACCTCGCCCAGCCGGCCGAGCGCGTGGGTCACGCGGCCGTTGGACTCGGAGTCCTGGAGCTCGATGCTGATCGCGTCGCCTCGAAGTTCACCCTTCAGCCGCTCGGGCTGTCCCTCGGCCACGATGCGGCCACGGTCCACGATCACCAGGCGGCGGGCCAGCCGGTCCGCCTCCTCCAGATAGTGCGTGGTGAGCATGACCGTGATGCCGTCCTGGGACGCCAGGCGCCCGATCTCCTCCCACAAGCCGGTCCGCACTTCCGGGTCCAAGCCGGTCGTGGGCTCGTCCAGGAACAGGATCCGTGGACCGTGGATCAGCCCGAGCGCGATGTCCAGTCGCCGCTGCATCCCGCCCGAGTAGGTCCGGACGATCCGGTCCGCCTCGTCGGCAAGGCCGAACCGCTTGAGGAGTTCGGACGCGCGCGGCTCGAGCTCGCGCCGACCCATGCCGAAGAGTTGGCCCTGCAGACGCAGGTTCTCCCGGCCGGTGGCCTCCTTGTCGACGCCGGACCGTTGCGCCACCACGCCGATGGTCCGTCGAACTCGGTCGGGCTGGCGAAGGACGTCGAACCCGCCAACGCGGGCTCGGCCCTCGTCCGGCCGGGACAGCGTGGTCAAGATCTTCACCGTGGTGGACTTGCCGGCGCCATTCGGTCCGAGCATCCCGAAGACCGTCCCGGCCTCGACGTCGAAGCTCAGCCCGTCGAGGGCCCGGATCCCGCCGGGATACGTCTTGACCAGGCCGGAGGCCTCGATGGCCCGTGACGCCTCGCTCATGTCCTCGCCTCCTGTGCGTGGTAGCCTTTAGAACGTGGAACAGTCTAGAAGTCGAAATATTCGAGTGTCAAATGAATCTCGGGACCACCTGGTCACGCAGATCGGCCGGGACATCGCCGAGTTCCACGAGGCCAGCGGTGCCGTCGACGACGCGGCGTCGCACGTCTTCGGGTTGAACCGTACCGACCTTCGCTGCATGAGCCTGCTGTTCAACCGGGGCCCCATGACGGCCGGGCAGCTCGCGGAGGCGACCGACCTCTCGCCGGGCGCGATGACCACGGTGCTCGACCGGCTCGAGCGAGCGGGGCTGGCGCACCGGCTGGCCGACCCAGAGGATCGGCGCCGGGTGCTCGTCGACATCACGCCCGATGCCCGGGACCATGGGGAGCGGCTCTATGGCCCGATCCGCGACGGCGGTGTGGCCATGCTGCAGCGGTACACCGAGGAGGAGCTGCGGCTGATCCGTGACTTCGTCCGCGCCGGGATCGAGCTGCAAGAACGAAATGCGGTCAGGATCCGAGCGCTCGCGCCGCCGAAGGACGTGCGAACCGTCGTGAGGAATGCCGCTCGTGATGTGAAGGCCGTGGCCAAGGGGGCCAAGGCCGACGTGAAGGCCGTGGCCAAAGGTGCGAAGACCGACGTGAAGGCCGCGACCAAGGAGGCGAAGGCCGCCGCCAAGCAGGCCGCGCGCTCCATGGCGATGCGCTCCCGCAGGACGTGACCATGGCGATGGGCTCCCGCGAGACGTGAGTACGGACGACCCCACGGGTCGGCGCACGGCTCGCGGCCTCCGAGCCGCGATCGAGGGCGTGCTGCCGACGGAACGGTTCGCCGACCAGCGCAACATCCTCGGCAACACCGGGCAGAACGTCCTGGGGCTGGCCGTCGGCGCCGCCGCCACGTTCGCCGCGCAGGTCCTGATGACCCGGACGCTGGGCGACGCCTCGTTCGGCATCGTCACGCTCACCACCCAGTTCGCGTTCATCGCCGCCGCGGCCACGCGGTTCGGCATGGACGTGGCGAACGTGCGGCTGGTCGCCATCCTCACCGGCAGGGGCGAGTCGGCCCGGACCCGTGCGCTGGTGAAACGATCGACGGCCTTCGCCGCGGTGGTGTCCGTTGCTGTCGGCGCGATCGTCTTCGTGGCCGCTCCCGTTCTCGCGGACCTGTTCTCGGCCCTGCCGGCGGCCGCCGAGCCGGCGTTCCGAGCCGCCGCGGTGACCATCCCCCTGGCCGCCCTCGCATTCACGTACATGGGCGCCACGCGAGGGTTGAAGATCATGCGGCACACGCTGTACGCGCAGTGGATCGGACAGCCGATCGGATGGATCGTCCTGGCCCTGGCACTGTGGGCGGTCCTCAACCGTACGGCGGGCGTGACGACGCTCGCGTTCGGTGCGTCCTGGGCGCTCGCGCTGGTCATCGCGTGGTACGGATGGGAAAAGGAGTCGCGCGGCTTTCCCCGCGACCTCACCGGCGCGGGCATCCCGGAAGAGCGAGCTGGGGCGTTGTTCCGGTTCGGCGCGCTTCGCGCCCCGGCCACGCTGTTCTCCCAGCTGATCTTCTGGACCGACTTCTTCGTCCTGTCGGTGCTGTCGTCGTCGCAGGGCCGGGCCGGCGCCGCCGCGGTCGGCGTGTACGGCGCGGCGCTTCGAGCGGCTCAGTCCCTGTTCCTGTTCCTGACGTCGGTCTCGCTCACGTTCAGTCCGTTCGTCGCGGACCTGCACCACCGCGGCGATCGAGACCGTCTCGACGCGCTCTACAAGTCGGTGACCCGGTGGACGCTTGCGGCGACCATCCCGGTGCTCCTCCTGCTGGCCATCCTGCCCGGACCCGTGCTTCGGATCTTCGGCGGGGAGTTCGTGGAGGGAGAGGCAGCCCTCCGCATCCTCATCGTCGGAATGATCGTGCCGGTGATCGTGGGGACGGTGGGATTCATCCTGATCATGGCCGGCCGGACCGGGTGGGATCTGCTCGTGTACGTCGGCGGCTTCGTCATCGACATCGGCCTGGCCCTCGCCCTGGCCCGTCCGGAGGTCCTGGGCATCCGGGGGGCCGCCGTCGCGCAGGCCGCGACGTTGTCATTCTCGGCCGTGGCCCGGCTGACACTCGTCCGCCGGTTCCTCGGCATCTGGCCGTTCGACCAGAACTACCTGCGGTTGGTCATCCCGGCAATCCTCGGAGGGGTGGCGATGGCGGCGACGCACATCGCGATGCCGGCCGAGAAGTGGCTGGTCGATGTCATTGGATCGTTCCTCGTCGGTGGGGCCGTCTACGCGGTTGCGCTCGTGGCCGTGGGGTTGAAACCGGGTGAGCGGCACGCCGTGATGCAGGTGCTCGGGCGTGTATTCGGCCGCGGGACGCCGGCTCAGTAGCTCCTCACGACGCGATGGCATCGAGGGCGGCCCGAACCGCCTCCTGCGGCGTCTCGGTTTGGATGATGGCGTTGACCGGGGAACCGTGCTTGGCGAGCTCCCACGTGTGCAGCCCCACGACGGGGGTGCCCGCCTTCAGCGCCAGGGCGATCTCTGACAGCGTGCCGAACTCCCCGCCGATGGCGATCACGACGTCGGCGGAACGAACGACCAGTGCGTTCCGAGCTTCGCCCAGCCCGGACGGGATCGAGACCGTGAGATGCGGGCTCGCGGCTTCCCGACGTGCACCGGGAAGGATGCCGATCGAGAGGCCGCCCCGGGCCTCACACCCTCGCGCCGCCGAATCCATCACGCCGCCGAGGCCGCCGCAGACGAGCACGGCGCCGGCCTCGGCGATCAGCCGCCCAACCTCTTCGGCCCATGTCGCTTCCTGCACGGTCGCCTCCCCCGATCCGCACACGGCGACGTAGGGCGCCATCGTGGTCACGACCTCAGCCCCAGGACCGGCCGAGCATGGCCGCCAGGAGCGCGACGGCCCCGGGCTTATCGAGCGGCTCGTTGCCGTTGCCGCACTTCGGCGATTGCACGCAGGACGGGCACCCGTGCGAACAGGGGCACTGTCGGACCGTTTCCAGCGTGGCTTCCAACAGCCGTGACGCGGAACGGAACCCGCGCTCGGCGATCCCGGCGCCGCCCGGGTACCCGTCGTAGATGAAGATCGCGCACGAGCCCGTGTCGGGGTGAAACGCGGTGGAAACGCCACCCACGTCCCACCGATCGCACGTCGCGACGAGCGGTAGCAACCCGATGGCGGCGTGCTCGGCGGCATGGGCGGCCCCCGGGAGATCCGGGGGCTTGATGGCCGCTCGCTCGATCACCATCGGCGGGATGGCCCACCACACGGCCCGCGTCTCGAGCGTCTGCGGCGGCAGGGCCAGTGGAACGGTATCGATGGTCTCTCCCGTCGCCACCAGCTTTCGGACGAACCCGACCACCTGGTTCGTCACGAGCACCGACCCGTAGAAGCTGGGAACCCCACCGTCGGTCTGCGTCTCCTGCATCTCCTGAACCACGTCGATGTCCGTGGTGTCACGGGACTGTGTGTAGAAGTCGGGGTCCGACCTGGTGACCAGCGCGACGCGGGTCGCCATGTCGAGCTCGGTCACCTCGAACTGCTCGCCCTGGTGGAGGTACACCGCGCCCGGATGCACGTGGTAGTAAGCCCTCGACTCATCCACCGTGCCGAGGAGCTCGCCGGTCTCCTGGATCACGATCGAGAACAGGTGGCCCGAGGCGCTTCGGATGTCCACCCGGCGATGCGGCGAACCCGTTCCCCGGTGATGGATGAGTCCGCGACGTCGAACGAGCTCGCCCGCTTCCTCCAGCCGTTCCACGGCCGCTGGCGCGTCGGGGCCGAAGAACGAGAGCTCGTCCGGTGCCAGCGGGTATTCGCGGGCCGCGCACACGAGGTGCGGTTCCAGGATGAACGGGTTGGAGGGATCCACCACCGCCGCTTCGGCCGGCTTGTCGAACACGTCGGCCGGATGCGTCACCAGGTACTGGTCCAGGGGATCGTCTTGGGCCACCAGGATCGCAACCGAACCGTCGTCTCGCCGGCCGGCCCGGCCGGCCTGCTGCCACATCGAGGCCCTCGTCCCCGGGTAGCCGACCAGGATCGCCGCGTCCAGCGACCCGATGTCGATCCCGAGCTCGAGCGCGCTCGTGGAAGCCACCGCCACCAGCTCGTCCCCCGCGAGCTTGCGCTCCAGTTCCCGGCGCTCGGATGCCAGGTACCCGGCGCGGTAGGACTTGATCCTCTCCTTCAGGCCACCTGGAACCTCTCGGCGGGCGAACTCGGCGAGCAGCTCGGCGGCCCGGCGGGACCGGGTGAACCCGAT
>JBKPDU010000154.1:0-22835 GCA_046728055.1 Actinomycetota bacterium | reverse complement strand
GGCGCTCGGAAACCGGACGCCGCTGGAGGCCGCCCGAACGCCGTTCATGGACGCGCTGGCAGAACAGGGCAGGACCGGAACCGTCGTCACGGTCGGCCCCGGGATCGCGCCCGAGTCGGACATCGCCGTGTTCGCCATCCTGGGGTACGACCCCAGAGACGAGCACCCTGGCCGCGGCGTCGTCGAAGCGGTGGGCGCCGGGATGGACTTCGGCGACGGCGACCTGGCGTACAGGGTGAACTTCGCCACCGCGGACTGGCCCAGGATCATCGACCGTCGAGTGGGACGCGACTTGTCGTCAGCCGAGGCCCGGGCTCTGGCGGCCGAGGTCAACGAGAAGCTCGGGCTTCCCGGCGCCACCTTCGAGCTCCGATCCACTGTGGAGCACCGAGGGGTCCTGGTGATCCGGGCGGAGCAGGGATCGCTGTCCGCCGAGGTGACGAACACCGACCCCGCCTATCGGAAGGAGGGCTCGCTTGGGGTGGCGCTGGAGACGTTCGAGCCCGAGGTGGCCCGGTGCGAGCCGCTGGTGGACACTCATGCGGCCCGTCGGGCCGCCGAGCTGACCAACGCGTTCGTGGAAAGGGCGGCCAAGATCCTCGACGCGTCGGAGGTGAACGCGAACCGGCGGAGGAACGGCAAGCTCCCCGCCAACCTCATCCTCACCCGCGACGGCGGCGACCACGTCCCGAAGCTCCAGCCGATCGATGAACGGTTCGGTCCGGCATGGGGCTGCTTCGTGGAGATGCCAGTCGAGCGGGGCATCGCCATGCTGCTGGGGATGGCCCCGGTCGACGCCCCCCGTCTGTCGGCCGAAGCGGACTACGCGCGGTGGGCGGCCTTGGCCTCCGAGGCCCTCGACGGCTTCGACGCCGTGTACGTCCACGTCAAGGGCCCGGACATCCCCGCCCACGACGGCCGCGCGGAGGACAAGCGTGACGTGATCGAGGTGATCGATCGAGCCTTCTTCGGCGAGGTCCTGCCCATGATCGATCGTGACCGGACCATCGTGGCGGTGACCGCGGACCACTCCACGTCGTGCCTGCGTAAAGCGCACACGGCGGAGCCGGTGCCCCTACTCGTGAGTGGGGGACCGGTGCGATCGGACGGCTCGACCTCGTTCGGAGAGCGGGCCTGCGCGGCCGGCTCTCTTGGCCAGTTGCGGGGCGTCGACATCGTGCCCCGGCTGGCGAACCTGATGCGCGGATAATTGGGGGCAATCCCAACTCGGCGGCGCGATCGTATATGAGGGGAGACGCGTTCGCGGAGGTGCTGAAGCGTTTGCTCGGCTGCCTGAGATGCGGGTAATGTTCCCTGGCACATCCAGCGTGATCAGGAGGAAGCCTCGTGGCGAGCGTCGTCACCGAACCAGTTGCCGGGCCGGCTGCACCCCCCTCCGTGGGCGAGCCGGGCCTCGGGGTCATCGGTCGTAGCCCATGGGAACTCTTCTGGCGGCGGTTTCGCAGGGATCGCTTGGCGTTGGTGGGCATCGTCATGATCGTCCTCATCATCCTCATGGCGGTGTTGGCCCCACTCCTCGCCAAGTTGGTCGGCCACGGGCCGAACCAAGTCTTCCTGCGGGAGATGACCAACGAGTTCGGCCTGCCCTTGGGACCGAACAGCAGCTTCTGGTTCGGGGCCGACAAGGCGGGGCGAGACCTCTTCGTGCGGGTGATGTACGGGGCCCGGACGTCGCTGATCGTGGCGTTCTTCGCCACGGGCATGTCGCTCGTGATCGGCGTGACCGTCGGCCTGATCGCCGGCTTCTTCAGAGGGAAGGTCGACACGGTCCTTTCCAGAACGACCGATGTCGTGATGTCGATGCCGATCCTCCTGCTGGCCGTGGGCCTCGTCTCGGCCTGTGGGGCCAGCGCGAACGGTTGCCTGTTCGGCCTTCTTCAGCCCGGTCTCTTCCTGGTCAGCTTCGTCATCGGGCTGTTCAACTGGCCATACATCGCCAGGATCGTTCGGGGCCAGGTCCTTTCCCTTCGGGAGAAGGAGTTCGTCGAGGCCGCCAGGGCCGTCGGGTGGGGCAATTTTCGGATCGTGGGCCGGGAGGTCCTGCCAAACGTGGTGGCTCCGATCATCGTGTACACCACTCTCATCATCCCGAACAACATCCTGTTCGAAGCGTCCCTGTCGTTCCTCGGCCTGGGGGTGCCCTCCACGGTGCCTTCGTGGGGAGGGATGCTTGCGGAAGCGGGGGGGAGGATCTTCACCGTGGCGTGGTGGATGTTCCTGTTCCCGGGGCTCTTCCTCTTCATGACCACACTGGCCTTCAACCTGGTAGGCGATGGTCTGCGGGACGCCCTCGACCCCCGAACGGGTGGGTAGCAGGAGGGTCGAATCTCCGCGAGAACGTGCAGTACCGAGAGGAGAAGACTGAGCCTTGGAAGGGAGGAGGGATGCGGTGAACCGGACGGTCCCTGACACCGCCAACCAAGAAGGGGGAATGACGTGATTGGACGATATCTCAGGGTCATGGCCCTGGTCGGAGTAGTAGCGATCGTGGCGGCTTCCTGTGGTGGCGAGGAAGCGGAGGCCCCGCCGTCCCCCACCGGCGGCGAGATCCAGCCCGGCGGGGTGATCAAGATGGGGATCTCGGCCGACGTGGACGAGGCATTCGACCCGGCCAAGGAGTACTCCCAGATCTCCTGGTCGATCTTCAACTGTTGCCTCCTTCGGACCCTGCTCCAGTACAACGGACTGGACGCGGCGCAGGGCGGCAGCGACGTCACGCCGGACCTGGCCACGGAGATGCCAGAGGTCACCGATGACGGCCTGACCTACACGTTCCACATCAAAGACGGCGTGAGATTCTCGCCGCCATTCGAAGACGTCGAGATCACCTCGGCGGACTTCGTCCGGGCCATCGAACGAGAGGCCTGCACGGTGTGCCACGAGGGCGGCTACGCCTTCTATTACACGGACAACTCCGAGGGCGATTCGCTGATCGAGGGGATCCAGGAGTTCGCCGAGGGCAAGGCCGACTCCATCTCCGGGCTCCAGACACCGGACGACAAGACCCTGGTGATCACCCTCACGGAGGCCACGGGGGACTTCCCGCTCCGGATGGCGATGCCGGCGATGGCGCCGATCCCCGAGGGAGCAGCCGACGGCCACGACAGGGACTACGGCCGCTACCTGGTGTCCTCGGGTCCCTACATGTGGGAGGGCTCCGACCAGCTCGACTTCTCGGCCCCGGCCAAGCAGCAGAAGCCAGTGGCCGGTTACGACCCCGGGCGGTCGTGGGTGTTGGTGAGGAACCCCTCGTGGGACAAGGCCACCGACGACCTGCGGAGCGCCTACCTCGACGGCGTTCAGGTGGAGATCAACGAGAGCACCGACGTCAACTTCAACAAGTGGGAGTCGGGCGAGATCGACTACGTGTACGACGGCGTCCCGCCGGCGGAGCTCCTCCAGCAATACAGCACCGATCCGGCGCTCCAGGAACAGCTCAAGGTGAACCCGACCGACGGACTCCGGTACCTGTCGATGAACATCGCCGAGCCGCCCTTCGACGACGTCCACGTGCGGAAGGCCATGAACTACATCATCGACAAGGACGCTCTCCGTCGGGCACGCGGGGGCGACCTGTACGGCGAGCTCGCGGGGCACATCATCCCGGACACCATCCTGAACAACGTCCTGGCGGACTACGACCCGTACGCCACGGAAGGTGGACAGGGTGACGTCGAGCTCGCGAAGGAGGAGATGAGCCAGTCCAAGTACGACTCGAACGGGGACGGCGTGTGCGACGCCCCCGAATGCAAGTCCGTACCGCTGATCGCAGACCGAGAGACTCCATATCCCGAACAGAACGCGATCATCGCGGACAGCGCGGCGCAGATCGGGATCGACTTCAAGGTCTCCGAGGGGGACCGGTACACGTTCATGTACGAGAAGTGCCTGGACCCCGGGGCCCACGCCGCCTTCTGTCCGAGCGTGGGTTGGTTCAAGGACTACGGGGACGCATTCACCTTCGGCCCACCGATCCTGGGGGCCGTCGGCATCGGCCCCGAGGCGTGCTGTAACTACTCCCTGGTGGGAGCCAGCCCCGACGTCCTGAAGGAGCACGGCTACGAGGTCACAAAGGTCCCGAGCGTGGATGCCCAGATGGCTGAGTGCGCCAGGCTCCCACTCGGGGACGAGCGCACCAACTGCTGGGCCGAGTGGGACCGGACGGTGATGGAAGATGTCGTGCCGTTCGTGCCCTGGATCTTCGACAACGAGGTGCGGCTGGCCGGTCCCCGGATCGTCAACTACACCTACAGCTCGAACCAAGGGACGATGGCCTTGCAGCACGTCGCGCTGGTGAATGGCGGCGCGTAGGACGCAGCCCAGCAGGGAAAGGACAGGCGGGAGGGGGCCACGCGAGTGGCCCCCTCCCCGCTCAAGGGGCATAATGTGACCCGATGAGCAGGTACCTGGTGCGGCGGATCCTGTTCTTGATCCTCGTCCTGTTCATCATCTCCTTCCTGACGTTCATCATCTTCCTGAAGCTCCCGGCGACCGACCCGGCCCGTCTGATAGCCGGCCGGCAGACGACCCCGGAGATCTTGGCCGAGATCCGGCACAATCTGGGGCTGGACAGGCCTTGGACCGTCCAATACGGGCGGTTCGCCAAAGGGCTGGTCCCGTGGCCGGGCTGGTTCCTGAACGAACAGGTCTACTACTCGTACGGGAACTTCATCCCGGTCAAGGAGGAGATATACCGGCGGCTCCCGGTGACGTTCACGCTCACGCTGGGCGCCGCTGCGCTGTGGCTCATCGTCGGGATACCGATCGGCATCATCTCAGCGATCCGGAGGCGCTCGCTGGCGGACCGTGCCGCGATGCTGTTTGCCCTGTTCGGCGTGTCCGCCCCCGTATTTTGGCTTGGCTATGTGATGCTGTATGTGTTCTGGTTCCAGTTAGGATGGGCTCCACCCCCGGGATTCGAGATCGGGGAGAGCCTCACGCATGCCGTCCTCACTGGGAAGTTCATCCTTCCCTGGATGACCCTTTCCCTCCTGTTCGCGGCGTTCTACGCCCGGATGGTCAGGGGGTCGCTCATCGAGACGATGTCGGAGGACTACATCCGGACCGCCAGAGCCAAGGGACTCCCGGAACGTCAAGTCATCTACAGGCATGGGCTCCGAGCCGCGCTGACCCCGGTGGTCACGATGGTCGGCTTGGACATCGGCTACCTCCTGGGGGGGGCCATCATCACCGAGACGATCTTCGACCTCGACGGTGTCGGGAAGTACACGATCGACGCCATTTACGACCAGGACTTTCCGGTGGTGATGGGCGTAACCATCTTCGCCGCGTTCTTCATCGTGGTCGCGAACCTGGTCGTGGACGTCGTGTACGCGGTTCTCGACCCCCGCGTGAGATACACGTGAGCAGGCCTCGGCCGGGGGGCGTGCGTGCCTGAACCGCTTCTCCAGGTCCGGGACCTCAAGGTTCACTTCCCCACCGAGGATGGCCTGGTCAAGGCGGTGGACGGCGTGTCCTTCTCCGTCGCGCCGGGTGAGACCCTCGGGATCGTCGGCGAATCGGGATCCGGCAAGAGCGTCACGTTCCTCACCGTGATGGGCCTCATCACCCCAGGGCAGGCCAGGATCGAAGGAGAGGCGGTGTTCCGGGGCGAGGATCTCCTGAAGCTCCCGGGAGAGGAGTTGAGGAACATCCGGGGGAGCCAGATCGGGATGATCTTCCAGGATCCCATGACATCCCTCCATCCCTATTACCGGGTGGGGGACCAGATCGCCGAGGCGATCACGGCCCATCGGAAGATCGACAAGAAGGAGGCCAGGGATCAGGCCGTCGACATGCTTCGCCGGGTGGGGATCCCCCGGCCCGACGAGCGGGCCCGGCAGTATCCCCATGAGTTCTCCGGCGGCATGCGCCAGCGGGCCATGATCGCCATGGCCCTGTCCCTGAACCCCGACTTGCTCATCGCCGACGAGCCCACCACGGCCCTCGACGTCACAGTCCAGGCCCAGATCCTGGACCTCATCGACCGGTTGAAGCAGGAGTTCAACGCCGCGGTGGTCATCATCACGCACGACCTCGGGGTCGTGGCGGAGCACTGCGACAACATCCAGGTGATGTACGCCGGCAAGGCGGTGGAGTATGGCTACGCCCGCGACATCTACTACGACGCCGACCACCCGTACACCTGGGGGCTCCTGCAGTCGATCGCCCGGGTCGACGCGCCTCGGACGGAGCGGCTGAAACCGATCAAGGGGCTCCCGCCGTCGCTGATCTTCGTCCCGCAGGGGTGCCCGTTCCACCCTCGGTGTCCCTACGTCTTCGACCGGTGCCGGGCCGAGGTTCCCCAGCTCCTCCCGGTCGACGGGCACCACTCCTCGGCCTGCCACCTCTCGCTCCAGGACAAGGACCGGATCTTCAAAGAGGAGGTGATGGTGCACCAGTGAGCGTGACGGTCTCCGAACGTGAGGCGCCGTTCGAGCGTCAGGGAGTCCAACCGCTGGTGAAGTTGGCGGGGGTGCGGAAGTACTTCCCGATCACCCGGGGCATCATCTTCCAGAAGCACGTCGGGGACGTGCACGCGGTGGACGGCGTCGACCTGGAGATCTACCCGGGAGAGACCCTGGGCCTGGTCGGGGAGACGGGCTGCGGCAAGTCGACGTTGGCCCGGGTGATCATGCGCCTGTACGACGCCACGGGCGGCTCGATCTCCTTCGAGGGTCGCGATGTCACCAAGCTGAGGGGGAAGAACCTCCGCCTGATCCGCCGCGACATGCAGATGATCTTCCAGGACCCGTACGCGTCGCTGAACCCCCGCAAGACCGTGGGGAGCATCATCGGAGCCCCGTACCGGCTGCACAAGACCATCGCCAAGGGCAAGGTCAAGGGCGAGGTCCAACAGCTCATGGAGCTGGTCGGGCTGAACCCCGAACACTACAACCGATATCCGCACGAGTTCTCCGGCGGGCAGCGGCAGCGGATCGGCGTGGCTCGGGCCCTGGCCCTTCGACCGAAGCTGATCGTGTGCGACGAGCCGGTCTCGGCGCTCGACGTGTCGATCCAGGCTCAGATCCTGAACCTCCTCGAGGACCTCCAGGAGGAGTTCAACCTGACGTACCTGTTCATCGCCCACGACCTGTCCGTGGTCAAACACGTGTCCGACCGGGTCGCGGTGATGTACCTGGGCAAGATCGTCGAGATGGCGTCGGGCGACACCCTGTACATGAACCCCAAGCATCCGTACTCGGGTGCCCTGCTCTCGGCGGTTCCCCTCGCCGACCCCGACCTGGCCAGGCAGAAGAAGCGGATCATCCTGGAGGGCGACGTTCCTTCACCCATCGACCCCCCATCGGGATGCCGGTTCCATCCCAGGTGCCCACAGAGCCGGGCCATGTCGCAGGCCCAGGGGCTCGGCGACGTGCCCCATCCCCGCTGTATCGAAGAGGAGCCCCATCTCACGCCGCAGCATCCGGGCCAGGTGGCCGCGTGCCACTTCCCGTTGTCCGATCGGGCGCTCATCCAGGTGGACGCCGGTTAGACTGGGCTCGTGCTGGACGTAGCCGCACTGGTGCTCAACATCGCCTCGTCGCTGTTCCTGATCGTGTTCATCCTGCTGCACTCGGGGCGGGGGAGCGGACTGTCCGACATGTTCGGGGGAACCAGCAGCCTGACTGGAGGGACTGCCCTGGAGCGCCGGCTGGACAAGATCACCGTGGTCACGGCCATCATCTTCGGCCTGACGACCTTCTGGCTCTCCTGGCAGTGGGGGAAGTAGGGCCGGACCCGGCGCCCCCGGTTGTAGAATCCCCTGGCTCGTCGGAGTGGCGGAACTAGGTAGACGCGCTAGGTTGAGGGCCTAGTGGGCGCATAGCCCGTCGGGGTTCAAATCCCCGCTCCGACACGAACCTACGCACACCGCTGATGACCGCGGGATCCACTCGGGACTCCAGTGCCTCCAGGTACAAGCCTCGGACAAACGTCCGTCCTGGAGAGAGCCACGCAGCCGGGTGAGTCGACGGTCGGGAGCCAGCCGGCCAACTGATCCCCAGCCTTGCGTGCGATGGTTGAGGGCGCCTACCCTCGGCGCGTGACCCTGAGTGCTGTTGACGCACGAGGCCCCCGCCTGCTGGCGGTTGTCCTAGTCGCGTGGGTCGCCGCAGCAAGGCCCAACTCCGAGCCCCGGATCGAGCCGTCCTCGCCGCCGATGGCGGAAGCTGTCGCGCCGGGTACGGGTCTGCTGCTCACCACCCCTGACCGCCCCGTGCTCCTGGGGATGGGGAAACTGGCGGAACGCCAGCTGGTCACAATGGCGAAAGCGAACGGGGCCAGCTGGGGAGGCTCCGTCCTCACTCGATCGCAACTGCTCGATCCTCCTCCGCTGATCGCCGTTGAACCGTTCGCGTCTGGTCTGGCGGGACGAGGTCCCCCCGGGAAGCGGGTTCCAGTACCACTCTGAGCGCGCGGCTCGCGTCGTATGGGATTGGGCATTCGCGCGATGCCGCCGGGAGTTGGTTCGACCTGCTTCTCGGGAGGAGAGCATGACCACAGCGGACATCGTGAGAGAGTTGGCGATCGCTCTCGCCCGGTCGGGTACAGAGCCGGACCAGGCGGTGCGGGAGCTCGAGATGTGCTGCGAGGGCCGACGCGTAGCGGTGGTAAGAGCCCGTCAGCAACTCGCTTCGGTCGATGGCGAGCGGGGCGAGGACGCTCGACTGGCGATCGAGTTCCTCGACGCGCTACTGGCTCGGTTACCGGCCTAGACCACTCGGACCTTGTTCTTGAACGCGCATTCGGGGATCTGGCCTGGGTCGCCCGAGCCGGCGCTCGAGCTGTCTGTGTCCTTCGGCCAGGTTCGTGGTGGATCGAACGTCCAGAGTGGAGAGCGAGTCCGAGGCCGGGGAGGGATGACATGAAGGACGAAGAGCGAGGCCGCGATGAGCGGCGCGCCCGCCGAACCCTGAAGGACCCCGATCTGCTCACCCGCGGCCTCGGACGAGGCTCGACTGCTTCTCGTGCCCGCCTGGGGCCGTCGCTCGATCCGTGATCCGCGCCAGCAGGGGCCCGGACACCGCCAAGAGGAGAACGAAGGCGGCTGCTACCGGGCCAATCTCGGGCTCGATGCCCGCGGCGAGGGCGATCCCGGCGATCACGATCGAGAACTCGCCTCGTGCGATCAGGCCCACTCCGGCCCGTATCCGTCCGCGGCGACCCACGCCAGCACGCCGGGCCGCGAGCCACCCCGTCGCGTACTTGGTGGCGGCACCCGCGACGGCCAACCCCATGGCCGGCAGCAGGGCGGGCGGAAGGGTTCGCGGGTCGATATCGAATCCGAAGAAGAGGAAGAACGCCGCGGCGAACACCGACCGAAGGGGGACGAGCAGAGCGCGCGCCCGCTCCGCCGCCGGCCCCGAGAACGCGATCCCGGCGAGGAACGCGCCGACCGCGGCCGAGATGTTCAGGGCCTGCGTCGCCCCGGCGGTCAGCAGGAGCACGGCAAGGATCGCGAACAAGAGCGCCTCGTCCGATCGGCTGAACACGCTCCGGCTGATCGCCTCGCCGTAGCCGGCCGCGACCGCCAGAACCGCGAGAACCACCAGCATGGCGATGGCGATCGAGAGGGCGACACGTGCGACTCCTCCTCCGACGAGGAGCACAGTTCCAAGCGGCAGCAACGCCGCCATGGCGAGGTCCTCGATCACGAGGATCGCGAACACGGAGGGCGTCTCGCGGTTCCCCATCCACCCGAGATCCTCGACGGTGCGAGCGATCACGCCCGATGAGGAGATGAACGTGATGCCGCCGAGGAACATGGCGGGGAGGAGGCCCCAACCGAGGAAGAGGCCGCCGAGGAACCCGGGCGTGAAGTTCAGCAGCAGATCCAGGCCTCCGATGAGCGCGGTCGAGCGAAGGGACCCGACCAGCTCCCGCGCGGAATAGTCCAGGCCGAGTGAGAACAGCAGCAAGATCAATCCGATCTCGGCCCCCGCCTCGATGAAGTCGTCCGCCGTGACCAGAGGGATCAAGCCACCCTGTCCGAAGGCCAGCCCCGCCAACAGGTAGAGGGGGATAGGCGAGAGCCCCACACGGTGAGCAACCCGAGCCAGGAGCGCCAGGAGGAGGACCACACCGCCCAGCTCGATCAGGAACAGCGAGTCGTTCATCACTCGCCCCATCGGAGCAGGACGACGAGGTGCTCGATGCCTCGAGGGGTACCAACCACGACCAACGTGTCCCGGCCCCGTAGCCCGAACTCGGGACCAGGCGCGGGATGCGCAGCTCCGGCCCGAAGAACGGCCACCACCGAGACCCCGGTCCGTGTTCGGGCACCCGTGTCGCCGATCGTTCGGCCGTCGAACGGCGACCCAGGCGGAAGTGGTAGCCGATCGACGGCCAGCCCTTCGACATCTTGACCGAGCTCGGCCAGATCCTTCGCCACCTGAGAGACGCCGAGGAGTTCCGCGACCGTGCGACTGTCATCGGGCCCGAGCCGGACCAGCACGTGCGACGTATCGGGGTCGTCGCGCTCGAACAACACCATTTCCCGAACTCCAGACCGATGGTGCACGACCCCCACACGGGCACCGTCCTCGGTCACGAACTCGTACCGGACGCCGATCCCGGGGAGCGGGATCTCATCGACGAGAGGCATCGACCTCACCCTCCGCGACTAGTCGGCTGTTCCCGTTCGTAAGGTCACCAGCCTCGTCCATCCCTAGCGCACCTCAATCACCAACTCGCCGAACCGTCAGGACGGACGTGTCGGGTTCTGACACGGTCAAAAGGACTGGCTCGAGGCGGATCGAGAAGCGTCTTGTGAGCGTTATCAACTCCCCTATGCAGCTCGCGACCTCGCATGGGGCACGATGGACGACGCTTCTCGTCACAGATGTTCTCGGCGAGAGGAACACGTCGTCTCCGTCGTACAAGGCGACGCCGCACCTTGGACAGCGCCCCGCGACGTACATCTCGGCGAAGAGCTCAAGGATCTCATCGACGCGCTGGATCGCCTGCGTTCGGTTCATGTCCGTTGCGATAGCTGCGGGGACACGACCGAAGATGGAAGGGCGCGAAGAACCCCCTCCATCGTCCGCAGGCGGTCCAAGACGAGCGCGTCCAGATGTCGGAGATCCCGGACTCGCGCCCGGGCGATGACATCGTACGGGCCGCTCACCCCCACGGCCTCCGTCACACCTTCGAGCGAGCGAATCTGCTCGGCGATTCGAGCCGCCTTACCGGGCTCTGTCTGGACGAGGATGAACGCGTTCATCACGCGTTCTCCTCCTGTCGTGTTCACGGCGTCGCCGCCTTGAACCCGTCGAGGCATCCCTGGAAGATGGCCTCCCGATGTTCAACCGGCTCCGGGAAGGTCGCGACGGCGTAGGCGCGCGCAACGGAGAGTGGATCGTCCGCGTGCCCGCCGAATCCTTCGGCTGTCCTCTCGACGCCGATGAGTCGACAGTCAGAGTACGCGGCCTTGTACGCGAATCGGTCGAATGGGAGCGTGAACCGCTTCAGGCTGGGATAAGTCGGTTCAGCCGACGGGGACAGGGTGGAGGTGATTGCGGGAGACGGCGTGGCCCTTCCGCATCGCGGATCGCGCCTGGAGGCGCCGGGCTTGGTTCTCCACTGCAGCCCGCGGCGGCGAGGAGAAGGAACGACGAGCATACGGCCGCCACGCGGGCAAGCGTCTGGGCGAGCGATCGGATCCGCAGTCCCGCGGTCATCGCCTCCGCCCCGCCTTCTTCATCCCGCTTCGCCCACACCGGGCGTCCGGCGTTTGACGCGACCGGCTTGTAAGGAGTTGATCGTGGCCGCCCCGACAGAGAGGACGACGATCAGGGATCTACGCCAAAGACATCGGGACATGAAGAGCCTCCAGCTCGGTGGCGCGGCCACCCTGGCCGCGCCCGGCATCAAACGAGCTGGAGGGGTGGGGCCCGAGGGCCAGCGACACGCTGAGACGTAGAGGGGGATCCGCCGCTCCATCGCGGTCCAACAAGACAACGCCAGGAGACGATGAACGCCAGCAGCGCAGTGAGCGCAGCGGCCCCCGCTGGGATGTGCACAGGCCGGGATCGCTCGATCCCCCGGGAGAACTCGCCGATCGACGCCCGGGCGGTGATGGTGAGCGTTCCTTCACCGATAGGGAGGACGCCGAACCGGTCAAACCGATCGCCGGCGAGGGTGCGCCCGGAGTACGCGGACTCATGCGCCATAACCGGGGCCGCCGCGAGGAGCAGGACGGCCGCGACCGGGATCAGCGCGCGTGCAACCAATGGACGCGGATCCATCGACCGAGCTTACCCCGTTTCCGACACCCGAGCTCGCGGACGAGCACGGAGTGAGCAGCCGACAGGCGTACGCGTGGCGCTACTTCGTTTCCTCATCCGGACACGGACCTCACCTCGGCATCGACATCGGCCGTCGTGTTGACGCTTTCATTTGTCCGCGAAGGCTCCTCTCATCGAGCGACACGTTTTCGGTCTCGTTGGCAGCCTTTGTGTTGGGTGGAGATGGCGACGTCTCGATTTTTGCTCGTAGGCGAGCCCCGCCGTGAGGGCGGCGGCGGGATCGGCCTGTCGCGTCGTCACCTGGTCGGCGTTCCGACAGCCGTGCCGTCCGCACCAGGACTACCGAGGCTTCGGTTGATTCAGCCTCGACCGGTCTGCGTACGAGCGCGCGATCGTGGGAAACGACAGCGACCTTCTGATCCGAGATGACGGAGCCCGATCAAGCGAACCCTGTGACCCGGGCGGGTCCCGTGCGGATGTCATGATCAGGTCGTGAGGAGACGGAGGCCCCACGTCTAAGAGATGACGATGCCGGAACCGGAAGAGGTCTGTGCGCAGTGCGGGGCGACCGACTGGGAGGCGCGCCGACCCACGCTGTGGAAGGCCCTCGTGGACTGGCTCGGAAGCGGGCGGTGGCCTTCACCGAGCCGCGTGTGCCGCCGATGCGGCCTGGTTTCCATGGGAGACGAGGTGGCCTATCTCACTCTCCATCGGCCGTCGCTGTGGACCGTTCCCGTCCGGGCCTTGGACGTGCTCCGGAGGCGCCGATCAGCCAAGCCCGTTCCGCTCACCTACCTGATGGCGGCTGGTGTCGGAGTCGCCCTGGGGGTGGTGCTCCAGGTCCTGCTCGGGTGGGCCTGGTGGGCCGTGACCTTGGGAGTGGTGGCTGTCGTCTGGCTCGTTTTCATGTCCACGGCCTTCTGGGGGACGCGGGCGACGGGGCCCGGGCACGATCTGCTGACCGAGCTCCTCCGGGAGATCAGCCCGGACCGGGCCGCCGCTCGCCGTGACCGCCGAGAGCAAGAGCTGTGGGCATCCCCGCCTCTTCCGCTCTACGGCCTGCCTCCGGCTTGGGAGGGAGACTGCCGGACCGGGGGCTACGGGGCCTCGAACAAGGCCATCACCAGCATGAAGATCGTCCATGGCGACCTGGTGGGGAAGGGACCGTACCTCAGGGTCGAGGTGACAACCGAACCCGACCGAAGCTGTTTGCCCCGGTCCCTCGCCGAAGAGCTCTGGCACCGAGCGATGGAGCCTCCTGGTGAGATGAGCCCGAGCCAGACCACGCGTTGGCTCATGGCCCGGCGGCGGGACATCGAGTCGAGGCCTGACCCGGAGTGGCGAACGATCTCGATCCCGGTGGACGGTCGGGCCGTGGCGTTCTCATGGCTCGCTGAAGGCCGGATGTGGGTTGCCTACGCGAACGTCGAGGGGTTCACCGTTACGCTCAGGGCCCGCGACATGCCGATCGAGGCCATCGAGCTCGAACGGATCAACGACACCAGACGCTACGTCGAGGGATCGGAGCGGCTGCGGCAGGAGCAGCGCCGCCTCCACGGGCACTGACCATGACCAGCTCTCGCCGACCCGCTGCCCACAGAGACGTTTCTCGTCGTCGAGCGATGCTCGATGAGCAGCCCCAGCGCCGTTCTTGGAGGAGCGGCCCACTGCTGAAGGCTCATCTCTGACGCGTCGAGGCGTCGGCCTTTCATTTCCCTCTCATGGCTCCCAGCTAGGCTTGCTATACGGGGAGGCGCTGTGCGGGTGCTGGTGGTGGAAGACCAGGTCAAGATGGCCGGCCTCCTCAAGCGTGGGCTGGAGGAGGAGGGCTATGCGGTCGACGTCTCCGGCACCGGTCACGACGCGCTGTGGCTTGCATCGGAGAACGCCTACGACGCCGTGGTCCTCGACGTCATGCTGCCGGACATCGACGGCTTCGAGGTATGCAGGCGGCTCCGGGCTGCGGGACGGTGGAGCCCGGTGCTGATGCTGACCGCTCGCGACAGTGTCCCCGATCGCGTATCCGGACTCGACGCAGGGGCCGACGACTACCTGATGAAGCCCTTCTCGTTCGCGGAACTCTTGGCCCGCCTTCGCGCCTTGTTCCGCCGGGGTGCGACGGAGCGTCCGCCGTCCCTCTCCGTGGGGGACCTAAGGCTGGATCCGGCGAGCCATCGGGTCAGCCGAGCCGAAACCCCCATCGAGCTCACCGCGAAGGAGTTCGCCTTGCTCGAGTACTTCATGCGCCATCCCGGGGAAGTCCTGTCCCGCACCCGGCTGATCGAGCACGTGTGGGATTTCGCCTACGAAGGCGACTCGAACGTGGTGGACGTGTACGTGCGGTACTTGCGGGAGAAGGTCGATCGCCCCTTCGGATCGGACTCCATCGAGACCGTCAGGGGGGCCGGCTACCGCTTCAGGGAAGAGCCCGGGGATGCGCCTACCGATCAGGGCTAGGCTCACGATCATCTCGGCCGGCCTCATGGCCGTGGTCCTGGCGGTCTCCGGGGTGTTCCTGTACCTGCGACTTCGTGCCGACCTGGTGGAAGCCGTGGATTCGGGGTTGGAGTCCCGCGCCTCGGCGCTCCTGCCGGGCCTGCAACGATCGGACGGCACGTTTGGAGAAGGGGGCGGCCTGGCCGATCCAGGCGACGCGTTCTCCCAGGTCCTTGGCACCGGGGGGGTCGTGCTCCAGTCCTCTCCGGGCTTGCAGAGCACGCCGATCCTCACGGAGGCGGAGGTGGTTGGACTTCAGGGGCCACGGTTCTTCGAGCGGGTCGTCCGCACCACGGACGAGACCGTCGATGCCCGACTCCTCGCGGTCCGGCTCGCCGATGATCGGGCGCTCGTGGTGGGGGCGTCCCTCGACGACCAGCAGGAGGCCTTGGCCCGGCTGGCCGCGCTCATGGCCGTCGGCGGCCCCCTGGTCCTCGTCCTGGCCGGAGCGGTCGGGTGGGTCGTGGCGGGGGCCGCGCTCCGGCCGGTGGAGCGGATGCGGATCGAGGCCGACGCCATCTCGGCGTCAGAACCCGGCCGCCGACTCCCACCGGCGGGGACCGGTGACGAGGTCGCCAGGCTGGGGGAGACCCTGAACGAGATGCTCGACCGTTTGGAACAGGCCCTCCAACGGGAACGACGGTTCGTGGACGAGGCCAGCCACGAGCTCCGGACGCCGCTGGCCAACATGCGGGTCGAGCTCGATCTGGCGCTCCGCCGGGCCCGAACCTCGGAGGAGCTGGAGGCGGCGCTGCGGAGCGCGGCTGATGAGACCGACCGGTTGGTTCGCCTGGCGGAGGACCTCCTGGTCCTGGCCCGGGCGGACCGGGGGCGGGTTCCGGTCCGGCGAGAGGAGGTCGACGTGGCGGAGCTGGTTGGTGGGGAGGTCGACGCCTTCGCTCCTCGGGCCAGGCAAGCCGAGGTGACCATCGAAGCTCGAGTGCCCACGGGCCTGCGGTCGAGCCTCGATCCCCTTCGGATGCGTCAGGCCGTGGGGAACCTGCTGGACAACGCGCTGCGGTTCACCCCGCCCCTGGGGACGGTGACCGTCGAGGCCGTTCGGGCGAACGGCTTCCTCTGGCTGGAGGTCCGGGACACCGGCGAGGGGTTTTCGGCTACCTTCCTGCGCAACGCGTTCGAGCCGTTCGCCCGACCAGACGCCTCCCGGTCACGGCCGGATCGGGATGCAGGCTCGGGGCTGGGGCTGGCCATCGTGCGAGCCGTGGCCGAGGCCCACGGTGGAACGGTGGAGGCCGCGAACCGACCGGAGGGTGGTGCGGTGGTCAGGCTCCGGATCCCCGATGAGCGCCTCTCATCCCCGGCTCACGATCCTCTCACCACCTGAACGCCACCATTACGAAGGCAGAACGGTCGACAGCGACGAGAGGAGGCAACCGATGGATCGAAGGACACGGTTGATCGGGGGCGGAGCACTGGCCGTCGCCCTCATCGGTGGGGGCACAGGGGTGGCCATCGCCACCGGAAGCGGCGATGACCAGCCACTCGCCGGCCAGGCGCTAGAGAAGGCCAGGGCGGCCGCGCTACAGCACACGGGTGGCGGGACCGTCCTGGAGACCGAAGTCGGCGACGGCGGAGCCGCGTACGCGGTGGAGATCCGTCTCGACGACGGACGGGTGGTCGAGGTCGGCCTGGATGCGAACTTCAAGGTCATCGGGCAGGAGAGCGATGACGATGGCTCCGCCGACGCGGAGTCGGACGGCGACTGAGAACCGCCACGATCAGACGACTTCCCCAAGGAGGATGTGATGGATCGCAAGCTGGCAGGCGTGGCTGTCGCGCTCATGCTCCTCGTCGGCGGGGTGCAGGGTGGGATGGCCTCCGCCGCCGTCGCGTGTCCGCGGCAGCTCCCTCAGGGGAGCGAACCGGTGACGCTCGATCCGGCAGACTTCGTGGCGCGGATCGACAACCCGTACCTGCCGTTCCCGCGGGGCGCCAGATGGGTGTATCGGGAGACCGATCCCCGCGGCTCCAAGCAGAAGGTCACGGTGACCGTCACGACCCACAGAAAGAAGATCCTGGGCATCGACGCGACGGTCGTGCACGACGTCGTGACCGAGAAGGGCCACCTGGTGGAGAACACCTTCGACTGGTACGCCCAGGACACCTGCGGGAACGTGTGGTACCTGGGCGAGAACACCAAGGAGTACGAGAACGGAAGGGTCGTCAGTACGGCCGGGTCATGGGAGGCGGGTGTGGACGGCGCCCAGGCCGGCGTGGTCATGCCGGCCGATCCCCAGGTTGGCCTGTCCTACCGGCAGGAGTACTACGCGGGAGAGGCGGAGGACGCCGCGGCGATCATGAGCCTGACGGAGCAGGCGCAGGTCCCATTCGGACACTTCCGCGAGGTGGTGCTGACGAAGGAGACCACGCCGCTCGAACCCCGTCTCCTCGAGTACAAGCTCTACGCCAGGGGGATCGGCGTCGTGCTCGCCATCGCCGTGTCGGGCGGCTCCGACCGGGAGGACCTCATCCGCTTCTCGCCGCCCGCGTAGCACCGGCCGTTCGGCCGCGGAGCGGCCGGGTCGTCCCCCGCACGACCAGGCGCGGCGACAGCACGACGTGGCGGCCCCGACGACGGCCATGGTCGAGCCGTTCCAACAGGAGCCGAACAGCCGTGGCGCCGATCTCCCGCCTCGGCTGGTCGATGGTGGTCAGGTCGATGTGCCCCAGCGCGGCGAGTGCCGTGTTGTCGTAGCCGACCACGGAGACGTCTGCGGGCACACGAGCCCCATGCCGCTCCAGCGCGTGGAGGGCGCCCACCGCGGCCAGGTCGTTCGCCACGAACACCGCGGTGGGTCGTACCCGGGAAGCGAGGAGGCGGTCGATCCCCGCCGCCCCGCCCTCCTCCGTGAACGCGCCGGGGGCCACCACCGCGGCGCGAGCCAGCCCGTGATCGCGCATGGCTTCCAGGTATCCCGATCGCCGGGATGCCGACCCGGCGCCCGTCCCGCCGTCGATGTGCGCGATGTGTCGATGCCCCAACGACACCAGATGTTCGACCGCCATCCTGGCGCCAGCTCGGTCGTCGTTGGTGACCGAATCGACCGAGGGCCATCGCGAGGCCCGAGCGACGAGGACGACCGGGACGGCCGATGCGGCCGAGAGGATCAGCGAGGCAGGCAGCACCGGCCCGGCCAGGATCAAACCGTCGGTTCGAAGCTGCAGGAGCGTCTCGATCGCTTCCCACTCGCGCTCGGCCATCCGGCTCCCGGTGTTGATGAGGGCTCGGTACTGAGCCGACGCGGCCTCGGCCTCGATCCCGTCCACGACTTCAGCGAAGTAGAGGTTGTGGAGATCTGACAGCATCACCCCGATCACGGTGGTCCGGTTCCGGACGAGCGACCGGGCGACGGCATTCGGCCGGTAGCCGAGCTGCTCGGCTGCGCGGAGGACCGCCCGCCGCTTCTCCTCACGGACCCGCGGTGAGCCACGAAGTGCGAGCGAAACCAACGACTTGGAGACTCCCGCTCGTTCGGCGACGTCGAGGATCGTGGGATGGGGTCGCCGGCGGCCGCCCCGGCCCGCGAGCGCCGCGTCTTTGACCGCGGTCCCTCCGCTCACACGCCGACCCGCTGGTGTTTGCGCTCCGCCTCGTGCTCCGCCTTCGCCACGAGGACCTCGTGGCGCTCCGAGACCTCGGGGACCCCCACGTCCCACCAGGCGTCACCGCCGGTCCACGTTTGGGGGTCGGTTCGGATCACGATCACCGTCGTCCGGTCGGCTCCGCGCGCCCGCTCGAGTGCCGCCTCCAGCTCCTCGAGCATCGACACCTCGATGGCCACCGCGCCCATCGACCTGGCATGGGACGCGAAGTCCACGTACGCGATCTCGTTCGCTCGAACGTGCTCGATCAGGTTGTTGAAGTGCGCGGCGCCCTTCGATACCTGCAGTCGGTCGATGACCGCGTAGCCGCCGTTGTCGCACAGCACGACGATGAACCGGTGCCCGGAGAGCACCGAGCCGTAGACGTCGGAGTTGGCCATGAGGTAGGACCCGTCTCCGCAGAAGGAGATCACCGTGCGATCGGGAAGCGCCATGGCCGCGCCCCAGGCCCCGCCGATCTCGTAGCCCATGCAGCTGTAGCCGTACTCGCAGTCGAAGCTGCCCACCGACAGCGACCGCCAGTGCTTGTTCAGCTCGCCGGGGAGACCGCCCGCGGCCGTGAGTGCGTAATCGTCCTCCCGAGCGTGGCGGCTCACGGTCCGGATGACCGCTGCGTAGGAGGGGGCACGGCCTTCAGTCGGCGGGGCGGCCGCCTCCTCCAGGTACGCGTTCCAGGCCGTGTACTCCTCACCGGCTCGGTCCAGCCATGACGCCGGCGCCCTCCATTCGCCGAGGGCCTCACTGAGCTCTTCCAACACTCGCCGGGCGTCGCCCACGACCGATGTCGCCAGATGCTTGGTCGCGTCGTGGCGACCGACGTTCGCCGCGATCAAGCGCATCCTCTCGTTCCGGAACACGCTCCACGATCCGGTGGTGAAGTCCTGGAGTCGGGTCCCGACGGCCAGCACGACGTCGGCATCCGCGGCTAGGGCGTTGGCCGATGAGGCGCCGGTCACGCCGATCGGCCCCGCGAAGTTCGGATGGTCCCAGGTGAGGCAGGACTTGCCCGCCACGGTCTCGACGACCGGGAGGCCGTGATCCTCGGCGAACCGGGCGAGCTCGGCCTCGGCAAGCGAGTAGTGGACCCCACCGCCGGCGATCACGAGCGGTGACCGGGCCGATCGGAGCAACGTGACTGCGGCATCGATCTCATCCGGGTCCGGTGCGGGACGACGGATTCGATGGATGCGCCGTTCGAAGAACGCGGCCGGGTACTCGAACGCCCTCGCCTGGACGTCCTGGGGAAGGCCGATGAACGCGGGACCGCAGTCCGCCGGGTCCAGCATCGTGGCCACGGCCTGGGGCAATGACTGCAGGATCTGCTCTGGGCTGCTGATCCGGTCCCAGTACCTGGTGACGGGTCGGAAGGCGTCGTTCACGGTGATCGTGGGGTCCCCGAAGTGCTCCACCTGTTGGAGGACCGGATCGTTCACGCGGCTGACGAAGGTGTCGCCGGACAGGAGCAGGAGGGGGAGCCGGTCGGCGTGGGCGATCGCCGCGGCGGTGACCAAGTTCGTGGCCCCAGGCCCGATGGAGCTCGTGGCGACCATGATCTGGCGGCGTTTCCTGGCCTTGGTGAACGCCACGGCGGCCATGGCCATCGTCTGTTCGTTCTGTCCGCGCCACGTGGGGAGGGCGTCGCCCGCCGCCTGGAGCGCATCCCCCAGGGCGGTCACGTTGCCGTGGCCGAAGATGGCGAAGACCCCGGGGAACAGTGGAACCTCCCCCCCGTCGATGACCGTTCGCTGGGCGGTGAGGAACCGCACGATGGCCTGGGCCACGGTCAGCCTCATCGTCTCCATTCGTCCCTCCCGGACTCGAGGGCTGGACGGCGATGGCATCTTCGACGCCGTCGCGTCGCCGTGCCTCCCTTGACACCCCGAGACGCGCGACCTAGCCTACGCTTCCATCTTGGAACGTTCCAATGGAGCACGGCCCGCTGGGCGGAGATGCTCCAGGGATCGAGCGTTCCGGTGCGGGGTGAAGGGGCCGCGCTGATGCGGATCGCGGTGATCGGCGCTGGGCGCATGGGAATGGTCCATGCCGGGACGCTGGCCTCGCTTGGTGATGTGGACGTGCTCGTGGCCGACGTCGACCGGGACCGTGCCCGGGCCGTGGCCGAGGACCTCGGTGTGGAGGTCGCGGATGACGTCGTGGATGCCATGAACGCCTCCGATGCGGTGGTCATCGCGGCGGCCACCGACGCGCACGCAGGGTTGGTCCTCAGGGCGGTGGAGGCCAGGCTCCCAACGTTCTGCGAGAAGCCGATCACGCTCGACATCGATTCGACCGCCGAGATCGTCGCCAACATCCAGGATGCAGGGATCCCCTTCCAGATGGGGTTCCAGCGTCGGTTCGATCGCGGGTTCCGAGCCGCGCGCGACCTCGTCGCCGGCGGGGGGATCGGGACCCTGTACGTCGTGCGGATGGCGGGCCACGACCCCGCGCCGCCGCACGAGGCCTACATCCCCGCCTCGGGAGGGATCTTTCGAGACTTCAGCGTGCACGACTTCGACTCCCTGCGGTTCGTGACGGGTCAGGAGGTCGTTGAGACGTATGCGGACGGCGGGGTAATCGGATTCCCGGTGTTCGAGAAGTACGGGGATGTCGACACGGCCGTGGCCACGTTCCGGCTGTCGGGCCGGGCGTTCGGGATCCTCTCGGTCACCCGCCACGACCCCCTCGGCTACGACATCCGCATGGAGCTGCTCGGTTCGGGCGACAGCGTGGTCGTGGGATGGGATGGTCGGATGCCGCTCCGCTCCGTGGAGCCCGACGGGCCGGCCGCGCCCGCCGATCCGTATCCGAACTTCCCGGCCCGGTTCGCCGAGGCGTATCGAGCGGAGATGGAATGGTTCGTCGAGCTCGCGGCAGGGAGGCGGGAGAGTCCCTCCACGGCGGAGGACGCCCTGTCGGCGCTCCGTATCGCGGTGGCCTGCGACCGTTCCCGGGCCGAGCACCGGCCGGTGCGGGTGGAGGAGGTCGGGTGAGCGGCCTCGTGGAGCGGGCGGCCGGCGCGCCCATCTCGTGGGGCGTCTGCGAGGTCCCTGGATGGGGCTACCAGCTCGAGCCGGACCGGGTCCTTTCGGAGATGGCCGGCCTCGGCCTTCGGGCCACGGAACTCGGCCCCGACGGATACCTTCCCGCCGACGTATCCAAGCTGGAGGCGATGCTGACCGGACACGGGCTCCGGCTCGTGGCCGGGTTCGTCCCGGCGGTCCTGCACGAGCCGGGCCGGCTGGAAGATGAGCTCGACCGGGTGGCGAGCCGGGCCGACCTGCTGGCCGCGGCCGGCGCCGAGGTCCTCGTTGTCGCCGCCGCCACGGAACGGAAGGGCTACGAGTCCGGCTCCGACCTCGATGACCCGGGGTGGGCGTCGTTCGCCGCCGGCATCGGACGGGTGATCGATCTTGGATCCGAGCGGGGCCTGGCGGTGGCCCTGCATCCCCATCAGGGGACCGTGATCGAAGGACCTCGGCAGGTCGAACGCCTGTTGGAATCCGCACCCGTATCACTGTGCGTGGACACCGGTCACCTGATGGTCGGAGGTGCCGACCCCGTCGAGCTCACCAGGGAGGCTCGGCATCGCGTCGCCCACGTGCACCTGAAGGACGTCTCGGCCGACCTGGCGGAACGGGTACGGACGGGACGGGTCGGGTACCGCGACGCCGTGGCGAAGGGGATGTACCGGCCGCTCGGGGACGGCGACGTGGACGTTGCGGCCATCGTCTCGGCCCTCGAGGGGTCGGACTACGATGGCTGGTACGTGCTGGAACAGGACACGGTGCTGGAGATGGCACCGGGAGAGGGGAGCGGCCCGGTCCAGGACGTCGCCAAGAGCCTGGCGTTCTTCGAGCGGCTTGGCGTGGGACCCGGACCATCGTCGGTGGCCGGTGTGTCGGTGTCGGAGCGGGGACACGCGATGGGGCGTCACCCCGGGGGAAAGGAGGGGGAATGATTCGTCGACGGTGGGCGGGCGTGCTGCTGGTGCTGGCCCTGTTCGGGGCGGCGTGCACCGGCGATGGGGACGAGGGCGGCGAGAACGGAGGTGCGGTCACGCAGCGCGACTTCCGGTTCGTGGTCGTGACGCACGGGCAGGCCTCGGACCCGTTCTGGTCGGTGGCGGCCAACGGTGTGACGGCCGCGGCCGAGGACATGGGGGTCGAGGTCGAGTACCAAGCCCCCGAGACGTTCGACATGGTAGCCATGAGCCAGTTGATCGACGCTGCCGTGGCCTCCCAGCCGGACGGCTTGGTGGTGAGCATCCCCGACGCGGACGCGCTCGGCCCCTCGATCGAGGCGGCGGTGGACGCGGGAATCCCTGTCATCTCTATGAACTCGGGGAGCGACGTGTTCGCGGACCTCGGAGTCCTGGTGCACGTGGGGCAGACCGAGTTCGAAGCGGGGCTCATCGCGGGCCAGCGTTTCGCGGATGAGGGCGTGAAG
>JBKPDU010000153.1:0-19184 GCA_046728055.1 Actinomycetota bacterium | reverse complement strand
AGGTCCGGAACTGATGACGATGTTCGCGGTCACGGTCGCTCCACCGACGCCGAACTCGGCCGCGCTGGAGAAGGTGGCCGAACCCGATCCGGCCGAGGGCTCGATCCTGTGCGAGACCATCGCCGTCGGCGTCGACGGCACTGACAACGAGATCGTCGAGGGCGCGTACGGCGAGGCCCCTCCTGGAAGTGATCGGCTGATCCTGGGGCATGAGTCACTGGGGCGGGTGGTCGAGGCGCCGGCCGCGAGCGGGGTCGCGCCCGGCGAGCTCGTGGTGGGGTTCGTTCGCCGACCGGACCCCGTCCCGTGCGAGAGCTGCGCGGCCGGCGAGTGGGACATGTGTCGGAACGGCAGGTACACCGAGCGGGGCATCAAGGGGCGCCACGGGTTCCTGTCGGAGCGGTTCCGGATCGAGCCGGAGTTCGCCGTGAGGCCCGATCCCGCCCTCGGACGCCTGGCGGTGCTCACCGAGCCGACGTCGGTCGTGGCCAAGGCGTGGGAGCAGGTCGAGCGGATCGGTCATCGCGCGGTGTGAGAACCGAGGCGAGTCCTGGTGACCGGGGCAGGACCGCTGGGGCTCCTGAGCGCCATGCTCGGTCGCCAACGCGGTCTGGACGTCCACGTGCTCGATGTGGTCGACGCGGGACCGAAGCCGGCACTCGCCCGCGACCTCGGCGCCACCTACCACGCCGGCAAGTTGGACGATGTCGCGGGGATGTTCGACCTGATCATCGATTGCACGGGCGTGGGGCCGCTCGTGTTCCATGCCATCGATCATCGTGGGGCCGACGGCGTGATGTGCCTGATGGGCATCTCGCCGGCCGGGCGCGCGCTTCCGCTGAACGTGGACACGTTGAACGAACAGATGGTGCTGAACAACACCGTGGTGTTCGGCTCGGTGAACGCAAACCGGCGCTCCTACGAGCAGGCCGCGGACGCGCTGGCCCGGGCCGATCGCCAGTGGCTCGATCGGCTGGTGACCAGGTGGGTTCCGCTTGCCGCATGGATGGAGGCGCTGGAGCGGCGTGACGGTGACGCAAAGACGGTCGTGGAGATCGGTCGGATCTGACGGGGGATAGGGTGGACGCCAAGGAGATCTTCGAACTCATCGTGAAGGCGGACGAGCGGCTGAAGTACGCCACGCCGGACAAGGCCGAGGCGAGGAAGGCTCAGGCCCGGGAACTGCTGATGCAGGCGTTGGAGGAGGCGCGGGCCATCGGGAACGATCAACTCGTGCAGCAGGCCGAGGTCCGTCTGGCCGATCTGGGCATGCCTCCGATCGCCGGCGGCGCCCGGGACGTGACCGAATCTGTCGTCGAGCGCTAGGGGCGGGCCGCCCCCACGTAAACGTTCCACTCGACAGACCGCATCTGGACCACGGTGCCGGTGAAGGGCGCGTCGATCATGCGCCCCCCGCCGACGTAGAGCCCAACGTGGTGGATGGGCGAGTAGAAGAACACGAGGTCGCCGGGCTGCAAGTCGCTCTGCGCCACATGTGGGAGCACGGCGTACTGCATCGCCGAGGAGTGGGGGAGCGAGACGCCGGCGTGAGCCCACGCCCACATCGTCAGCCCGGAGCAGTCGAATCCCGACTCGGGGCTCGACCCTCCGTACTGGTAGGGCACCCCGATCATCGAGTAGGCCGCGTTGATGGCGGCCTGTGCGTTCGCGTTCGGTGCGGGAGGCGGACCTCCCGGTGGGGGGGAGATGGAATACGCACTGCTAGCCGCGGCGCGCTGAGCGGCGAGCGCGTCCCGATACTGCCGGTTCAGGCTCTCGTACAGTTCCTTGGCCTCGGCGATTCCCCCTCGGATCTCGGATTTCTTCTGCTGGATCGAGGCAAGGAGCTCTCGCTGCTGGGAGAGAGCTTTCGCCAACTTCGCCGCCAGCCATTTCGCGTGTTGCTGCGCGGTGTCGGCCCGGTTCGCCAGATCGACGTCGGCCTGCGCGATGCTCCCCATGAACTCGAGGCGGTCGGAGAACTCCGCGAACGACGACGCTCCGAGCAGCATCTCCAGCTCGGACCCGACTCCCTGATACGCCCTGGCGGCCCGGGCGTTCAGGTCGGCCACTGCCGCTGCCGCCGCTGCCTGTGCTTTGGCGGCCTCGGTCCGCGTTGCCGCCAGGCTGGACTGGAGCTCTTCGAGCTTCACGTGCTCCTGGTTGTATTGCTCGACTATGAGCCCCAGGCGTTGGTTCAACGCGTCGAGCTTGGCCTTGGCCGCTCGCACGTCTTCCTGCGACGGAGCGGCCGAGGAGAGGGATGCGGACGCGACAGATGCAGAAACGATGATGAGCAGGGCCAATGCGCCCCGCCCCACCCGCCCTCGGCTCCCGGCTTGCTCTCCCTGCATCAAAAGAAGCTGCTCTTGGCAGCGGGGCAAGACGGTATAGGGCTCAGATGGGGTTCGTCAAACATCTGCGTTGTATCGGCGGGAAACGACCTAGCCCTTAAGTCCCTCCTTTTGGGCTCTATTCAGAGAAACCTGGGCCTATGGCGGTCGTGGGACGATCGGAGACGCGTCCCCATCCGCTCCTTCAGCCGCACGGTCGCCGAATGCTCGGACGGCGGCCGCGATCATCATGCCGAGCCCTGCTCCGCCGACGAGGTCGAGTGGGAGATGCGCACCCACGTACATCCTGCCAAACGCTGTCACCGCGGCCACGCCCGCGAGCAAGGGTCGCGCGCTTGGCGGAACCGCTGGCACGAGCGTCAGCGCAAGCGTCGTGGAGACGGCGGTGTGACCCGAGACCCATCCGAGATCGCCTCCGATCCTTTCCCGCGTTCGAACATCTCGGAGCACGCGATCCGGTCTCGGCCGTCCGGCGAGCGGCTTCGCGCTCTTCGCGAGCAGCCACGCCGCAGTGCCGGCGACAGCGACCTCCGCCGCGATCCGTCGACGACCGATCAGGGCCAGCAACGCTGCAACGGAGGGAACCGTCGCGAACGTCCCCGCTTGCATCACGATGCGCACGGGAATCCTGAGCCCGTCCGCCGCGTCGTTCGCCGCACGGAACACCCGTTCCTCGATCGGATGGACCGCGCGGCCCGTCGCCAACACCCTGCTCCCCTCGAAGAGGGCGAGACCGACCAGAGCCAGCGCGACGTGCCTGACCCTCATCGCAGACCCGCCAACATCGAGTCGACCAGCATCCACAGCAGCACGACCGCTGGCACAACGGTGCCCACGAGCAGCGCCGTGCGGCGAGCGCTCCACCGCTGTATCGAGATCGGAGGGTGAGGCGCCAGCTGTCTGAAGCGAGCGAGGATGGGCCTTGGGTCCGACTTCAACCGCGCCTTGAGTTGCGTCGGGATCGCCGGACCCTCGGCGGCGGCGAACGCCTCGCCGATCTCTTCGCGCGTGAACATCCGGTTGGCGCGCGCGTACACGCGGTCCGGATCGCTCTGCAGCGCAAGGGTGAGCATCATGTTCGCAAGATCGACGGCCTGACGCCACGGCGTCGGACGGATCTCAAGCCCGGAGACGTCGACAAGCTGGAGATGACCGTCCTTCACGAGGAGATTCGCCGGCTTGATGTCCCGGTGAGCGAGGCCCCCGTCCCAGAGCGTCCGGATCAGCTCGAGCCCATCATCGATCACCCTGTCGTCGATCTCAGCATCGCCGAGGGTCACCGAATCCTCGAAGAACTCGGTCACCAGCATGTACTCGCCGTTCGGCGTGAGCTCCACGATGCCGTACGTGTGGGCGGCGCGGACTCCGATGTCGGCGAGCAGTCGCAGCGCGTAGTCTTCGTAGGCCACCAGCCGGCGAACGGACGCCATCGGCACCTCGTCCTCGAGCTGCCCATAGAGCAATGTTCGACCCACCCGGTACCAGCGATCGGCTCGAAGATGCCTCGTGTTGTAGATCTTGGCGAACAGATGGAGAGGGCCATCGGCCTCCTCGACGGTCATCCTGAGCGGCGAGGAGCCGCCCGACCCCGCGAGGCCGAACGGTTTCACATCACCGACGGTGAGGTTTAGCTGGTCGGCCATCGCCGCGACGATGGCCCGTCCTCGATCACCTCCGAGATCGAGATGCGCGCTCGGACCGCTGCGCGAGTACCGGACCGGGAACACATCGTCGGGCACGAAGGCGGCGAAGGCAGCGACGGGCGCCGCGACGCCGAGGGCCACCGCGTATGCGGCGTCGAGGACGTAGTCGGCGGCGAGGATCACGCGGGCGCTGGCGTAGAGGAGCGCGAGCACGCCCGAGACCCACAGAGCGGTGCGTCTGGGACGTCCCGCCGGGACGAGCACGAAGGCCATCCCGACGAGCGTGACGGCCAGCGCAGCCACCGGACGCGACGGGAAGAAGAAGGGGGCCCGATCGGTCTGCGCGACGACACCGGCCGGGATCGGTCGCTCTTCGGCAAGGATCCGAACGACGATCCAGTCCGTCAGCGCCATCGCCGCCAGGAAGACGACGAGGTGCCGCCACCGGGAGTAGAACGCGGCGACGGCGACGGTTGCCACGCGTAACACGAAGACAAACGCAACGCTACCTATGATGTCGACGCGCTGGCAGAGATCGACCAGCCACGGCGGAGTTGCGTCCTGAATGACTCGGAACAGGTCGGCTCCGAACGACTCGGCGATGCCAGCGTGGAACAACGCGGAGGTGAGGACACCGACCGCGACCACCACGGCGAGGAACACGACGGAGCGGGTCCACCCAACACTTCTCGGGAGCGGTGGCGGCTCACCGGACGGTCGGCGATGTCGACGCCGCCAACCGCGCAGTGGAGCCGTCGGGCTGCTCACGCCCTGCCATCCCGCTCGCTCGGGTACTCCGTCATGGCCTTGTTTCGTCAGTGCACCAGCGATTCCAGCCAGATCAGGATCGCGGTGAGGCCGATGATGACAACGCTGGCGGTGGCGGCGCGCGGCCACGGAAGACCCTCGCGACGACCGAGTGCGACGGCGAGCACGAAGAGCAGAGCCATGGTCAGCCGAACGCTGAGCCGGTACCCGACGTCGTACGAAACCGCGTTCCCCGTTGCGAGGAGCAGCGGGGTGATGGGCACGAGGACGCATGCCAACAACGGAAGATCGTGCCCGAGCGCAGCGCCGAGGTCTCTCGCATGCAACCGGCCTGCTCTCGCGGCGCGTGGCACCATCGCCGCGAAGACGTGAGCCGCGTACAGGACGCTGGCTGCGGCGACCGTCGAACCGATGGCCACGGTTGGATGGGGCGGTGGGCTTTGGGAGCCGAGCGACGACACGACCGCCACGTAGACGATCGATCCATAGAAGGCCAGGGTGACCTCGGCCTCGTCGATCAGCGTGCGCATACGCCCCCCGGCGGCTTCAGGGGCACTCATCAGTCATTCTCGGCGACTGGCAAGCCGGACGATTCCCACGCCCGCATCGATCGGCCGCTTGTCGCCTGCGCCTCTGCCCTTCATCAGACGCAGACGACTCGCATGCCCCGCTACATGGCCGACGAGGCCACGTCGCGGCCGTGTGCCGTCAGTGCCCAGATGACAGCGATGGCGGCGGCTGCGATGAGGATGCCCCACACCGGGTAATAGGGGATCCAGCCGAAGGCCGCGATCGCGCTGAGGATCGCCAGGATCACACCGATCGTTCTCGCCCACACGGCGCCGGTGAAGACGGCGAAGCCGGCCAGAAGGATCAACACCCCCAAGCTCAAGTGGATCCAACCCCACGTTGAGATGTCGAACTTCACGATGTAGTCCTTGACGGTGACGAAGAACTGATCGTCGATCACGGCCGAGAGGCCCGCGATCGCTTGCCAGGATCCGATCAGGATCATCATGAACCCGGCGAACCATGCCCACCCGATGGCCCATGCACTCGTTTCCCTCATCTGTGTAGCCATCTCCCATCCCTTCTCTTGTCGAGGATTCCGGCAATTCCCACCCGCGTGTTAGACGATGGCACTCACCCCCAGCACGACGATCGTGAGGATCGCGAGGATCGCGAGGAGTGGCCACACGAACCGTAGGTACCGCCCGTACGGAACTCGGGCGATCGCCAACCCTCCCATCACGACGGCAGATGTAGGGATGAACAGGTTCATGAGGCCGTTGGCGCTCTGGTAGGCAGTGACGACGAGATCCTTCGACACGTCGGCAAAACCTGCGAGGGGCGACATGATCGGCATGGCGACGGTGGCGAGCCCGGACGACGACGGGATCAGGAACGACAGAGGCAGGAACAAGAGGTACATCACGATCGAGAACGCCACCTTCCCGACGTCGCCGAGTGCCAGCTCGGCCCAGTGCAGGACCGTATCGGTGATCTCGCCGTTGTTCATGATGACCGTGATCCCGCGCGCGATGCCGATGATCAGCGCGACTCCGAGGAGGTCACGCGCGCCGGCCACGAACGTCTCGGTCAGATCCCCTTCCCGCATCCGACCGATGAGCCCGATGATGATGGCGAACAGCAGGAACGAAGCCGTCATCTCCGGGAACCACCACCACAACGTCGGGATCGGCACCCCGAGGTCCTCCCACGGGATCACCCCGTACATCATGACGACGAATGCCAGGCCGAAGACGGTCAGGATGACCTTGTGCCTGCCGGTCAGGGATTGTTCATCCCCCGCATCGGCCGCCTTGAAGTGCGCCTCGTTGTCCGCTTTCATGTCGTACACGATCGATCGCGAAGGCTCGGCCTTCACCCGATCCGCGTACCGGCGTACGAAGATGATGCCGACCACTAGGCCCAGCAGCAAAATGATGAGCCGCGAGATGAAGCCCTCACTGATCGAGACGTCCGCGAATCCGGATGCGATGCCGGTCGCGAACGGGTTGATCGTGGACCCCAGCGTCCCGATGCCAGCTCCGAGCAGGATGACCGCGGCTCCGGTCATCGCGTCGTATCCCGCCGCGATCATCACGGTGATCACGAGGGCGTAGAAGGCGAGGCTCTCCTCGGCCATCCCGTAGGTGGTCCCGCCGATCGCGAACACGGTCATCAGGATGGGGATCATCCAGCGTTCCTTGCCGTGGAGGCGCCGGACCAGCCGCCCGATGCCTGCCTGGATCGCCCCCGTTTTCATCGTGACACCGAGGAATCCGCCGATCACGATGATGAACAGTGCGACGTCGATGGCGCCGAACAGCGTGCCGGAGTTGTAGTAGTTGATGTTGCCCTTCTTGTTTTCGATACCGAAGAGACCGTTGATCGGCGCAGTTAGCGAGTCCACCAGGATCCGCTGCGGGTTCGCCTCGACCTCGTGGTAGCTTCCAGGGATCGGCTCTCCCTTGTTGTTCAACCTGTAGGTCCCGGCCGGGATGATCCACGTCGCGATCGCAGCGAGCACGATCAGGGCGAACAGGATCGTGTAGGCAGACGGCAGTGTGAAGCGCCCCTTCTTCCTCTCCTTCGCCTCTGGGACCTTAACGACGGACGTCGGTTCGCTTTGCGTCGAAGTCTCCTGCTGCGACTCCATCCGGCACCTCCTTCCCGGCCGTCGATCGCGTCGCGTCGGGGATCGCCTCGGTCGGTGCGGCCGAGGGGACCTTGAACCCGACGAAGCCGTACAGGATGTCGAGCAGCGGGCTCAGGATGTTGAAGAAGCAGTACGGCAGATAGGTCCCGGTCGCGACGCCGAGTACCCCCGAGATGTATGCGCCGCACGTGTTCCAGGGCACGAGGACCGAGGTCACGGTGCCTGAGTCCTCGACTGCTCGAGACAGTACCTGCGGAGCCAGGCCACGGCGTGCGAACTCGTTTCGATACATCCGGGCGGGCAGTACGTCGGCCACATACTGGTCGCCGGCGATCAGGTTCAGGCCCATGCCGCTCGCGTTCACCGCCAGGATCAGCCCTCCCCTCGTCCTCGCTCGGGCGACGATCGGCCCGAGGATCCGCTCGAGGAACCCCGCGTGCTCCATGACCGCCCCGAACGACAGCGCTCCCAGCACCAGCCAGACCGTTGTCAGCATGCTCGCCATGCCGCCGCGCGAGAACAGCGTGTCGATCGTCTCGTTCCCGGAGTTGCTCGTGAATCCGGTCGCCATCGACGCGAAGATCGCCTTGATCCCCGTCTCGACCGACCCCAGACCCGGCTCTCCGACGAAGGCTTTGACGGCGTCGGGCTGGGTGAACAGCGCGAGGATGCCGGCGAACAGCGCCGAGCCGAGGATCGACAAGAACGGAGGGAACTTCCTGATCGAGAACCCCACCAGGAGCAGGAGCGGCAAGAGATTCCAAAACGAGATGCTGAAGGCGCCCTCGAGCGCCTTCTGGGCTGCCTCGGTGCTGGTCGCTCCGCTCGGCTCCGCGTTCAGCCCGATCAGCAGGAAGACGACGAGGGAGATGCCGATCGCCGGCCCCGCCGTCCACCACATGTTGCGGATGTGCTGCGAGGTCGTGACACCGCCCACGAGGCTCGGGACCAGGATCGTCGTCTCCGACAGCGGGGTCATCTTGTCGCCGAAGTACGCCCCGCTGATGACCGCACCCGCCGCGATCGCTTCGGAGAGCCCGAGGACCTTCGCCATCCCGACGAAGGCGACGCCGAGCGTCCCCGCGGTGGTCCACGAGCTGCCGGTGACCATGCCGACGAGTGCGCAGATCGCCGCGGTGGCGAAGAAGAACAGCGTCGGGGTGAGCCAGCCGATCCCGGAGTGCACGACGGTCGGAATGGTGCCCGCCATGTTCCACGTGCCCATCAGGGCTCCGACCGCCAACAGGATGAAGATCGCGCCCAGAGCCGTCGAGATGCCGCCCACCGCAGCGTCGGCGACGGACGCGACCGTGTACCCGTTCTTGAACGCGATCAGGCTGGCGAACCCCGCGCTGAGGAACAGCGCGATCTGCAGCGGCCCATCGGTGGCTGCGATACCGAAGATCGCGATCGTCGTCGCGATCAGGATGATGAGTACGACGATCGGCAGGACCGCGTCGAGCATCGACGGGGGTCGCGGCAGGAACGCAGCCCCCGCCGCAGATCCCCGATCGCTCGCCGGTCCTTCAGACATCGCGCGCCGCTCACGCCGTTTCTGAAGTGACGACGGCGGCCGTCGGCGCACCGCCAAGCGCGCCGACGTCTTGGCCTCGGTGGTGGTCGCGGCCTCTCGCGAACGCGACGAGGCCCACCACCAGCAGCGCCACGATCACCACTCCAACCCACCTACGACCCGACATCTCCCAGATCAACCCCTCCCGTCAAACCGAGTCCCGGACGAGCGGGCAGGTCATGCAGTGGCCACCGCCGCGCCCCTTGCCCAGCTCGAACCCCTCGATCGTGATGACCTCGACGCCGGCCTCACGCATCTTGGCGATCGTGCTCGTGTTCCGCTCGTACGCCACGACGACGCCGGGCTCCAGCGCGACCACGTTGTTGCCGTCGTCCCACTGCTCACGGGCCTGCTGGTACTCATCGCCTCCCGTCTCGACGACGCGGAGCTCCTTGACCCCCATCGCATTGGCGACCGCGGGAAGGAATCCCGACTCCTCGGTGACATGGAAGCGCCCCGCGGCGCCGCTCGGACGGAGGCTGATCGCGCGGACCTCGTTCATCACCTTCGGGTAGATGGTCACCTTGTCCCGGTCGAGCATGGTGAACACCGTGTCCAGGTGCATGTGGGCCCGGTCCTTGGTCATCACGACGGCGATGACCCGCTCCGCGGCGCCCTTGGAGAACAGCGCCCTGGCGATCTGCTCGATCATGCGCGCCTGAGAACGTTCGCTGAGGCCGATAAGCACGGTGCCGTGGCCGATCGGCTGGACGTCGCCTCCCTCGAGGGACGACCGGCCGAAGTCGGCGATGTTGAGCCGACCGTCCTCACCGAGCTCCGGGTACCAGTACTCGAACTTGGCATCGGCGAACATCGGGTGCGCCCGGTAGATCGCCGCGACGTTGTAGGCCTCGAGCCTTCGCGCCGGCCAGTACATCGGGTTGATCGAGACGCCGCCGTAGATCCAGCACGACGAGTCCCGCGTGAACAGCGTGTTCGGCAGTGGCGGAAGGATGAACGCGCTCGTGTCCTCGAGCGCCGCCGCTCCGAGCGAGAACTCGCGATACTTGCCGAGATCGATGCCAGACTCCGCCACGGTCAGGCCGCCGATCAGATGCCGGGCGAGGACGTCGGGCGCGAGATTCCACAGGATGTTCCGAACCTCGTCCACGAGGGAGACGCCGACGGTGTACTCAGATACCGCGACCTCGATCAGTCTGCGGCGTCCTTCCTCACTCGCGGCCAAGGCCTCTGCAAGCAGGTCCGAGAAGTAGAAGACCTCCACGCCGCGCTCGCGCATCCGAGCGACGAACTGGTCGTGCTCATACTGGGCCCGTTCGACCCACAGGACGTCGTCGAACAGCAGCTCGTCGTGATTCGCTGGCGTGAGACGCCGGAGGCTGAGCTCCGGCCGATGCACCATGACCTTGCGGAGCTTCCCGACCTCGGAGTGAACCCCGAACGTTGCCATCATGCCTCCGTTTCGATGCTCGATCCGTCCGGCACGACCTGTGTTCCGGCCCGGCCCTGGACGATGGCCTCGATGTGTTCCAGCGCGCCGATCGCGGCTCGACGCCCCGTCCGCTGCACGAACCGGAGGGCGGCCTGAACCTTCGGCCCCATGGAGCCGGCCGCGAACGACTGCTCGCTCAGTTCGTCCACCGTCACTCGCGCCAGGAGGCGCTTGCCGGGCTTGCCCCAGTCGACGAAGACGCCCTCGACGTCCGTCGCCATGAGGAACAGGTCGGCATCCACCTCGCGGGCCAGCAGTTCCGTGGCGAGATCCTTGTCGATGACGGCCTCGACGCCGCTCAGCGCGCGTCCTGCCGGCGTTTCGGCGGCCATCGCGTCGTACATCGTCGGGATGCCGCCGCCGCCCGCGCAGATGACGACAACGTTTTTGTCGAGCAGCCACTTGATCGGGCGGATCTCGAAGATGCGCTTGGGCTCCGGCGACGGAACCACGCGACGCCACCGGTCTCCGTCCTGCTTGAAGACCCAGCCCTTTTCGGACCCGAGTTGATCCGCCGTCGCCTTGTCGTAGACCGGCCCCACGAACTTGGTCGGATCTCTGAACGCTAGGTCCGAGGGATCCACCTCGACCATCGTGAGGATCGTCGCGAAAGGGACCTCAGCCGGCAGCAGGTTGCCGAGCTCCTGCTCCAGGACGTAGCCGATCATCCCCTCCGTCTGAGCGCCGAGGACGTCGAGCGGATACGCCTCGACCTCCTCGTACGCCGACGCCTGGAGCGCCAGCAGCCCGACCTGCGGCCCATTCCCGTGGGAGAGAACCAGCTGATGACGACGGGCGACCGCGGCGAGCGCGGGCGCTGCCTTTCGAACGTTGTCCCGCTGAACGTCCGCGGTCATCGGCTCGCCGCGCTTCAGGAGCGCGTTCCCACCCAGTGCGACGACGACCCTCATCCGGATCCCCGATCACTCGCCGAGGGTCGCGACCATGACGGCCTTGATCGTGTGCATCCGGTTCTCGGCCTGGTCGAAGACGATCGACCGCTCAGACTCGAAGACTTCGTCTGTGACCTCCATGCCGTCAAGACCGAACCGCTCGAAGATGTCCTTTCCGACCTTCGTGTCCTTGTTGTGGAAGGCCGGCAAGCAGTGCAGGAACTTGACCTTCGGGTTTCCCGTCCGCTGGACCACGTCGAGGTTCACCTGGTAGGGCTTCAGGAGCTCGATGCGTTCTTGCCACACGCTCGGGTCCTCGCCCATCGAGACCCAGACATCTGTGTAGAGGAAGTCGACCCCACGAACGCCCTCATCGACGTCGGCGGTGAGCGTGAGTCGGGCGCCGGTCTCGTCGGCGAGCAACTGGCACGTCTTCACGAGCTCTTCGTTCGGCCACAGGTGCTCGGGAGCGCAGAGCCGCACGTCCATCCCGAGCTTGCATCCGGCGACCATGAGTGAATTGCCCATGTTGTTCCGCGCGTCGCCCAGGTAGCAGTAGGCGATCTCGCCAAGGTGCTTGTCGGAATGCTCCGTCATGGTCAGCACGTCGGCGAGGATCTGCGTCGGATGGAACTGGTCGGTCAGCCCGTTCCAGACGGGAACGCCCGCATACTCCCTGAGGGTCTCGACGGTCTCTTGGGCGAACCCACGGTACTCGATCCCGTCGAACGTCCGCCCGAGCACCCTGGCCGTGTCCTTCATCGTCTCCTTGTGCCCGATCTGCGATCCGGTCGGCTCCAGGTACGTCACGTGGGCGCCCTGGTCGTGCGCTGCAACCTCGAACGCTGTCCGGGTGCGCGTCGACGTCTTCTCGAAGATCAAGGCAATGTTCTTGCCCCCCAGCCGAGGTCGTTCGTACCCGCCGTACTTCGCGGCCTTCAGCTCCCTTGCCAGCTCCAGCAGGAACCGCAGCTCCTCGGGCCTGAAGTCGAGCTCCTTGACGAAGCTTCGGTTCCTCAGGTTGAACGCCATCAGGATTTCCCTCCTTATGTGGCCAAGGCCGGTCGCACGGGGACGGTGACGTTGCGACGCTCGCGCCGCCGGATGACGACCTTGATGAGCTCTTCGACGACCACCAGGCTCGAAGCCAGCCCGATGCACGTCCACCACTGAGCGAAACTCAACTCCGTCGTGCCGATGATGCGGTTCAGGAAATCGATGCCGGTAACGGCGACCATCAACAGCACGGCAATGCCGTACCGGCGCAGCTGCGTGGGTCCGGGGATCGCCGCCTTGCTGAAGATCGTGTTGCGCTGGTCGCGCGCGAGCAGTCCGCCGGCCAGGTGGAACAACGAGAGCGTCGTCAGGAGCATCGTCGAGGCGAGTACCGGACCGTGGTCGTGGCCGATCTGATACGCGGCGAGTGAGCCGACCGTCATGACGAACCCCTGCACGCACAGGCGAACCCAGTTCGCACGCGAGAGCACGGGAGCGCCGACGGGGCGCGGGACACGCTGCATCAGACCTGGTGTCGGCTCGTCGAAGCCGAGCGCCACGGCGATCGGGATGTCGACAAGCATGTTGAGCCACAGGATCTGGATCGGGTTCAGGGGTTGGCCCGCGGCGATGTTGAGGATGCCCGCACCGATGAAGATGGCGATGTACGCCACGAGCGTTGACATCTGGAATCGCAGGTACTTCAGCAAATTGTCGTAGAGCCCTCGGCCGTACTCGACCGCGTTCACGATGGTCGCGAAGTTGTCATCGGTCAGGATCATGACCGCGGCCTCCTTCGAGACCTCGGTCCCGGTGATGCCCATCGCGACGCCGATGTCCGCGGCCTTCAGCGCCGGTGCGTCGTTCACGCCGTCGCCCGTCATGGCCACGATGTTGTTGCTGTGCTGGAGCAGTCGCACCAGACGGACCTTGTCCTCGGGCGCGACGCGGGCGATCACGGAGATCTCGGGGAGCTGCTGGAGGAGCTCCTCGTCGGGAATCGCCGCGAACTCGGCCCCCGTGAGCGCTCGACCCTCGAGCCCCAGCTCCTTCCCGATCGCCGCCGCGGTGGTCGCGTGATCCCCGGTGATCATCCGCACGCGGATGCCCGCGCCCTTGCACTCCGCGATGGCCGCCTTCGCCTCCGAACGGGGCGGGTCGACGATGCCGACCATCGCGAGCAGCGTCAGATCCTCGACGAGCTCCAGCAGGTTCCCGTCAGGCCGGAAGAAGTCCAGATCGAAGTCCCGTTGTGCCACGACCATGACCCGTTCGCCGAGGCGCGCCATCTCGTCATTCGCCTCTGTCGCGAGAGATCGGTTCCCTTCGGTGATCGCGACGACATCGCCGTGGGGGTCCCGGTAGAAGGCGCCGCGCGAGATGAGGACGTCGGGAGCCCCTTTCACGTAGCAGCGGATGACCGGCTCCCCCTTTTGACCGGTCATCCGGTGAAACGTCGCCATGAACTTGTACTCGGAGTCGAACGGCACCTCGGCCACTCGCGGGTACGTGCGGCGGGTCTCGTCGATGTCGAGGCCGCCTTTGGCGGCGAGAACGATCAGGGCGCCCTCCGTCGGATCGCCGATCAACGTCTCGCCGTCGAGGAGGGCGTCGGCGCAGAGGATCATGGGAAGCAGGTACGGGTCGAGGTCGATGTTCGCGCCGCCGACGTGGCTGATCTCGCCCTCGGTACCGTATCCCTGCCCGGTAACCGTAAAGCGATTGTGGCCGGGGATGGCCATCTCTCTGGCGGTCATCTTGTTCAGCGTGAGTGTGCCGGTCTTGTCCGAGCAGATCGCGGATGTCGAGCCGAGTGTCTCGACGGCGGGAAGGCGTTTGACGATCGCGTTTCGCCGGGCGATCTCTCGGGTGCCGATCGACAGCAGGGCCGTCACAACGGCTGGAAGGCCCGTCGGGATCGCCGCCACGGCGAGCGCGACACCGATGACGAACAGATCCTCGAACGTCTGCCCTCGGACGAGTCCAAGCAGGATGACGAGAACCAAAGCTGCGCCGGCGATGCCGGCGATCACCTTCGACAACTGGTCGAGCTGTTTCTGGAGCGGCGTCTTCTCGGACGTCGTCGCCGCGAGGAGGCCGGCGATGTGCCCGATCTCGGTGTTCATGCCGGTCGCGGTGACGATGATCTCTCCACGCCCCCGCGTGACCGAGGTGTTCATGTAGGCCATCGAGGTCCGGTCTCCGAGCGGCACGTCGTCGCCTCGAACGGGCTCCGTCGACTTGGCGACCGGGAGGCTCTCGCCGGTCAGGGCGGCCTCCTCTATTTCCAGCGTCGCCGCGACGCAGACGCGCCCGTCGGCAGGTACCCGATTACCCGCCTCGACGAGCACGACGTCGCCGGGGACGAGCTCCTCGGCGTCGACCTCAACGGCCTGACCAGCCCGTCGGACGCGCGCGATGGTCTTCATCATCCGCGCGAGCGCCTTGACGCTTTCCTCTGCCTTGGCCTCCTGCCGAAGGCCGATCACGGCGTTGAACACGGTGAGGCCGGCGAGCACGACCGCTGTCGCGACGTCTCCCGTCACGACGAGGCTGATCACGGCTGCGGCCAACAGGACGACCTGCATGACGTCGCGGTACTGGCGCAGGAACGCCTGGACCGCCGATTCCTTCTTCGCGGCGGCGAGCCGATTCGGGCCCACGGACGCCTGCCTGCTTCCCACCTCCTCGACGTCGAGTCCCCTCTCGAGCTCGACGCCGAGCTCTGCCGCGACGCTCATCGCGTCGATGGCGTGCCAATCAGTTCGCGAACGCGTCTCGATCATTCCGTCACCTCGGGCGTCGATCGCCTGTCACCGCCGTGCCGGCCGATAGACGATCGAAGTGTGACCGCGGTGTTGATGCGGACGCGTCATCCCAAGCGGGTGAATCGCCTCGAATCACTGGTCGAGTGTCGGATGAGGCGCCGTCCGGGCAGCCGTTTCATCCCATCCGGACGATGCGATCGAGACCGAAGGCGCATGCAATCAGGGTGCATCGCGGCGCTGTGCGCGTTGCTTTCAGCGCCCGGAGGGTAAGGGGGTTTCAAGGCCAAAGTCCGGTGACGGTCATCGCGATCGATCTCGTTGTGATGTGGACGCTCGGGGGCCTCGGCCGGAGATCAGGGAACAGGCGCGGGGCGCCTCGTGAGTGGCGTGGTCGTGCGAACAGTCGAGGAGGTCGCTGATGGCAGACCTGATCGCAATCGGTTACCCGGACACCACCACGGCGTCGCTGGCGATGGAGGAAGTGGAGCGCCTGTCAGAGGACCTCATCATCCAGCCTGACGCGGTGGCTGTGATCATCCGCGACGAGTCAGGCAAGTTCAAGACGATCACGAACGCCCACGCGGTTGGCGCCGGCGCCACGTACGGGATGTTCTGGGGTTTGCTGTTCGGATTGCTGTTCTTCGTGCCGTTCCTCGGCATGGCGTTCGGTGCAGGGCTTGGCGCCCTGATGGGCAAGATCGAGAAGACGGGCATCGAGAAGACCTTCCAGGATCGGGTCCGCGAGATGCTGAAGCCGGGCACCTCTGCGCTGTTCATGATCATCGAGAAGGTCACGCCAGACCGGGCCGTGGCCGCTCTCAGTCAGTACGGCGGCACGGTACTGAAGAGCTCGCTGTCGGAGGACGCACAGGCCAAGCTGCAGGAAGCCCTCCACGGTCAGGCGCGGACCTCCGTGTCATAACGGAAAATCAGCTCTCGATAACCGCGAGACCTCTCGCAGACTCAACCGCCTCGGTCCGACTGGCCACCCCCAGCTTGCGGTACGCGGAGATAACCTGCGTCTTCACGGTGTTGCGAGAGACGTGCAACCGATCGGCGATCTCGCGGAACGACAGATGGGTCGGGAGGAACTGCAGGACGCGGATCTCGGCAGCGGTGAGCGCCGGGTCGGTCCCCAGCTCGGATCGCTCGATCACGGCCTGATGCGCCTCATCGAACCGGGCGCGCAGCCCGGGTGCGTCCGGGAGATGCGAGAGATCGCGCTGGGCGTCCCGAAGGGACTCCCGAGTCGCAGCGCTGTCGCGCAGCAGCAGGTATGCGTTCGCGACGAGGACTCGACCTTCCACTGCCATCCACCGGGCCAGCCCAGAGAGCGAGGCGAGGAGCCGGGTCGCCCGCATCGCATCCCTGCGCGCCTCAGCGGGCTGACGCCAGTGGGCGCAGGACAGCGCCGACACGGCATAGACGATCGACGCGAAAACCTCCTCTTGCAGCCCGCTCCGCTCGACCTCGACCCTCGCATGCTCGGACAGCTCGCGAGCCATGCCCCAGTCCCCTCGCTCGATAGCGCAAATCGCGAGCTCGGCAAGGCTGAGCGCGTGGACGTTCGGGGTCTCGAACGCGCTCAGGTCGGCGGCCTCCCGAAGCTTGGCTTCGGCGTCCTCGATGTTCCCTTGAAGGTGCAGCACGGCCCCCTGAAGGAAGGCACACAGGGGCCGCCACGGGCTCTCCTCGGGCTCGAGGTCGTATCCCGTTGTGGCGTCCTCGCCGACGCGAGTAATGCCACCCAACCCAAGGACGGCGCGGGAGATCGCGACGGCGGAGCGCAGTGACGCTCGCCCATCCGGAACCGGTGAGTCCACGTCCTCGGCCGCCTCCCGCTCGGCGAGCGTCATCCAGTGCATCGCCCGGTCGACGTCGCCGTTCGACACGTACGCGAGCGCCGCAGCGGCGGGGAACCACCTGATGGCCCCGAGCTCGGTGACGGGGAACCCTTCGATCCACTGACGGAGGGCCGCCGCCCGTCCCGTCGAGAGGAGATCGTGGAGGTTCGCCGAGATGATCCGAGCGGCGAGTTCGGTGTCGCCCGCCGCCCTCGCGTGCTCCAGCGCGGTGTCCGGGTAGCCGTTCGCCTCGAACCACTCCGCTGCTCGACGATGCTGCACGCGCTCCTTCTTGGGGTCGATGCGGCGAAGTTCGGCGAGCAACATCTCGCCGAACAGTTGATGTCGTCGGTACCATGCGCGGTTGCGGTCGGCTGCCGTCAGGAAGATATTGGCTCGTTCGAGCTGTTCCAACATCCCGGCCGAGCCGGAGGTTCGAAGGACGGCATCGCACAACGGACCCGAGAGGCGATCCAGCGCGGCGGTCCTCAGCATGAAGGTCAATTGGTCGCGTGGCAGTCGCTCCAGCAGCTCGGCCCGTAGGTACTCGGTGACCAGCTCGTCGGTGCCAGCGAACGTATCGAGCGCCTTGCCCAGTTGGTCCTGCTCCCGGAGGCTGAGGGCGGCGAGGTGCAGTCCCGCCGGCCATCCCTCGGTCCGTTCGACGATCATCGCCGCCTCGAAGTTGTTAACTGGGACGCCATCTGCGTGCAGGAGTTCAAGGCCCTCGAGCGGAGTCATCGCGAGGTGGTGGGCGCCGATGATGACGAGCGCGTGGTTCGCCAGCAGTCGGCTGACCGACAGCGGCGGCTGATTGCGACCGACCAAGACGAGGTGGCACCCGGGCGGCACCTGACGGGCGAGGACATCGACCAGGTCGAGCGAGCCGCGGGCGGTGAGAAGGTGGACGTCGTCGATCACGAGGACGAACGGCCGAACGCGCTTCGCCAGCGCTTGCGAGAGCCTGGGGACGGCGTACGCGGTGAACGAGGGTCCCGGGTCGGGCGGCTTGGGGAAGATCCCGCCCCCGAGCGCCACCACCTCGTTCAGCGCGAAGACGACGTACGTGAGGAGCCGGGAGGGGTCGTTGTCGGTGTCGTCGACCGTGACCCAGACGAACGGCCGAGGGTCGTCGGCGTCCCACTGCGCGAGCAGGGTCGTCTTGCCGAACCCGGGTGGGGCGGTCACCAGGATCACCGGCGAGTCCTTCGCCGCCCGAAGTTGCTCAAGCAGGTGCGGTCGGGCGACGAGCCCTGGGTGAGGGGTGGGTGCGTGCAACTTGGATTCGAGCGGTTCGAACCAAGACGCGGTCCGCTTGACGCGGGCCGTCCGGATCCGTTCTGTCGCCCTCGCCAAGGGGATCACCTCCTCGTGGCAGCTCAGGGGCCCCTCATGTAGTGACACGAAACCCCCGCGCCGCACACAGCCACAGCGCGCCGAGTCCCCAGAGTGCGTGGAGGACCCGATCGCCTTCACCGACATGGCTAGGAAGATCGTGCACCGTCCCCCAACCGGTGGACCGCTCCGATAGGTAAGTAACCCCCCAATCTCCCGATACCTCGGAGCGCAAGTGGTACTTTGGCGCAACCACGCTATCCGGTCCTCCCCCCCTGGGCAAATTCACCCCGGGTGAAGCGCTCGTCCCCGAGGATCCGGTCCTCATGTGCAGATTCACCCGGGATGAGGCAGACGTCTTAGAGGATCCCGTCCTCGTGAGCCCGTTGAATGGCCTCCGCTCGGGACAGCGCGCCGAGCTTGCGATAGATCGACTTCGTGTGCGAGCGGATGGTGTGGAACGAGAGAAAGAGTGTCTGGGCGATCTCGCGCTTCGACATCCCCTTTTCCAGCAGTTGGAGCACCTCGAGCTCTCGCTGGGTCAACGAGCCCTCCCCTGACACCCGGCGATAGCCGGGCGTGAGCGTCTTCGCGGCCCGTTCGAGGTGTTCGCCCACGACCCCGGGGTCCGAACAGTTCTCCACGATCGCTCGGGCCTCGCTCAAACAGGCGCGAGCCTCGGCAGGCAACCCTCGAGCCCGTCGCACGGGGGCGAGGGCGAGCAGAGCCTGGACGAGAAAGAGGGGGGGAGCCGTCCCACGCATCCGGTCGATCGATCCGGTGAGGAGGTCGTCCGCCTCGTCGATCCTGCCTTGTCTGGCGCGGACGGCTCCGAGCGTCGCATGGGCCCAATCGCCGACCACCCCGGCCAGGCCGTGGGCATCGACCATCTGAA
>JBKPDU010000152.1:0-8576 GCA_046728055.1 Actinomycetota bacterium | reverse complement strand
AGCAGAACGTCTGGAACTCGTCGCGGCGTCAATGCATGCGGATCGACGGGACCAGCTGGAGGATCACGCGGGCCCGGTTCGCGAATCCCACGGACGGTCCGCCGGCCTCCTATCCCTCGATCTTCCGCGGGTGCCACTGGGGGCGGTGCACCGACGTCGATCCGCTCCCGATCCGGGTCGGCGACCTGGCCGTCGCGACCTCGACGTGGCGGACGTCCGGCCCGCGGCGCGGCGCGTACAACGTCGCGTACGACCTGTGGACGAACTCGACGCCGACGACGGACACCGCCCCCGACGGCTCGGAGATCATGATCTGGCTGTCTTGGCGCGGCCGTGTCCAGCCTGCCGGCTCGCTCGTGGCGCGCACCCGGATCGATCGCGTGCGCTGGGAGGTGTGGAGGACCCGCATGAGCGGCTGGAGCTACGTCGCGTACCGCCGCCTGCAGCGGACCAGATCGGCGCGCGGGCTGAACCTCCGGGCCTTCGTTCGCGACAGCGTTCAGCGCGGGATCACGGATCCGGACTGGCACCTCATCGCCGTCGAGGCGGGGTTCGAGATCTGGCGTGGCGGGCGCGGGCTCTCGACCTCGGCGTTCCGGGCGCGCCTCGCGGATTGACCGTGCGAAACCGGGCCCGGACCGTCGGCAACCTCGGCTCTTGATAGTGTTCGCGAACCGTGGCTGACTCGAGCGAGTGGACCGAGTACTACGACGAGAACGAGGATCGTTCGCCTCGCGAGATGCTCCTCGAGGTTCTCGACGGGTTCGGTTCGGGAGAGCACTGGGCGGTCGACCTTGGCTGCGGCAACGGAATCGACACGCTGGCCATGCTCGAGCGGGATTGGTCGGTCTTCGCGATCGACGGTGAGGAGGAGGCGATCCGCCGGGTTCGCAAGCGGGTGCCCTCCAGTCTGGCCCCGCGGCTCCGCACGCTCGTCTCGCGGATGGAGGAGGTCGAGCTTCCCCAAGTCGATCTCGTGTGGGCCGGCTTCAGCCTCTTCTTCTGTGACCCCGACCAGTTCGACCAGGTGTGGCAACGGGTGCGACGAGCGATCCGTCCCCAGGGCCGGTTCGCGGGAGAGCTCCTTGGCAACCGAGATACCTGGGCGCCGGAGGACGACATCTCGGCGTTCACGATCGGTCAGGCTCGCGCGCTGTTCGACGGGTTGGAGCTCGAGCGATTCGAGGAAGAGGAGAATGACGGCGAGGCCTGTTCGGGGCCCAAGCATTGGCACGTTTTCCACGCCGTCGCACGCCGCCCATAGGACGTCCCCGTAGACCCGGGGTCATGTGCTGCCCTGACGGCCGGGAAGGGCTGCGTGAACGGCCTGCCAGCAGTACCAGGCTGCCACGGTACGGTACGGTCGAAACCGTTCACCCTCGCTCAGGAGCTGCTTCGGCGGGAGAAGCTCCGGCAGCCCGTACGCCAGGGAGTAGCCCTTGCGGACCCCGTAGTCGTCAACCGGCCAAACATCCAGGCGGTGGAGCTGGAAGATCAGGAACATCTCCGCGGTCCACCTGCCGATCCCCCGGACGACCATCAGGCGTTCGATGATCTTCTGATCCGGCAGCCTGTTGACGTGGTCGAGCGGAACGGTTCCATCGGCCACCTTCGCAGCCAGATCCCGGATCGAGGCGGTCTTGCTCCGCGAGAGCCCCGCCCCGAGCAGACGCTCGTCCGGGAGGGCCAGAACGGCTTCGGGTGAGAGATGCCCGTCGAACAAGGCCACGAACCGCCGGTGGATCGCCGCCGCCGCCGCCCCGGCAAGCTGCTGATACATGATGCTCTCGGCCAGGGCACCGAAATGATCCGTGGTTGGCTTGGGGAGACGGAACCGGCCGATCCGATCCATGAGCCCGGCCATCACGGGGTCCCGCCGCGCCACTTCGGCGGCTGCAGCTTTCAGGCTGGTCCTCGGCATGACCCGACGAGCCTAGCGCGGAGGGGGCGAACCACTTCGGCCTCGACATAGGATGCCGGCGAGCTGGAATGACGATGGACGAGCAGCCGGTCGACCCGGCCCTCCTGCGGCAAGCAGCCGAGATGGCCACCGATTACCTGGCCGACCTGGCGAAGCGCCCTGTCGGGCGACCGATCGAGCCGGACGCGCTGCGTGCCTCGTTGGGCGGGGACCTTCCCGAACGGGGTGAGGACCCGGAGCTGATCCTCACGCGCCTCGCACGCGACACGGATCCAGGGCTCGTAGCTACCGCCGGGCCGCGCTACTTCGGATTCGTCATCGGTGGAAGCCTCCCCGTGACCGTCGCAACCGAGTGGCTGGCGGCGGCGTGGGACCAGAACGCGGGGAATTACTCCGCATCGCCGGCGGCTGCGGTGGTGGAGGAAGTGGCGGGCTCGTGGCTCAGGACGCTCTTCGGGCTGCCGACAACCGCGAGCGTGGGATTCGTCACCGGCGGCACGATGGCCAATTTCACCGCCTTGGCGGCCGCGCGTCACGGTGTCCTGGATGCCGTGGGCTATGACGTGGAGAGGAACGGATTGTTCGACGCGCCGCCTGTCCATGTCATCGTTGGAGATGAGGCGCACACCACGATCTTCGTGTCCCTTCGGATGTTGGGGCTCGGAAGCGAGCGAGTGACGAGGGTGCCCGTTGACGGACAGGGAAGGATGCGGGCCGATGAGGTCCGGCGGATCGTGGAGGCGAGCACGGGCCCGACGATCGTCTGTGCCCAGGCCGGAAACGTGAACACCGGGGCCTTCGATCCGCTTCGCGAGGTTGCAGCTGCGGCAGCCGAGCGCGGCGCGTGGCTCCATGTCGACGGTGCCTTCGGGCTGTGGGGGGCAGCGTCGCCGCGATTGCGCCATCACGTCGAGGGAGTCGAACGAGCACAGTCCTGGGCCACCGACGCGCACAAATGGCTCAACGTTCCGCACGACTGCGGGATCGTGTTCGTGGCTGACCCGGCAGCCCATCGGGCGGCGATGACCGTTACCGCTGCCTATCTGGAACGGGGCGCTGCCGCCGGGTACCAGGCGTACGACTACGTGCCCGAGTCCTCCCGCCACGCTCGAGGCCTCAGCGTCTACACCGCGCTTCGCTCGCTCGGTCGATCCGGCGTCGCCGAGCTCGTGGACCGATGCTGTTCGCTCGCCCGTCGGATGGCGGAGCGCCTCGCCGGTGCGCCCGGGGTCACGATCCTCAACGACGTCGTCCTCAATCAGGTCCTCGTCCGCTTCGCTGCCCCCGCCGACGACGATCAGGCGGCCAACGAACGCACGGCGGCCGTCATCGCGGCCATCCAGCGTGACGGGACGTGTTGGGTGGGTGGTACGACCTGGCAGCGCGGCGGTGCGATGCGGATCTCCATTTCCAACTGGTCGACGACCGAGGAGGATATCGATCTCTCCGCTGACGCGATCCTTCGCTGCGCTGCATCCTCGGGGGTCCCGGTGTGAAACGCTCTGAAGGCGCTTCTCTCGGATCGCCCTCTACGTCACCAGGTTCCCACCGTCGACCACGAGCTCCGCGCCGGTGATGTAGGCCGCCTCGTCGCTGGCGAGGAACAGGGCCGCGGCGACCACGTCGCGGGGGCGCCCCAACCGTCGAAGCGGGATCGCGGAGACGGTTTCTGTCACCCAGCGAGGATCAGATGTGCGAACCGTCTGCATCGGCGTGTCGACGAACCCAGGATGGATGCAGTTGGCCCGGATGCCATCGGGCCCGAACTGGACGGCAAGCGAGCGGGTGAGCGATACAACGGCCCCCTTACTCGCGGTGTACGCGTCCTGCGGAACGGGATCTCCCAGCAGCGCCGAGGTCGAGCCGATGTTCACGATGGCGCCGCCGCCGGCCTCGATCAGTTTGGGGATCCCGTACTTGCACACCCACACCATGCCCTTGAGATTGATGGCCATGACCCGGTCCCACACCGCCTCGTCGACCTCGAGCACCCCCAGGTCACGGTCACGCCACAGGACTCCGGCATTGTTGTAGAGGACGTGGAGTGCTCCGAACGTCTCGATGGCGCCCTCGATCGCGTCGCGGACTTGGCGTTCGTCGGCCACGTCGGTGGCGAACGCGGCGATCTCCCCTCCTGCCGCCCGGACGGATTCGGCCGTCTCCTCCAGAACGACCGGATCGATGTCCACGGCGACGATCCGCGCACCCTCCGCCGAGAAGGCGAGGCACGCTTCGCGACCCATCCCCATGCCGGCGCCCGTGATCAGCGCCACCCTCCCTTCGAGCCTCCTGGTCATTGGGGCCGATGGCCGCCGGGCGGTAGCGAGACGTCCACGGAGGTCCGGCAGAGGACGACGTGAGACTGCCCCGGGCCGACGCCCCGGGGCAGTCTCGAACGCCAGCGCGAGCCCGAGCTACGAGTTCGCCGCCGCGAGCGCGTCCACGACGCCGTCACCGTAGAACCCGTTGAAGTCTGCGTCGCCCTCGCAGAGGACATCGAAGGACACGTTCGGGTCGACGAGGGCGGGGTCGTTCGAGTAGATGAACTTATCCGGAGGTTCAGGGCAGAAGTCCCGCCAGTCCTGGCCGCCCATCGCCGTGAAGAAGTCGTCGGCGTTAGTCGCGGTTGCCCGGAGAGCCGCCTCGACGGCCGCGGGATCGGAGCCGAAGTCGGCGCCTGTGCCTGTGCCTATCGCACTGATGATCAGAGCAGCGACCCCCACTGCATGCGGCGATGCCATCGACGTCCCCTGCAGGTACGCATACACGCCGCACGTGCTCAGGCTTGGCTTCCCTTCCTCACAATCGACGACCGCGAGTGAAGTCCTGGGCTTGAAGTTCCGCGTGATCAGCTTCTCTTCCATAGCGAGCTCCGCCGGGTAGGTCGACAGGACGCGGAGTCCCGCGGTGTTGTACAGGCTCGTGCCGAAGAACTCTCGACGGTCACCCCCGGGTGCGGACACGACGGTCTGCTCGAGCCCGTAGTTCGAGTAGTAAGCCTTGCGGCCCGTCGATCCGAGCGCGCTGACCGAAATCACGTGGTTGCCTTCGGTCGGGATGACCAGGCAGTCGTTATCGATGTTGTCCCTGACCTTCTCGGTGCCGGGCGGGAAGTCCGGGCTGATCGCATCGTACGTCGGGTTCCCGAGGTCAGTGTGCTCGTTCCCCTCTGCGGCGATCAGCGTAACGCCTTGGCTGAAGGCGAAGTTGAGCGCCGCGTTCGACGTGTCGATGATCGTTGCTTGCTCCTGCTGCTCGGCTGGGGAGTCCAGCTCGTTGTCACGACAATTGGCCCACCATGGATCGGTGAAGAAGCTCATGTTCACCACGTCGATCCCGTTGGAGCCGGCGTAGGTGTAGGCCGCAAGCGTCTCGAACAGGAAGAAGAACCCGCTGTCCTGCCCAGCCCGGAGGTTCACCAGCGTCACGTCCGGCGCGACACCAGCCACGCCCAGCCCGTTGAGCTCGGCTGCGACCGTCCCGGCCACGTGGGTTCCGTGGCCAGCTTCATCCACCGTTGCAGGGTCGGAGCACGAGCGGTCTGGTTCCTGGTTGCACGGCCCGTCGACCAGCGGGATGTCTTGCGTGAAGTTGCGGCTGAGTGACGTGTCGACGTTTTCGTCCAGGTCGGGGTGCGAAGCGTCGATGCCAGTGTCGATGATCCCGACCCGAACCTGCGGATCGCCCGTCTGAACCGCGTACGACCCATCGGTCGTTGCGTTGATCATGGCCATGTCCCACTGAAGCTCGGCAAGTGGCTCGGCGTCGGCGGCCACCTGGACCACGTCGCTCTGGGCCTTGCTGGCCGCGGTAAGGGCCTCGACCTCGTCCACCTTCTCCCGAAGCGCGGGCTCCGCGAAGCCGATCACGCGGTTGCGAGCGGCCCCGGCGAGTGCTCCCTGGGCGGCAGCATCGAGCACGAAGTCCGTGTTCCTCGACACCACCTTGGCAGCACCGATCTCGAGGAGCTCGTCCACGACCTTCCCTCCGGCCGCCTCCACGGCCGCGCGGGCGTCCGCGATCGAAGCGCCACTTGCGTACTGGACGACGAACTCGCGGAGCGGCCCCGTTGACGAGGCCCCTGCCGTGGATACCGGTCCCGTCAGGGCCCCGGCTACCAGCGCGACCAGCACGCCGGCGATGGCTTTCCTGCGCATGGACACCTCCTATCGGTCCGGGGGGCGTACCGAATCCCCACCCCTGGGGCAAGATGCCCGGTTCTCAGCGGGCGCAACCCTATCAAGTTGGCGGGTCTCCCCGCTACCTGGGTCCTGGGCCTCCGGGAACGCGTTCGAACGGGTAGGAGTGCACCGATTCGGCGCCATGCAGGCTCCAATGGGTCGAAGGTGAAATACGAGTGTCCTGCTCGGTCCTACTCTGGCGGGGAACGAAAGTAGCATCAGCAGGCGTGGCAAGAGCGCGGAACCTGTCTCGCCTTCGAACTAGCCCCATTGGCGCTGCAGCCGTGCTCCTCGCCGTTTTGAGCTGGGCTTTTGCCAACACGATCGTGAAGATCGCGCATGTCCAGGCGGTTTCGTTCGCGTTCTATCGCCTGTGGCTGGGCTCCGCGATCATGGTCTTCGTCCTCCTCCTTCTCCGTCGGCGCGTCGGGCTGGACATCTTTCGACGCGCGGCACCGGGAGGCTTGTTGTTCGGTTTGAACATCGTCTTCTTCTTCTCGGCGATCCGGCTCACGAGCATCGCCGATGTACTCGTGATCGGTGCTCTGCAGCCGGCTCTCACGCTGCTCGTAGCTGGCCCCCTATTCGGGGAGCGGGTAGGGCTTCGCGAGGCCCTCCTGGTCGGCGTGAGCATCGCCGGGGTCCTGCTCGTGACGATCGGCTCGAGTGGCACGCCGGTATGGAGCCTCCGGGGCGACATCTTCGCTGCACTCGCGCTGCTCGCATGGACGGCCTATTTCATCGTTTCGAAACTCGTTCGAGTGCGTATGCGAACCATCGAGTACATGACCGCGGTCACCGTGATCGGCGCGCTCGTGGTCACGCCGATCGCTCTCCTGTCGGGCCAGCCTCTCGGGAACCTGCGGCTGCAGGACTGGCTGTGGTTGCTGGTGTTCTTGGCCGGAGCACAGGGCGGACACTTGCTGATCGCGTGGGCTCACCCCCAAGTCGACGTGTCGATCTCGTCCCTTCTCATCCTCGCCGAGCCAATCGTGGGAGCGGTCGCGGCGTTCCTGGTCCTTGGTGAACCCATCACGTCTCTGATGATGGTCGGTGCGGTGGTGGTCGTGTCGGCCCTCGGTTGGCTGCTGTGGCTGGCGACTCGGACTGGAAGGGTGGAGATCAGAGAGCCCCAGACGTAGCCGCCCCATCCCAAGCAAGAGTCGGTCCGTCGTGCCCGGGGACCTGAGTCCTGATCGTGAGCGTTCAGTCGAGCTCCGTCGTCATCGCACGGTACAGCGCCTCGGAGCGCGACCGCAGCCGCGACAGCGATGCTCGGCGGTAGCGCTCTCGGAGCGTCGACTTGAGCGCCTCCTTCTCCTCGGTGGGCCGTCCGCGACCGAGCTCGACCGGCCCGCCCTGTCGGTACGTGTTCGCATCCCACCGGTCCAGCTCCTCCCCGACGGCCCGGAGGTTCTCCTCGGTGGGCTCGAACGGCTCGAAGCTCGTACCGAACCGGGCGTTCAGCCTTCGGATCACCGAACCCAGGTCCGTCGTGACCTCGTCGAACCGGGCGACGACGAATCCTTGGCGAAAGGGCACGAGCGGCGCGTAGAAGCGGACATAGCTCCGGAGCGCGTGGCCCATCGTGAGCTCCGGCCACCGGACGACGTACGACAGGACGGACTCCTCCGGTGGCCGGATCAGGACGATCGTCGGCGTTCCCATCCTGACCGCCGCGATGACGGCGCCCGGCGCGTGCACGTGATGCGCGATGCTCATCACGCGCGGCTGCGCATGCTGGAACGCGATCACGGTGAACGTGTTGCCGCTCCGCAGGAAGCCCTCGATGCAGATTTCCGTCGCCCGGGTTGGGAATTCGCCCGTCCTGAACCTTCGGGCCACCGCCGGCCATCGCCCGACGAGCGTTCGACTCTCGCGTCGGGCCCGGTTGCGCAGCGTCGGCACGAGGCCGGTCACGGACATCCGGACGCATTGTTTCACGGGCGACGCGCATCACGTGCCGACGATGGAGCCCCCTGAGGGCCGCCCGTCGGGGGGCCGCCGCTCGCCGTTCCGGACGACCCAGGCAGCGGTCAGGACGGGCGGTGGTCGCGCATCATAGGGCCATGGACGTCCCGACCGAGGAAGGCCTGGGCCCCCGCGGGCTGTTTCGGCGTGGCCTCGGCCAAATCGTGTCCCACGTGCGGATGCACCCGCGCCCGTTCCTCCTGTCCGTCTTCGGCGCGCTGCTGTTCGCCCTGGGGACCGTGGCGGTGACGGTCGCCCTCGGCCGCGCGACCGACCGCATCCTGAAGCCGGCGTTCGAGGGGGGCGTGACCCCGTCGGCGCTCTGGATCGGCGTCGGGGCCATCTTCTTGTTGTCGCTCGTGCGAGCCTTGGGGATCGGGCTCCGCCGCTACTACAGCGGCGTGTTCGGGTCGGCGGTCGCCGCCACCCTCCGGGACCGGGTCTCCGACCGGTACCGGGATCTCTCGCTCGCGTACCACCGCCAGACGCCGACCGGGGAGCTC
>JBKPDU010000151.1:0-13768 GCA_046728055.1 Actinomycetota bacterium | reverse complement strand
AATTCCGGTCCCCGCCTCGAGACCCCTCGGCCACGTAGAATCGGCGGGCTCGGGCGCTTAGCTCAGGGGTAGAGCGCTTCCTTGACGCGGAAGAGGTCAGAGGTTCAAATCCTCTAGCGCCCACCAAAAGCGCAGGCGTATGAAATCCCCCGGTGGGTTCCCGCTCTGGGCGAGAGTGTCCGGAACCGGCCGGAGGTGACTCCAAAACGCATGTCGCGGCTGTGCCGCTGACCGTTGACCTGGCCGTCCCTCCGGCCGGAACCGGGCTGGCGGAAGTGACCTCATAGAAGGCTGGGTTTACCCCGACGCCTGCTTGTCCTCCGCCAGCCACCATCGTAGGTCGGCCGGGGGAAGGAGGCCAGCATGGAGGTGGCGATGGGGATCGATACCCACAAGAGGAGCCTCGCGGCGGCATCGGTGGATGCGCTCGGCAGGGTCCTGGACGTTCGGGAGTTCGACAACGACCCTACCGGACATCGCTCGCTCCTTCGGTGGGTGAAGGAGCAGGCACAGCCACGAAGGATCGGGATCGAGGGATCGCTGCACTACGGGGCCGCGGTGGCCAGCCGGTTGCTGGCCGAGGGTGAAGACGTCCGGGAAGTCTCCCCCTCGCTCACCCACGTAGAGCGGCGCCGGCGGGCCGAGGGCAAGTCCGATCCGATCGATGCCGTTGCCATCGCCCGAGTGGTGGCGGCCGAAGACACGTTGCCCTCTGCCAGGCGGACCGTTCTACTTTCCGATCTCAAGTTGCTGGTTGACCACCGGGACCAGCTGGTTCGATCGAGGACTCAGGTGGCCAACCGAGTCCACGCCGACCTGGTGATCCTCCGCCCCGGCTACGAGGCCGTGGTGCCGAACTTGCGAGCGAGGCGACACGTGAGGAAGGCCCGCTCCCTCCTTGCCAAGGACCGCTCCGTTCGCGCAGAGCTCGTGCGCCACCGGCTTGCGGACATCCTCCGCCTCGAGGCCGAGATCGCAGAGGCGGACCGTCGCATCGCCGACAAACTCGGAGAGGTCGACACCACGCTCACCCAGATCCCCGGGGTCGGGCCGTTCATCGCGGCCAAGATCCTTGGGGAGGTCGGCGAGGTCTCAAGGATCCGGTCCAAAGCCTCCTTCGCTCTGCTCTCGGGAACGGCGCCCGTGATCGCATCCTCCGGTCAGACCCACCGTCACCGGCTGAACCGAAAGGGGAACCGTCAGCTCAACTGGGCCCTGCACTACATCGCCCTCGTCCAGTCCCGGACCAACGCTGACGCGAAGGTCTACCTCGCGCGACAACGCGAGTCGGGCAAGTCGCATAAGGAAGCGATCCGCTGCCTCAAACGGCACCTGTCCAACGTGGTCTACCGGCACCTCGTGATCGATGGCAGGAGGCTTGAGCAGGCCGCTTGACAACATAGAAGGCCAGGCCAGACGCCATTCGGATCTGACGGGGCGCGTGCTAGTGACGCCCTGGAGGCGAAGAAGTTGACGAAAAGTTGACACGCGGAGTCAGCGTCCGCTTTGCGTTCCGGAGACATGCGCGACACCGCGTTCCGGACAGTTATGTGACAGAAGACGTTAGGACACGCACCCCCCCTCGGCGCTGATAGTGGATGTTGGGATCAACCTGGAGGGTTCGGATAAGCTCTTCCGCGTAGTAGATGTGGGTGAGGCCACCGATCTCGATCACCCTGACGCGCGCTCTCGCATAGCGTCGGCCGACGTTGACGACCGTGTTCCGAAAGGCGAGGTCGCCGCTGGTGCTCACCAGCCGGACGATGGACCGAGGTGGATAGACCGGCTCACCGTTCGGATCGAAGGCCTGACTGACGGCTCCGGCAAGTGCCTACGAGTCCGCTAGCGACCGGTCTCGAGCGCGGCATGCCGTTACCAGCGCTCCCGCATCCCGGGGGGTCGAGGGTTCAGCCGGTCAGACCAGAGATCGAACCGGAGATCGGTCGAGGAGGGGAGCGCCTCGAGCCGCTGATCGCCCAGGATGGCCTCGACGCAACGTGCCGATCCGCCGACGTACGTCGAATAGCCGTCGATCTCGGTCGCGACGCACCAAGCTCCATCGTCCGGCCACCACAGGTTCGGCGCCTGGCTCGATCCGTTGAACTCTAGCCCGGACGCCGCGTCGATCGAGCCACGGAAGATGAAGTAGCTGCGCATGGCCCCGCCGTCCGGTGAAGGGTGGATCGCGAGCTTGGGGACGGCATCGAGCTGCGCGGTCGCACGGCGGGCGCGAGCGCGCTCCTCGCGTTCTCGCGCTCGCACGACGGCTGGGTCCTCGCCGCGCGACCAGTACAGCGAGGCGCCGCCGCCGAAGAAGCCGTAGCCCTCCCATACTGCGAACCAGCACACGGACGGTGTGGTGGTGAACCTTCGGAGGAGCTCGACGAGCGCTCGAAGGTGATCACGAGGCAGATCCCCCTCGAGCGGTGGTTCGAGACCAGGGATGCTACTGATGTCCAGCGCGCCGACGATGTGCTCCAGCTGCATCTCGGGATGCGCGACGCGTCCGTTCCGCTCCGCAAGCTCCGACCAGCGACGAGGCTCCATCGCGCCGCCCTCGCGCGCAGGGTGAAAGATCCGCGCGTAGGCGTCGAACCCGGTCGGGATGATCTCGCCGACGCGGACGCCCAGGTCTCGGTCGGGCGGCAGCAGGCGGGGCTGGATCCACCCCGTCAGCCCAACATCCGTGACGAGCTCGACGCCGGCGGGCACCTCGAACGGCAACCCCATCGGCTACCGAGTGTGACCCGTCCTCGGCGGAAGGTCGAGGGGCGCTTCACTAGCGTGGTCCGCTCGCGTGGTCGGACATCTTGGTCAAGGAGCCGACGGGATGGGCGGTGCTCGGCGAAGGGAGTCCTTCGGCTCTCGCCAGTCTCGCACCAGGGGCTGGAAGGAGCGACCGAGAGGATCCTGAGGGCGCTTGCCGCAGCGCGGCGCATCTAATCCGACGGTACTGCCCAGTCCGGATGTTGGCCCTCAACGTTGGGCGCGCCGGTCACCTTCCGAAGTCCCGTGCCATCGGGACGAGCCATGTAGATCTCGGCCCGGTCGGAGCGCTGAAGGCTAAACACGATCCACGTCCCGTCGGGTGACCACGATGGGTTCAGCGCCCCCGTTCCCGGTGGGAGGTCGACCGGAACCCTATGGAGATCCGAGCCATCCGGACGCACGAGGTACAGCCGGCCGTACGGCCTCTGGAACACGATCCAGCTTCCGTCGCGGGACCAGGCGTGGTCGTCGAAGGCGTAGCCCCAGGGCGTGATCCGAACCAGATCCGTGCCGTCTGCTCCCATCACGAACAGAGCCCCCGATCCCGTCGGGCTGACTCCCTCCTTGGTATCGAAGAAGCTCAGCCGCGTTCCATCGGGCGAGTACCTCGAAGGGGAGACCGGTCCCCTGAGTAGTCGAACGAGCTCCCCGCCGTCTGAGGCTCGGACGGAGTAGATCCCGTTCAGTTCGTCGTGACCGTCCTGACCGAACCCCTCGAGGGCGATCCTCGTGCCATCGGGCGACACGTCCCCGCATCCGAGGTTCAGGTCCGGGTTCCGCGTGGCATCGAGGGGCCGAAGGTTCGACCCGTCCGGGTCCACGACCGCGGGCCGCAGCGGTGCCCCCGGTCCGGCCGCATCGTTGGTGATCAGGATCCGGCTCCCATCGGGGAACCACACCGCACAGGTCGCGCTCACGTGAAGGTGGCTCCGCTCAGAGCCGTCGGGTCGCACCGTGAACCAGTCCGCCAATTGGACGTTCGCGTCCCAGTCGCCGTACAGGATGAGGCCGCCCGCCCGCCCGGGCACGGTGGGAGCGTTCCGCTCGGTAGGCTCGAACGCGCGGATCACGAAGACGATCGCCGCAACCGCCAGGGCCGTTGCAAGCAGCCCAGCCCCGATGCGCTGACGCCGTTGCCTGCCGGCCCGGTAGCGCTCGAATCGCTGGATCCAGCTTCGCTTCATGGCCCCCTCGTTTCGGCTCGACGAGGATGAGTCGCACAAGCGACCGTCGAGGTTGAGCCAGGGTCCGCGGCAGCGCCAGAAAACAGCACCGTCCCCGCTCCGACGGAGGGACCGGCCGCAGCATCCGCGTTGACGAAAAGTTGACGGAACGGCGGGACGAGGTGTCGGTCAATGGAATCGAGGGAACTCAAGAGACTGGTGCTGACCTGGGGTTCTCGGGGTTCGAGCCTTTGACCAGCGACTTCGGAAGACGTTCCGCCATCCTTGACGCGGAAGAGGTCAGAGGCGAGGGCTACGCTGCCGACGCGACGCCGAGACCCGGGATCAGACCGGAGCGAACACCGCGTTCAGCTCGAGCCCACCGGCGAGGTCGTTACGACCGTAGCCCACGTTCCGCATGAACGCGTCCACGTCGGAGATCGACGACCCCGCACGGTTCAGATGTCCCTCGATCGTCTCGATGACGATCATGCGGGGCCGGTGCCGCTCGAGCGTCTGCCGCATCCCCGTGAGGACGCGTACCTCCGCTCCCTCCACGTCGATCTTCACGGCGTCAATCCCCTTGGGGAGTTCCACGTCGCCCGAGCCGACCAGCTCGTCGAGCACGCGGATGGGCACCTCCGCGACGACCGGACCATCCTCGATGAAAAGCGAGCGCTTCGTCGTGTCCTCCGGGTGCGCCGGATCGGCCCGAAGCTCCAGCGACCCGGCCTCGTCGCCGAGTGCCATCTCGTACAGCGAGATCCGGGACAGCACGCCTCGCGCGCGGGCCTCTGAGCGGAGGAGTCGAGCGGCGTCGGCAGCGGGCTCGAAGGCCAGCACCCGTCCCTCGCTCCCCACGACCTCAGCGATCGGCAGAACGAAGAACCCGGTGTTCGCCCCCACGTCGAGGAAGACGTCGCCGGGCCCGAGCGCGTCCACCAGCAGCCCCATGAGGATCGGGTGCTCGGCCGCGCACGGTCCCGGCCGATCCGGGGCCTCTGACCGGGCCGGCTGTCGTGGACGCATCCCGTCATTCTCCGACACTTCGGGCATCTCCCGCCTCGCCGGGGCTGCGGGGATCAAGACTCGGTTCCGCACTCGATCGATGCGGCTCGGCCGCCGGGACGGCCGGCGACCACGCTCTGCATAGTCCGTCGTGCCCATGGGCTCGCGCTCGCTTGGTGCGAACCAAGGGAGAAGCGACTCCGCGCTCATGTAGTGGTTGACGAGCGCGCGGCGCAGGCCGTGTCGACGGTGTTGGGCAGCGACCGGTGCAGGAGGTAGCCGTCGAAGACGAGCCCGCTCCCCGCGGGGATCTCGACCGGCACCGCGTCCTCTTCCCGGTAGCCGAACCCGTACGCCTCTCGCGTGCAGTCGAAGCGCCGATCCTCCTGCTCTCGGTCCGGGTAGAGCACGCCCAGACGGTGCGAGCCCGGGATGACCCACAGGCATCCGTTCTCGACGGTGGCGTCGTCGAGCGCGATCCAGACCGCGGTCAGCGACCGGTCGCGCGTCGGGATGTGGGTCTCGTCCTGGTGCCAGGCCTGGCCGGGCTTGCCCTCGGACTTGATGAAGAGCATGGACTGCATCATCTTTACGTTCGGGCCGATGACCTCGGTCAGGACGCCAAGGGCGCGAGGGAGCCGTGCGATGTCGGTCATCAACGCCGAGATCTTGTGCGGGAAGTGGATGCACAGGTAGCGCCGGAGCACCGCGTCGTCGTCATCGCCCTCACTCGCCGGCATGACGCCATCGATCTCGCCGCGTTCGCCGCGACACATGGCCAGCGTCTCGGCGCGCGCCGCGGCGAGCAGGTCCCCGTCGAGTAGATCCGGGACGACGACGTAGCCCTGCTGATCGAAGTCGTCGGCGATCTGCTCATGGTGCAGACGGGCGGTGCGCGGCGCGGCCGCGGTCGGATTGGTAGTCGGCATCTCGATCAGCTCCTCGCGTCCCTCGGTGATCGCTTGTCTACCCGTTCACGCGGTTGGCTCGGATGCACGAAGCGCCCCTATGCTTATCTCGATGTGAACCCGCGCTCCGACATACGGAGGGATTGCGCGATGGAGGGCCAGGCTGTCGCTGACTACCCGCGCGGCGCGTGGATGGCTTCCCGAGTGATCGACGACTTCGAGTTCGTCTGGATGCTGCGGGGCCAGGCGCGGATCCTGTTCGGAGACGACGAGCTGATGCTGTCCCCCGGCGAGCTCCTGCTCGTGCCACCGCGCCTGCGCCACGAGATCAGATGGGACCCGCGACGGCCGAGCCGCCACGGTTACGTGCACTTCGAGCCCGAGCACGTCGACGGCCGACCGGAGATCGGCCTGCACGTTCGACGGATGACCCGACACGATCCGTTGGCCGGACTGTGCGCGTACCTACTCTGGTTGGGTCGAGAACGATCGGCGGGCTGGGAGCGCGAGGCCAGGCGAACCCTCGGCTTCCTCCTCGGGGTGTTCGCCGACGGGCCGCTCCCCGATGAGCACGCGCCCGCGGCGCTTCCCGCCCCGCTGTCCGACGTGCTCCACCATCTCCGGAGGCAATGGTCCGAGATGCCCCTGCGCCGCGTGAGCGTCGCCGAGCTGGCCGCGGTTGCACACGTCTCGCGCAGCTATCTGAACCGGCTCTTCCAGGCCGAATTCGGGGTCGGTGTGGCCTCCGGACTCGACCGCATCCGCTGCTTCCGTGCCGAAACGCTCCTGACCCGTACCGACATGAAGATCACCTCGATCGCGCACGAGTGCGGCTTCGCAGACCTTTATCATTTCTCTCACCGCTTCAAGCGGCTCCACGGAGTGTCACCGAGCGCCTACCGGGCCGCGGCGAGCTCTGTGACGTTCGCGATGGATCATCCCGGGGTACGCCGGCTGGCGTTCGCGATCTCCGAGTAGGGATCGCACCGCGTTTGCGGGGGCCGGAACTCCTTCGTTTCGGCATCGCCCCTGAGGGGTACCGAAAGGCAGCAGGCTAGCGGAGCGACGAAAGGCAGCAGGCTAGCGGAGCGAGGTGATCCCATGCGCTTGGGCGGCGCGTTGGTGCTGGTGTACTTGGTCGTCGGCGTGGTGGTGGCAGCCACGAACGACTACTTCGAGCATCTGGGCACCCTGAATGACATCTTTGAGATGATCGCGGCCATCCTGATCTGGCCGGCCGTCCTGTTGGGGGTGAACATCAACTTCTCCGGCGGCGAAGGTGGCGGCGGGGGAGGCGGCGCAGGGGGCGGAGGCGGAGGCTAGACAGCGAGAATCGGACGCCTTGTCCCTTCAGGAAGGAGCGGCAGACTCGGTCTGGAGCCCGTGCGAGAACTCCATCAACCTCGCTTGGCAGCGAGTGCGGAGATGGCCTCGAGCACCAGCCGGTGGGCGAGCATCGCGGTGGCTTCGCTCTGGTCGTAGGGGGGCGAGACCTCCACCACGTCCATTCCCACGAGGTCGACCCGGCCGACAATCTGGCGAGCTGCTCGGAGCATCTCCCTGGGCAGGAGCCCGCCGGGCTCGGGGGTGCCAGTCCCCGGCGCGCTTCCCGGATCCACGACGTCGATGTCGATCGACAGGTACACGCAGTCCGGGCCGTCGATCGCCTCGGCGATCGCGTCCCCGAGGACCGCCTCGGCTCCTCGCTCCTCGATCTCGACCATCGGGTGCCAGCGGAACCCCTGCTCGCGCATCCAGTCGAACGTCTCCTTCTCGGGCCAGTAGCCGCGGAGACCCACCTGGACGAAGTTCCGCCCTTCGACCCATCCTTCCTCCACCAGCCGACGCATTGGTGTGCCGTGAGACGCGAGCGATCCCCAGACCGACTCGCCCGTGTCCGCGTGCGCGTCGAAGTGCACAATCCCGACCTTCCTCGGATGGACGTGGCGCGCCACCGCCGCCGCTGACGGAAACGTGATCGAGTGATCCCCCCCGAGGACGATGGGCATGGCACCCGTCCGTGCCACACGCCAGACCTTCTCGTGGATCACGCGGAGCCCTCTGGCCAGGCGGGCGGGAACGATCGGCGCGTCGCCGGCGTCGACGACCTTCACCCTCGAGAGCACCTCGGTCTCCAGCTGGATCGACCACAGGTCCCCTGAGTGATAGGTCGCCGTCCGGATGGCGCGTGGACCGAACCGCGCACCCGGTCGATTGGAGGCTGCGTCGTCCAGCGGCGCTCCGACGATGGCGACCTCGGCGCCGCTCGCCCGCAGACTCTCGTCGTCAGAACACCACGGAACCTTCTGGAACGAGGTCGAGCCGACATAGGACGGCAGGTCATGATCTCGGTACTCGCCGAACTCGTCCTCGCTCGAGAGTTCGCTCCGCTCGAGGCGGAAGTCGCGTGGCTGGCTCGCCTCGGTCATCGCAGCGGGACGATACTCCCGCGAGGCGGTCCGCTCAGCAGATCCGGGCCGAGCCGATCCATTGAACTGCCGACTTCTCGCTTCGACGAACCCGAAATCGTATTGTGACCGCGCCGCCGAGACGTTCGGGAGGTGAGCGATGGAAGGTGACCGTTCCACACCCCGTTCGGAGGGATTCTCCATGCCGGCCGAATGGGAGCCCCACGAGGCGTGCTTGATGGAATGGCCCACGGTGACGCGTCGGGAGCTCTGGGGGGAGCGGTTCGAGGAGGCCAAGCGCGACTACGCGGAAGTCGCCACCGCGATCGCGGCCTTCGAGCCCCTCGTCATGGTGTGTGATCCCGATCAGGGATCGGAAGTCCGAAGGATGTGCGGCGAGGGTGTTGAAGTCGTTCCTCTCCCGATCGACGATTCCTGGATGCGCGACAACGGTCCGATCTTCGTGCGTGACGCCCCAGGTCGCGTGGCCCTGGTCCATTTCCTGTTCAATTCCTGGGGAGAGCGGTACCTCCCCTACGACAAGGATGCCCAGGTGCCGCGCCGCATCGCCGCTCACCTGGGGATGCGTCGGTTCGAAGCCCCGTTCGTGCTCGAGGGCGGGTCCTTCTACGTCGACGGCGAGGGGACCCTCATCACCACTGAGCAGTGCCTGCTGAATCCCAACCGCAACCCGACCATGTCGCGTGAACAGATCGAGCAGGGGCTCCGCGACTACCTGGGCGTCGACGTGATCGTTTGGCTCGGGCTCGGCCACTCCACCGATCGAGACACCGACGGCCACATCGACGGGATCGCCCCGTACATCGCGCCCGCCACGATCGCGCTGCTGGCGCCGGAGGATCCGGCGGACCCCGATCACGAGCGCGGCCGCGACAACCTCGAGCGGTTGCGTCACGCTCGGGACGCCAGGGGCCGTCCATTCGAGGTGATCCCGTTCCAGACCAGCCCACCTGGCGTCGTCCCGTACCTGAACTTCTACCTGCCGAACGGTGGAGTGATCGTTCCCATCGCGGTTCGGGCGGAGGACGAGCAGGCACTCGAGCAGATCGGGAAGCTCTTCCCGGACCGCGAGCTGGTGCCCGTACAGGGAAACTGCCTGACCTACGGGGGCGGTGGGCCTCACTGCATCACGCAGCAACTGCCCAAGGGCGTCCCCGTGCCGGCGTAGATGTATCTGAGCCCGACCGAAGAGGATCGCCTTCGCGTCTTCGTCGCCGCGGAGATGGCCCGTCGCGCACTCGCCCGGGGGCTGAAGCTGAACGCCCCGGAGGCCACGGCGGTGATCTGCGACGAGATGCACGTGGCTGCTAGATCGGGCGCCTCGTACGAGGAGGTGCTCGACGCCGGCCGCTGCGCCCTTCGCGCCGACCAGCTCATCGACGGCGTGGCCGAGCTGGTCGACGAGATCCGCCTCGAGGTGCTGCTCGACGAGGGCAGCCGGCTCGTCGTCGTCCGGAGACCCTGGAAGTGAGCGACCGGATCGAGCTCGCGGCCGGGCGCGACCGGATCACGCTCGCCGTGACCAACACGTCGAAGCGCGTCGTCCGCGTCTCCTCGCATTACCCGTTCTGGCGGACGAATCGGAGGCTCGACTTCGACCGCGAGGTCGCTCGAGGGTTTCGGCTCGACGTCCCGGCGGGCGCGTCCGTTCGGTTTGGGCCCGGCGAGTCGAGGGAGGTGGTCCTGGTCCGGTACGGGGGTCAGGGAGCGGGCGATGGCTGAGCTGTTCCACGGCGAGTACACGACGCGGTACGGCCCAACGACCGGCGACCGCGTCCGGCTCGGCGACACCGACCTGTGGGTCCGGGTCGAGGGTGATCACGTCGGGTTCGGGGACGAGCCGATCTGGGGCTACGCGAAGAACTTCCGCTCGCGGATGGCGCAGTTCGATCGAGCGACCGCCGAGAGCGAGCTCGACATGGTGATCGCCGGCGTGGTGGTGATCGATGCCCGGCTCGGTGTGCTGAAGACCAACATCGGGATCAAGGAGGGGCGGATCGTCGGCATCGGGCGGGCGGGGAGTCCCGACATCGCCGACGACATCGACCTCGTCATCGGCCCGAACACCTTGCCGGTGAACGGGTACGGGCTGATCGCCACCGCCGGGGCGATCGACAGCCACGTGCACCTCATCACGCCCCGGCTGGTGCCGATCGCGCTGTCCGCCGGCGTCACCACGCTCATAACAGCGGGCTTCGAGGAGCCCGTGTACACCATGGACAAGACGTTCCGGGCGTTCGAAGGCCTCCCGGTGAACCTCGGTCTGCAGGCGAGTGCCCGCACGGACGTCCCGGGCCAGGTCGAACGGGTGATCGAGGCCGGGGCATGCGGGCTGAAGGTGCACGAGGACTGGGGGGCGTACCCCGAGATCATCGATGCCGCGCTCGTCCAGGCCGAGGCCCACGATGTCGCGCTGTGCCTGCACACCGACGGACTGAACGAGTCCTGCGAGCTGGAGGACACGGTCGAGGCCATCGCCGGTCGCGCGGTCCACGCCTATCACGTCGAGGGAGTGGGCGGAGGTCACGTGCCCGACCTCATCGGCCTCGTTCGCCAGCCGAACGTCGTGTGCTCGTCGACGACGCCGACGGTCCCCTTTGGTCCTGGCGCGGCCGCCGAGCATCTCGAGATGATCCTCGCCGTCCACGGCGGCTCGGCCGACGTCCCCGAGGACGTGGAAGCGGCGCTGGAACGCATCCATCCAGCGACCATGGCGGCCGAAGGACCGCTGCATGATCTGGGTGCCATCTCGATCGTGAACAGCGACTCGCAGGGGATGGGCCGGATCGGCGAGACGATCCGGCGGACGTGGCAGCTCGCTCACGCCATGAAGGCGTGGGCCGAGGACGAGACCGAGGACGACAACTCGCGCGTCCTGCGGTATCTCGCCAAGTACACCGTCGAGCCGGCCATCGTCCACGGGATCGAGGATGAAGTCGGCTCTCTGCTTCCGGGTCGCGTGGCCGACATCGTGCTGTGGCGCCCGAGCCACTTCGGCGTGAAGCCCGAGCTCGTCCTCAAGGCCGGCCACTTCGCCTGGGGGGCACTCGGCCAGGGCAACGCGACGGTCGAGGGCACTGAGCCGGTTCGTTATGGCGGTCACTGGGGAGCTTTGGGCGACGCTGCGTCTGCATTGTCGACCACGTTCGTCTCGAGCGCGGCGCTGGAGGGAGGGATCCAGGAGCGACTTCGGAGCCGTCGGCGGTTCGTGGCCGTACGCGGGACACGCACGGTCTCCAGAGGGTCACTGGTTCACAACACCGCGGTGCTCCCCATCCACGTGGATCCTGGCGACGGAACGGTGACGCTGGGGAACAAGGTTCTTGCCGCCGATCCAATGGTGGAGGTTCCACTCAGTCGGCGGTACCTGCTGAGTTAGAGCACGCCCGGGGAGTGAAGTCCTCGTGCCTGACGACATCCCAACTGCGCAGGGAGGTCTCGTTGTCTGCTCGCTTTCCGTGTGGCAACCCGCCGGGTTGCGTCGTATAGGATGCGCACGAGTGCATCGGGTTGGGGGCGTGCGGTTGGTCGGCGGGCGCAGGTTGTTCCTCCTCGCCATTTCTGTCGCGTTGGCTATGGCACTCGTCCCGCACCCGGTTCAGGCCAAGGACCGACAGGCCGAGCCGAGGCGCCCGTCCGCCGGTCCGATGATGGAGAAGGACGCCGAAAAGAGAACGACCGCTCCCGGCCGCCTTCCCAGAACCCTCCTGGTGCAGTTTCGGGCCGGCGCCAGTCGTTCCCTTCGCGCCGGAGTGCATCGTTCGGTCGGTGCACGCGTGCTCAGACGGCTACCGGTCGGGCAGGACGTCTACCTCGTCTCGGCCCCTATTGAGGCCGACGTCAGGGCCATCGTCAGAAGATATCTGGGACGCAGCGCGGTTCAGTGGGCCGAGCCCAACATGCCTCGCGTCTTTCAGCAGGTCGTTCCGAACGACCAGCACTTCGTTCAGCAGTGGGGGCTGGAGAACACCGCGCAAGCCCACGCCGTCGCTGACCCGCCGCCGGACACGACCGTGGGGATCGCTGACGCCGACATCGACGCGACGGACGCCTGGGCTCTCACGACCGGCTCGGCGGAGACGGTGATCGCCGTCATCGATTCCGGTGCCGATCTGTCGAATCCCGACCTCGTGTCGAACCTCTGGTCGAACCCGGCCGAGGTACCCGCAAACGGCCTCGACGATGATCAGAACGGCTACGTGGACGACTCCATGGGCTGGGACTTCGTCCAGAATGACAACACGCCGCAGGATACCCACGGCCACGGGACGCACGTCGCGGGGATCATCGCCGCCGCCATGAATGACGGGGTTGGTGTCGCCGGCGTGTGCCCTGAATGCCGGTTGATGATCCTGAGATATCGGTCGAACCTCTCGAGCGAACTCGAGGCCGTCGCCTATGCCATCGACAACGGTGCCGACATCATCAATTTCAGTTCCGTGAGCGATACGTGGTCGGTCTTCGAGCGAGCGGCGTATGAGGCCGCAACCGACGCCGGCATCCTCTCTGTCGTTGCAGCGGGGAACGAGAATGGCAACAACGACATGGCCATGGGCGACTCGTCGGGGAGTGGGCTTCGGGACGCCCCGTTGTATCCGGCCTCGTATGGCCTGCCGGCCATCGTTTCGGTCGCCGCGAGCAACGACTACGACCAGTACGCATATGCCACGGGTTGCTACTACCAGCATGGCGAGAACGCCGCACCGTGCAGGTTCACCAATCTCGGACACGACTCGGTGGACCTGGCAGCTCCTGGAGTGGATGTCGTGAGCACTGCGCTCGGTGGGTTGTTCGCCGTCGCTGATGGAACGTCCATGGCGGCGCCCCATGTCGCAGGCATCGCCGGACTGGTGCGGTCGATCCACCCTGAGTACTCGGTGCTGCAGCTGAGGAACGCCGTCGTGAATTCGGTCGATCATCCGGCTGATCTGGCCGGTGGCTGGACGTTCACCAGCGGCCGAGCGAATGCCATTCGAGCCCTCACGGCAGCCCCGGGGGTTCCCACCAGCGTCAGCAGTGTGGCCCGAGCGAGGTCGATATCGGGCACCGTTCGTGGTCGCCTTTCCTTCCCGAGGAACGTGAACGATGTTTTCAAGGCCCGGCTCCGAAGAGGGGCGACCTACCGGGCATTCCTCAACGTGCCGACCGGCAAGGACTTCGACCTGTGGGTGTGGAAGCCCGGCACCGTGGACATCTGGCAGGTCGAAGCCACGTGCAACTGGATCGGTCCCTGCCGTTGGCTCCAGCGCTCCAGTACCAGAGGCAAGGGCAAGGACGAGACGATCGTGTTCAAGGCACGACGCTCGGGCGTCTATTACTTCCAGCTGAGCTCGTGGTTCTCGAGGGGTAGGTATCGGCTCGCCCTAAGCCGTCTCTGACGATCCTCGAGGGCATCACTGGTTGTCACTGAGCCGAGATCATCGACCGAGTTGCCTCAATGGGCCGTGCGCGCCCCGAGGAACGACCGGTCGCCGATCCACAGTCCGGGTGG
>JBKPDU010000150.1:0-6686 GCA_046728055.1 Actinomycetota bacterium | reverse complement strand
GGCTTGGCCGGGACGAACCGCTTGACGAAGTCGAGCGCGGTCTGCGCGACCTCCTGCCAGCCGGGGTCGATGGTCAGCGAGTGGCCGCGGTTGGGCATCTTCTTGATCTCGGTGACGCTCGGGTTGCGCTTCTGCCGCTTGTACGAGGCGTTGGCGATGGCCCAGGGAACCGTGTGGTCTTTCTCCCCGTCGAGGATCAGCAGCGGGCCCCGATCGGGGTTCTTCGTGTCGACCTTCGACTCGGTCCAGGGGTTGAGGTTGGCGTCGGCCATCTGGGCCAGGGCGATCCCAGACCCGGCCACGTGGTAGGTGTCGTAAAGGCGTTTCGCCTCGTCCTCATCGAGGGCGTTCGTCCACCCGTATTTGAACTGGTCGAAGGTGAGCGTGATCGCGCGGCCTCGATACCGGGGGTTCAACAGGAAAGGTCCAGTCGCCCTGAGCGTGGAGAGGGGCAGCGGCAGGACACCGCGAAATACGCCCGGGTCGATGGCAACCGTGGCTGCCGAGAGCCCACGGCCGGCGAGCATCTGGGCGAACAATCCGCCGGTCGAGTGCCCCATCACGGCGGGCTTCTCCTCGAGCTTGCCGATCACGTCGGCCGTGTGATCGGCAACCTGCTTCAGCGTCTTCTTGGCGAGGACGTCCGGGTTCGCCCGCGCCTCTTCAACCGTTTCCGGATCGTCTGGCCAGTCCGGCGTCAGCGGCGCGTAACCGGCCTGCTTGAAGAAGCCCGCCCAATTGGCCCAGCTGCTCGGCAGCAGCCAGAGGCCGTGGATGAAGACGACCGGAGTGGTGCCGGAGGCGTTTGCCGCCTCGATCTCCCTGCTCTCCCGCTCCGATATGGACGCCATGGCGAACTCCTCTCGGTCGGAGTGGAAGGTCATCCGACCCTAGCGAACGGACGACGAGCTCATCCACAAGGCGCCGGGCGGCGGCGGCAACCACGACATGCCTCCTCTCGCGCTTCGGTTCCCGCCGAGTGTCCTCCCAGATACGAAGGGCTGTCAAACCTCAGCGGCCTACGCCTCCGATCTGTGTCGTTCACTAAGCGAGGCGCCTCTCAACCGCCTTCCACCAGCGGCGCCGCGGCGGCGGTCAGTGGCGGCACATCGGCGGCACTCGATCACCGAAGGCCGATCGCCCAGTGCCGCAGCGCGGCGGCGGGTTCGTCCTCAACCGACCCTCTCGGCGTAGTGCGCAACCTGCCAGCCTGCGTCGCAGGAGCCGCATTCGACCAGTCGTAACCGCCCTTGTCGGTGACCTTCAGCAGGACCCGAAGCATGGCCGCAGCGGTCTCGCCAGCGAACTCGCAGGGTGCCGCATATACTGAACCCCATGGTTAAGTCTCCCTCTCTGGATCGTACATTCGTGGCGCTGTCGGATCCGACGCGCCGGGGCATTCTCGAGCGGCTGGCGATCGGCCCCGCCACGATCAGCGAGCTCGCCGAGCCGGCACGCATCTCGCTGCCGGGCACGCTGAAGCACGTGCGGATCCTCGAGCAGGCGAACCTCGTGACATCGCAGAAGAAGGGTCGAACGCGCGAGTGCCGGCTGGGGCCGGCGAAGCTCGACGAGGTGACCCGGTGGATCGACTGGTACCGAGGGCAATGGGAGCGGCGCCTCGATCGGCTCGAGGAGCTGATCGACAAACGGAAGGAAGGCTCGAGATGACGTATGACCTGATGATCGAGCGGCTGATCGACGGGCCCGCGAGCGCGGTCTTCGACGCGTTCCTGGATCCGAAGGCGCAGGCGAAGCTGTACGACGATCCGACCGATCCGAACTGGGTCGTGGAGTCCGAGCTCGACCTGCGGGTGGGCGGAACCTGGACCATCGCGTTCGGGACCGCGGGAAAGGAGCCGTACCGGGAGACGAACGTCTTCACCGAAGTCGAGCGGCCGCGTCGCCTGGTCTTCGACTCGACCATGGTCATGAGCGACGACGGGCCCGTCATCAGCACGAAGGTGATGGTGACCTTCGAGGACGCTGGCGACAAGACGCTGATGACCATGCGACAGAGCGGGTTCGATCGCGAGGAGGATCGGGACGGTATCGAGGGAGGATGGCCGAGCATCCTCGACGCGCTCGAGCGCGTGGTCGCTTCGCGGAAGAAGAATCGCGCGCAGACGGGAATCTGACCGAGCGCGAACATGTTTCGAAACGGCATGGACACGGTGGTCGAGACTCACACGAGGGCGACCCGCCGCGAGTGGATCGGCCTGGGCGCGATCGCACTGGCGTGCATGCTCTACGTGATGGATCTGACGATCCTGCACCTGGCGATCCCGGAGATCAGCAGGGACCTGCAGCCCAGCAGCACCCAGCTGCTGTGGATCATCGACATTTACGGGTTCGTCGTGGCCGGCTCGCTGATCACCATGGGCACGCTCGGGGACCGCATCGGCCGTCGCCGGCTCCTACTCATCGGGGCCGCCGCCTTCGGCGTGGCCTCGGTGCTCGCCGCCTTCTCGTCGAGTGCTGAGATGCTGATCGCCACCCGAGCGCTGCTCGGGATCGCTGGGGCGACGATCGCTCCGTCGACCCTCTCGCTGATCCGCAACATGTTCCTCGACCCTCGGCAACGAACGACCGCCATCGCCGTGTGGATCGCGAGTTTCTCGGTCGGAGCCGCGGTCGGTCCGCTGCTCGGCGGACTCGTTCTCGAGTTCTTCTGGTGGGGGGCGGCGTTCCTGGTGAACGTGCCGGTCATGGCCCTCCTGCTGATCGTGGGTCCGAAGCTCCTGCCCGAGTACCGGGACCCGGAGGCGGGACGGCTCGACATCCCGAGCGCCGCGATGTCGCTGGCCGCCATCCTGGCCCTGATCTACGGCCTCAAGCAGTTCGCGCAGAGCGGGGTGGGCTGGTTGCCGGTTCTGGCGATCGTGGGCGGGCTGGCTGTCGGGGGCGCTTTCGTTCGGCGCCAGAGAGGGCTCGACGACCCCCTGATCGACCTCCGCCTGTTCCGGGTCCCCGCGTTCACGTCGTCGCTGGCCCTGTACTCGCTCGGCCTGCTCACGGTGTTCGGGGGCTTCCTCTTCCTCCCGCAATACCTGCAGCTCGTGCTCGGTCTGTCGCCGCTCGAGGCGGGGCTGTGGACGCTCCCGTGGGCGCTCGGGTTCGTCGTCGGATCGCAGGTGACGCCGAGACTGGCCCAGACGTTCGCTCCGACGACCGTGATGGCCGCCGGACTGGTGCTGGCCGCTGCCGGGTTCGCTCTCTTCACGCAGCTCGACCCGACGTCCGGGTTCGGGATGATCCTGCTCGGATCGGTGGCCTTCTCGCTCGGCACCGCCCCGGTCTTCACCCTGACGAACGATCTGATCATCGGCTCGGCGCCACCCGAGCGGGCGGGCGCTGCCGCTGGGATCTCGGAGACGGGCGCCGAGCTCGGCGGTGCAATGGGGATCGCGGTCTTCGGCAGCATCGGCCTCGCGATCTATCGCGGCGGCGTGCTCGATGGGATCCCGGCCGCGATCGCGCCAGAGCAGGCCGCCGTCGCCAGGGACACGCTCGGTGGCGCCGTCGACGTCGCCGGCCGGCTTCCGAGCGAGCTGGGAGGGCCTCTGCTCGATGCGGCGAACGGTGCGTTCGTCAGTGGCGTCCACATCTCCGCGGCCATCAGCGCCCTGGGGGTACTGGCGCTTGCCGTATTCACGATGATCGTCATTCGAGGAGCCACGGTTCGTGAGCAGGGAGACTCGGAAAGGGGAGGAAGTTGAAGCCGCGGATCACGCTCCTCACACTTGGTGTCGATGACCTGGAGGCGTCGGTGCGCTTCTACCGAGACGGTCTCGATTTGCCGACGGAAGGGATCGTCGGAACGGAGTTCGAGCACGGCGCCGTCGCGTTCTTCGATCTGCAGGCTGGGATGCGGCTCGCGGTGTGGCCGCGACGGTCCATCTCACACGACACGGGGATCCCAGAGACGCCTCGCAGCTCGACCGAGTTCACCATCGGCCACAACGTCGGTAGCAGGGAGGCGGTCGACGTGGTCATGAAGCAGGCCGAGGCTGCGGGCGCGACGATCGTCAAGCCCGCTGGCGAGACCTTCTGGGGTGGGTACGCCGGGTACTTCCAGGACCCAGACGATCACCTCTGGGAAGTCGCCTGGAATCCAGAGTTCAACGTGGAGGACTAGCTCTTCTGGGGTACACGGCGCTCACCGACGACGTTGGCAAGACGTGTGTCGCGGATCTCCTTCCGGCGGAGCGGATCGGGAGCGGCCTTGGGGCTCCTACCAGTGGGGCGCGATACATTTCACTCAGGGGCGGTAGCTCAGTCGGTCAGAGCAGCGGACTCATAATCCGTCGGTCGGAGGTTCAAGTCCTCCCCGCCCCACCCTCCTGACCAGCACTTTCGTGTCCGCGGCGGAGGCGCCGGAAGCCTCGACGGCGTCCCGTGCCAACGGATTGCCAACGCGCCAGCGGCCCGAGCGCCGAAGCCACCAGGCAACACAGGACGGCACCGGAGAACAGGAAGGTCGTGGTTGACCTGGACTCGGCAGCCAGACGGCACCAGGTAACCGTCCCCGAACCTCAAAACCGGCGTGCGGGCGACGAGCTCGCAGGCGGTTCGACTCGTCCGCCTCCGCTACCAGCGGTCGTGTCCCCTGGTCTTCGTCGGCACACGACGACGCGACAATGAACTCAAGCCGATGACTCCGAAACGCTTGAGCAGCCGAGAGGGCTACGATCGGCCTGCGTGGACGGATACTCGCGCCAGGAGGTGGCCGGGAGGGCCGGAGTCAGCGTCGGTTACGTCGACCGGCTGGTCGAGCTGGGGATCCTGAAGCCTCGCACAGAAGATGCCTTCTCCCAGGGTGATGTACGCAGGGCGCGTTGGGTGCACAGCCTGGAGGCGGCCGGCGTGCCGCTCGATGGAATGGCCGCCGCCGTCGGTGACGGGACGATCTCGTTCTCATTCCTGGATGCGAGCGCGTTCGACCGGTTCGCGGAGCTCAGCGGCACCACGTTCCAGGAGCTGAGCGACAGGACCGGCATCCCCATGGACCTCCTGAAGGTGGTCCGCGAGGCGGTCGGCTTCGCGGAGCCGCAGCCGGAGGACCACGTCCGGGAGGACGAGCTGGCCGTCGTGCCGGCCATCGAGCTCCAACTTTCGACCGGGTTGCGGCCCATCGTGATCGGCCGGTGGCTCCGGGTCTGCGCCGACAGCCTGCGGAGGATCACGGAGACGGAGACGGCCGAGTACCGGACCGGGGTGATGGGACACTTCCTCGACCAAGGGATGTCGGAGGCCGAGATGCTGGAGGCCCAGGCCGAGTTCGGGTCCCGGCTGACCCCCCTCATGGAACAGGCGCTCCTGGCCGCTTACCGCGGCCAGCAGGAACACGCCTGGAAGGGTGCCCTCGAGGAATTCGTCGAGGGTGCCCTTGAACGGACCGGCCGGCTCAGCCGGTTGCATCGTCCCCCGGCGATGTGCTTCCTCGACATCACCGGGTACACCCGGCTGACCGAGGAACGGGGAGACGAGGCTGCCGCCCAGGTGGCGGAGCGACTGAGCGCCCTCGTCCGGAGATCCTCCCAGGAGCACAAGGGGGAGCCGGTGAAGTGGCTGGGCGACGGCGTGATGTTCTACTTCCCGGACCCCGGGCTCGGCGTGCTTGCCGCGCTCCAGATGGTGGAGGGGGTGGCGACGGAAGGACTTCCACCCGCCCACGTGGGGATGCATGCCGGACCGGTGGTGTTCCAGGAGGGGGACTACTTCGGCCGCACCGTGAACATCTCGGCCAGGATCGCGGAGTACGCCAGGCCCGGTGAGGTCGTGGTGAGCCAGGAGGTCGTTGACGCGGCCAACGGAACGCCGGTGATATTCGCGGAGATCGGGCCCGTCGAGCTGAAAGGGGTATCGGGCACCCTCACCCTCCACAGGGCTTCGAGGGCGGGATAGGTCGTCGGACGCCAACGATCCACGGGCGCGCAGCGCCAGGCCGCCACGACGTCAGCCCGACGTCGCCCCATTTTTCCCGCCCAGGGCGACCCGCCGGGTCATGAACAACTCATCCACGAGTACCACAGGGCTGCGGGCATGATCATGTCGAGGTCTTTGGCACCCGACACCCGATTCTGGAGCCCGACAGGCCGCCGGTGGCGGCTGTGGCCCGTCCCCTTCAACCCCCGGTGGTGTCGGCTGAGGACGGCTTCCACCGTCTTCCACCGTCGATAGACGGGCATCTCGTCGGCCGAGTACTCCGTCGCCACCGCCTCCTCGATCGAGCACGCGTAGTGGACGAGCCCGTAGGGCGTCTGGCCGGGGCGCGCCGTCACCGCCGGGTGCGACGCGGAGGTCTGTTCGAGCCGTCCGCGCACCATGAACTCGCCGTGTTGGCCAGCCTGGTCCTCCCACGGCTGCGCGGTGTGCAACGCGTAGCGCGCGTGGCGCGCCACCTCGCGCATCTTCGGGCTCGTGTCGCGGAACGAGACGCACAGCAGCCCCGCCGAGCCAGGGAGAGACCGGGTGCACGCGCGGTCCGCCGTCGAGCCGGAGCGTCGCCTGGTACAGGATCCGACCCTCCATCCGCTCCCGACCGAAGGCGGCCAGATCCGGCTCGGCGTTCGCGAACTCAGCCCAGGTGGCCACCACCGATGAAGCCTACCGCCGTGCTCGACGGAGCCAAGATCGGTGAGCGCCTGTTCCTAACGCTCAGAGCTGAGGCGCCGACAAAAGTC
>JBKPDU010000149.1:0-8020 GCA_046728055.1 Actinomycetota bacterium | reverse complement strand
TCGAGGTCGTCGGCCGAGCCGAACTCGATGGCGATCCGCCCCCGCTTCCTGCCCATCTGGATCGACACTCGCGTCGCCAGCTGCTCGGACAGGATCTCCTCCACTTCCGCCAGTGAGATCGTCTCGGGGCGCGGCGCCACTGGGGCCGCCGTGGTCTCCGGGGGCGGCTGGTCGACGTATCTGCGCACGACCTCTTCCACCTCGCGAACCGAGAGGTCTTCGGCGGCGGCCCGGAGTGCCAGGGACCGCTGGGCCTCTCCGTCCCCCAGGGCCAGGAGGGCCCGGCCATGGCCCGCCTGGATCCTCCCCTGCGCCAGGAGCTGCTGGACGTCCGCCGGAAGCCCCAGCAACCGGACGGTGTTGGCCACGTGCGAGCGGGACACGCCGAGGCGCTCGGCCAGGGTCTCCTGCTTGAGCTCGAGCTCCTCGAGCAGCTCACGGAACGCCTCGGCCAACTCGATGGGGTTCAGGTCCTCCCGGTGGATGTTCTCGATCAGCGCTTCCCGGAGGGACTCGGTGTCGTCGCTCTCCCGGACGACCGCCGGGATGGTGGCCAACCCCGCGGCCTTGGCAGCCCGAAGTCGCCGCTCCCCGGCGATCAGCTCGAACCCCGTGTCACCGCGTCGTACGACGATCGGCTGGAGGACCCCCACCTCCTTGATGGAGACGGCCAGGGCGTCCAGCGATTCGTCCTGGAACGTGGTCCTGGGCTGGCGAGGGTTGGGGGCGATGGCCTCCACGGGGATCTCCAGCAGCCCCGTACCCTCCTCCACAGCGCCCGGGATCAGCGCCGACAACCCTCGCCCAAGCCCTCCTCGCTTCATCCCCTGCCTCCCTTTCGAAACAGGCTCCATCGACGCTTCTGCTCCTCAGCCCCCTCGGAGGAGGGCGCCTCGTCGGCCCCCTCGTGGGAGGGCTCCTCGTCCCGCTGCCGGCCCTGACGTGCAGCACGTGCCCGTTCGAGCCGTTGCTCGAGCGTCAACTCCTCAGGTGGTTGCTGGAGCGCCGCCGGCAGGTCGGGCCTCGGTGGCTCGGTCGGTTCCCCGTCGCGGGCTCCCTCGGCCGTCTGACTCGGCTCGACCTGTAGTCGAGGTTGTTCAGGATGAGTCTCGTCCCCACTCGAAGCTCGACCTTCGTCTTCAGTTGCGGCGACCGGTACCCCGACGTGCTCGAGAGGTTCCTCCGGGCCTGACCTCTGTCCGATACCACCGTCGACCAGGCCTTCGTCCACGCTCGGCTGGCCAGCGTCCTCCTCCTCCGGCAGCTCCGGCTCCGCTGGGGCCTCGTCGGGGCCCTCCCCGCCGATACTCTCGTCCTCCCCCACCCCCGATGGATCGCTCGACCTGCGCTCTGGGCGAAGGGGCCGCGGGGCCGTCATGGGGACCGGCTCGAGGGGAGGCATGATCACCGAGGGCAGATTGTCCATCACCGGGACCGGCTCGTCGGCGGGCTCCCTGTGAACCAGCTCTCCTGCGAGCTCTCGGTAACGCCTGGCTCCGATGGAGCGGGGGTCATAGACGGTGATCGGCTGGCCGAATCCGGGGGCCTCGGACAACCGAACCGTCCTCGGTATGATGGTGTCATACACACGATCTCCGAAGTATCTCCTGACCTCCTCGACCACCTGCTCCGACAGCTTCGTGCGCGGGTCGAACATGGTCATCACGATCCCGCTCAATCGCAGTGCCGGATTCACATTCTGCTGTACGAGCCGGACGTTCTTGATCAGCTGGCCCAGGCCCTCGAGCGCGTAATACTCGCACTGGATGGGGACGATCAACTCCTGGGCCGCCGCCATGGCGTTCACCGTAAGCAGGCCAAGCGAGGGCGGGCAGTCCAGGAAGACGAAGTCGAAGCCGGTCTCGCGGAGCGGTTCCATGGCCCGTCGCAGTCTCATCTCCCTGGAGAATTGGCTGACCATCTCGATCTCGGCTCCGGCCAGATCGATGGTCGACGGCACCCCGAACAGGTTCGGGACGGGCGTCTGGACCACCGCCTCCTTGATCGGTGCGTCGTTGGCCAACACGTCGTAGACGGTCACCCGCCGGGCGTCATGGCGGATGCCCAGACCGGTGGAGGCATTGCCCTGGGGATCGAGGTCGACGACCAGCACCCGGCGGCCCATCTCGGCCAAGGCAGCGCCAAGGCTGACGGCCGTGGTGCTCTTGCCCACGCCACCCTTCTGATTGGCCACGGCGATGACCCTGGTGCGATGGCCGGGCTTCAGCGCCTCGGCTGGACTCGAGGGTGGAATCACGCTCTCGACACGTCTCCCGGAGAACAGTTCATGGCTCCTGAAAAGAGTTCGTGAAGGTGGCTGCACCTTCGTCCATGCGCTCTCATCCGCCGGACGATGCGGTGCCGCGTGCGATCACTGCCGGGTCATGATAACGAGCGGTCCGGACGTTGCAAGTGCGGGCGTCCGGAGTTGGCCGATCGAGGAGGCCTCCGGGGGCAGCTGATCGGGTTCCAGGAAGCCTCGGCCACCGAAATACACGAGCCGTCCACCAGGTCGGAGGAGTGGCCGTGCGAGCTCCCAGGCCCCGGTGAGGCCCGAGAGCGCTCGAGCGAAACAGACGTCCACCACGGCCTCGACCCGGTCCGCCGGAGAGGCCAGGACCGCGGCATTGGGCAGCTTCAGCCGTTCCACGGCGAACTCGAGGAAGGCGGCCCTCCTTCTCCTGGATTCCACGAGGCCGACATGCAAGGAGGGCCGGGCAATGGAGACCACGATACCCGGGAGTCCAGCACCTGAGCCCAGGTCGAATGAGTCCACGTCCGAAGGTTCTACCGCGAGGACCGCCCGCAGCGAGTCGAGGACGTGGCGCTCCCTGATCGCGGTTCGGTCCCCGGATGCCACCATGCCCAGGGGGATCGCCCGCTCGATGAGCATGCGCTCGAACGACAGGAGGGCCTGGGCCTGATTCCCATCGAGATCGATTCCCAATCCACCCGCGGACTCGATTAGCGGGGAAGGGTCCTCGGCAACACGTCCCTCCTTATGTTTCACGTGAAACGCGACCCTTAGGTCCGGCGTCTCAGCGCCGGGGCCTGATCACCACCCTCCGATCCGGATCTTCACCGCGACTGGAGCTCTCGACCCCGGAGACCTCGGCCACGGCATCGTGCACCACCTTGCGCTCATAGGCATTCATGGGATCCAGGATCTCCTCTCGACCGGTCCGGGCCACGCGCCTGGCGATCTCCGTGGCCCTGGAGGCCAGCCTGGCCCGACGCCGCTTCTTGTAGTCCTCCACATCGACGATGACTCGGCATCGGAGACCCGTCTTGTGGCCCACCACTACCCTGGTCAACTCTTGTAGCGCTTCCAGCGTCTGCCCATGCCGGCCGATCAACAGCCCCATGTCCTCGTCGTCTTCGTCCTGGGCTATCCCACCGACCACGTTCAGGTACATCGTCCCGTCGGCCATCTGCGGCTCCACCTCGGCAGTCAACCCGATTCTTTCGAGCAGGCCCTCCAAGAACTCGCTTGCGACCTCAGCCTGCTCCTCCAGATCCTCCTCTGAGGCTTCCTCCCGTGAGGCTTCCTCCCGGTGCGCATGGAGCCGAACCCGCACCACCGCCTCCTGGGATCCCACTCCCACGAACCCTGCCCGAGCTTCCTGGAGGATCTGCACGGTCACCTCCTGCTCGGTGGCGCCGAGCTCCGCCAAGGCGGCCTCGATCGCCTCCTCAACGCTTGGGGCGCTTCTTTCGACCTCTTCCACTGCTGCCTCCCGACCCGGGCTTCCTCGGAGGTGGAGTGGGGCGGGTTCCCGATCCAGGCTTGGACCCGCCACCGGACTCCCCCGTCGGCCCTTCGCTGCGCTGGCGCTCCGCAGTGACCCGATCCATGAGGGACGCCATGAAGCCCTTCCTGCCCTTCTTGCCGTCGGCTCGGGCCATCAGGTCCTCGGCCGAGGGTCGGTTTCTGAGCATGAAGTACTGCTGGCCGATCTGCCACAGGTTCGAGGTCGTCCAGTACACCACCAGTCCCGCCGGGAAGAAGAACCCGAAGACGCCAAACATGATCGGCATGATCCGGAGGAGCGCCTGCTGCTGCGACGAAGAAGCCCCGGGTGGGCTGGCCTTCTGCATCTGCCGCTGTTGGAAGTACGTCGTCCCGAACATGAACACAACGAACACGTAGTAGGGGATCCTGGTCAGCCACCCACTTCCACAGTCGACCGGGTACTCCACGGCGACCGTCTCTCCGTTTACAGAGATCCGATCGCCCACGAGGGCATTTGGATTCCCCGCTTGGGATGCCGTGCAAAGCAGGTTCATGCCCAAGAAATCCGTGCCCTCGCTGGGCTGCGATGTTTCCGGGATCTCCTGGGGAGACGAGACCGGGGGGATCTGCGCGGTCACCACCTGATACAGCTCGGTGCCCTCAGGGACGTGGATGGGGTGCTGGGGGAATCTCAGGACGGAGTACATCGCGATCAGGATGGGGAACTGCAGCAGCACCGGCCAGCAGCCGGAGAACGGGTTCACCCCGTACTCCCGGTAGAGCTTCATCACCTCTTCCTGCTGCTTCTGCTTGTTGCCCTTGTACTTCTGTTGCAGCGCCTTGATCTTGGGCTGGACCAACTGCATGTGCTGCATCGAACGGATCTGCTTGATTCCCAGCGGCAGCAGCACCAGTCGGATCAGCACCGTGAGCACGATGATGGTCAACCCGTAATTGGGGATCAGGTCGTAGATCCTGGCAAGCACCCATCCCAGACCGTCCAGGAGCGCCTGGAAATAGGGGGACCAGGGGACCGCGCTGATCACCGATCCACCTCACCGGCGCGATCGGTCCGCCGGCCCGCCTGTATGATGCTGTCATACGCACCGCCGCGTCTTGCCGGCACCGGGTCGAACCCTCCCTCGGTGAACGGCCCGCATCTGAGGATCCGCCACATCGCCAGGGCCGAACCTCTCCACGCCCCGTGCACCTGGATGGCCTCCCTCGCATAGTGGGAGCAGGAAGGGTAGAAGCGGCATTGCCCCCCCAGCCACCCCGACAGTGTCAGCTGGTACAGGCGGATCAAGGCCACCATGGCCCACCGAACGGGTGTCCCCGCCATCCACAGGAGCCGGCGGAGGGTCCTCACTCCTCCATCACGCCCGCGCGAGTCAGCAACTCCTCCATCTCGGCCACCAGGTCCTGTGTCTTGCTCCCGCGGATAGCTCCCCTGGCCACGAACGCGATGTCGTATCCCTCTCGAACCCGCGGCGCCACCTCTCGCCAGGCGGCCTTCAGAACGCGGCGGGCCCGGTTCCGGGGGACCGCCCCACCGAGTCGCCGGCCAACCACGAACGCCGTCGCTCCCGATCCGGGCGCGACCAACACTACCATCCGGGCTCCCTTCGACGGTTTGCCCGAGGACAGCAGGCTGCCGAGAGCGGGGTCGCGCGTGGCCTGGGCCTACGCCGAGAGCCGGGACCGGCCCTTGGCTCTGCGTCTGGAAAGGATCGCTCGCCCGGCTCGACTGCGCATGCGGAGCCGGAATCCGTGGGTCTTCTTGCGGCGGCGGTTGTTCGGCTGGAAGGTTCGCTTGGACATCGACTCGATCCTGTTCGGTGGAGCGCGCGAGCGGTGCGCTGGCGAAGTATACGCGACCCGCTCACCAGAGAACGAAAGAGTCCCGCGCCGAGAAAGTGCGTCAAAAGCCTCCGTCGAACGGGCCCGGCGGAAAGTCCGGTGCTATATTCCGCGGCGCTTCACAGCGGTCGCCTCGCCGGGTTTCGACGCGAACCGCCCGGCTTCCCCCACGGTTTCCACAGTTGGGGAAAGGCCCTGTGGATTAGGGATGGCAGTAGCTTCGTTCGAGCAAGCCGCAGAGAGAACCTGGGCGCGCGTCATCGAGCGAGCGCGGGATCAGTTGCCCGAGAGCTCGTTCTCCATGTGGTTCGTCGGGGTCCGCGCGACGAGCCTCCATGACGGCGTGCTGGAGGTGACCGCCCCATCCGACTACGTTCGGGACTGGCTGGCCAAGCACTACCTGGAGCTGATCCAAGGCGCCGCGACCGACTTCGTGGGCCAGCCGGTCCGCGTCCGACTCGGAGCGGAACGACAGACCGAGCGGGGGTTGCACCCCCAGGTTCAGACCCAGGCGCCGGCTCCTGCGCCCCAGCCTGAGCGTCAGAGAGATCCCGAGCTCGAGCGCGGCGCGCGGGCACTGCCGTTCCCCAACTTCACGTTCGACACGTTCGTGGCCGGCCCGAGCAACCGGTTCGCCCACGCCGCGGCGATGGCCGTGGCCGAGGCTCCGCCATCCAAGGCCTACAACCCGCTGTTCATCTACGGGGGGGTGGGCCTGGGCAAGACGCACCTGCTCGTGGCCATCGCGCACCACATGCACCGCTTGGCTCCCAGGCTGCGAATCAAGTACGTCACCTCGGAAAGCTTCATGGCCGAGTTCATCAAGGCGGTCCGGGAGCGCCAGGGCTACCAGTTCGCCTTGCGGTACCGCGACATCGACGTCCTGCTCGTCGACGACATCCAATTCCTGGCCAAGCGGGAGGAGACCCAGACCGAGTTCTTCCACACGTTCAACGCGCTGCACGAGAAGGAGCGGCAGATCGTGATCGCCTCCGACCGCCCGCCCCAGGAGCTGGGCATGGAGGAACGCCTCCAGAGCCGGTTCCGCCTGGGGTTGTGCGTGGACGTCCAGCCGCCGGACCTGGAGACCAGGATCGCCATCCTCCAGCTCAAGGCGCAACGCGAGTCGGTTCACGTCCCCGAGGACGTGATCGAGTTCGTCGCATCCAAGTTCGACCAGAACATCCGAGAGCTCGAGGGGGCGCTGGTCCGCGTGGTCGCTTGGAGCGACCTCACCGGCCAGCCCATCTCGCAGGACCTCGTGGAGCACGCCCTCGAGGACCTGTTGCCGCAGGCCGAGGCGGAGATCCCTCCCCAGGTGATCCTGGACGAGACGGCCAAGTACTACGGCCTGTCGGTGGACGACCTGATCTCCAAGAGTCGTTCCCGCCCGCTGACGAACGCCCGCCACGTGGCCATGTACCTGATCCGGGAGACCACAGGCATGACCCTGCCGAAGATCGGGGAGCTGTTCGACCGAGACCACACGACCGCCCTGCACGGGATCAACAAGATCGACAAGAACATGCGGGACCGCGAGCCCGTTTATCGGCAGGTCCAGGACCTCTCTCGGATCATCAGGAACCGGACGAGATCGCTGTGACTCGGCCGGGGGAAACGGGGGGAGTCGCTGTGCGGCACGTTCCCAAGGCCAACAGCCATCCACCGTTCTCCACAGCGCCTCCACATGTCGGGCCCCCGCGCTACGCTTGGGGAATGGGCGCCACATCCACTTTTCCCCAGGACCTACTACTACTAGAGAAGAAAGAACGACTTCATAGAAGCAGCGAGGGGGTGGACAGGTGAAGTTCCGGTGCGACCGCGATCTGTTGTCCGAAGGTCTCCAGACGGTCCAGCGCGGGGTCTCGTCGCGTCCGGGCATCCCAGCGCTCACGGGGGTGCTGATGGAAGCGGGATCGAGCGGCACGTTGACGCTGACCACCACCGATCTCGAGGTCTCGGCACGGCTCATCGTCGAGGTCCAGGCCCAGGAAGAAGGCGTGGCGCTCGTCCCGGCTCGGCTGCTGTCCGACACGGTGAAGAGCCTGTCCGACGCACCGGTCGAGTTCGAGTCGGACCACAGCCAGGCCCGGATCCGCTGCGCCGCGTACGAGGGAGCGCTGCGGCTCCTGCCGGCGGAAGACTTCCCGGCGATCCAGCCGCCGTCGGGGACCGTGGTTGAGGGGGAGGCGGCCAGGTTCGCCGAGGCGGTGAGCCAGGTGGCCAGGGCGGCGTCCAGGGACGAGGCCCGCCCGGTGCTGACCGGCGTGCTGATCGAGGTCAGCCGGGAGGGCGTGACCATGGTTTCCACCGACTCGTACCGGCTCGCGGTCCGCGACCTGGTTGCCACGGCCACCGGGGAGGGGAAGGCGATCGTCCCCGAGCGTGCGATGTCGGAAGCTGGGCGAGCCGCCGCCGGCCTGGAGA
>JBKPDU010000148.1:0-11031 GCA_046728055.1 Actinomycetota bacterium | reverse complement strand
ACCGGGAGTTCGAGCCGCCGGTTCAGCAGGCCACGGCATTCACGGAGTAGGCGCAGGCGCCGCTCTTCGATCTTCGGAGGGATCGTCGTGAGGGTCCTCGTCCTCGTGGACGGCGAGCACTACCCCTCGGTAACGAGGTGGGGGATCGAGGCCGCGCGGGGTAGGGGCTACGAGGTCCTCGCCGCGCTGTTCCTCGGCGGGACCGAGAAGGTGGACCCCTCGGCGCTTCCCGACCTCGGCCTCCCGACGCTCCTCGCACGAGCCGACATCGTGACGGCGCTTGCCGATGCCCTCGACAGCGTGAGGCCGGACGCGGTGCTTGATCTCTCGGACGAGCCAGTGGTGGGGTACCGGGAGCGGATGCAGCTCGCCGCCGTTTCCCTGGTGCGGGGGATCCCGTACCTCGGACCGGACTTCCGTCTGGATCCACCGGTCTCCGGCCGGCCCTTGCCCCGTCCAACCGTCGCCGTGATCGGGACGGGGAAGCGGACGGGCAAGACGGCGATCGGCGGCGAGGTCGCTCGGGTGGCCACGGCCACGGGCCGCAACCCCGTCGTGGTGGCCATGGGCCGTGGGGGTCCGCGGGAGCCGCAAGTGGCTCCGGCCGGGACAGTCACGCTTGACCGGCTGCTCGACCTGGTCCGACGAGGCGAACACGCCGCGTCCGATTACCTGGAGGATGCCGTTACGTCTGGCGTCACGACGATCGGCGCCAGGCGGGCGGGTGGAGGGATGGCCGGGGCCCCGTTCGCCTCGAACGTGCAAGAGGCGGCGGACCTCGCGGTGGGCCTGGGGGCGGGCCTGGTCGTTCTGGAAGGGAGCGGTTCGGCCGTTCCTCCCGTCCCGTGGGACGCTGGGATCCTGGCCGTCCCGGCTTCCACGCCGCCGGAATACCTGGGCGGCTACCTGGGCCCGTACCGACTGTTGCTATCGGACCTGGTGATGCTTACAATAGGCGGGAGCCCGGACACTGGGCCCGAAAACCTCCTCGCTCTGACATCCCACGTTCAGCGAATCCGCGGCGATGCCCGGGTGGTCGTGACGGACCTCCAACCGGTTCCGCTGGGCGACGTGCGAGGCAAGGAGGCGTTCTTCACCACCACCGCACCCAAGGCAGTCGCAGCGAAGCAGGTGGCGTCGCTGCAGGCAGACTTCGGATGCACGGTGGTGGGTTGGAGCGCCCGCCTGGCCGATCGGTCGGGGTTGATGGAGGACCTGGAGAAGGCAGAGGCGTACGAGGTGCTCCTCACCGAGCTGAAAGCGGCAGCCGTTGACGTGGCCTGCGAGCGGGCACTGGAGCGAGGGGCCGAGGTGGTCTTCGTGGACAACCGACCCCTGGCGGTCGACGGCGAAACCGACCTCACCAACCTGCTCACGGAGACGATGGATCTCGCGGTGAGGCGGCACGAGGCGCGATGACCAAGGACACCAAGACCCAGCACATCCTGATCTCCGACAAGGAGACCGGACTTCCCTACTCCAAGGGTCTGATGGCCTCCCAGGTGATGGTGACCGGACTGTCGCCCTGGCGGTCCTATCAGGTCGCCGAGGCCATCGAGGAGCGCCTCCGTGAGCTTGGCTCGCCGTCGGTCACCAGTGAGGAGCTGGATCGGATGGCCGTCTCGGTGATCGAGGACCTGGCCGGTGAGCGCTACGCGAAGAACTACATCCGGTGGCGCGAGGTCGACGCCCTGGACATCCCGTTGATCGTGCTGATCGGGGGGGCCACCGGCGTGGGCAAGTCCACCATCGCCACGCAGCTCGCGACGCGCCTGGGAATCGTCCGGGTGGTGGCCACGGATGCCGTGCGCGAGGTCATGCGCGGGGTGTTCTCCAGGGAGCTCATGCCGGCGTTGTACATGTCGTCGTTCGAGGCGGGCGACGCCCTTCGGGAGCCACCGACCAAGGACGCCGTGGTTGTGGGGTTCAGAGAGCAGGTGTCGGCGGTGTCGATCGGCGTGGATGCCCTGCTCGAACGTGCCGCGGTCGAGGGCATGAGCATGATCATCGAGGGCGCTCACGTGGTGCCCGGGTTCGTCGACCTGGATTCCCGGGCCGGCCGGGTCATGGCCGTGCCGGTGATCGTGACCGTGGAGGACGAGGCGATGCATCGAAGCCACTTCCTGGCACGGTCCGCAGACCACGCCGGGCGTCCGGCCACGAAGTACATGGAAGGATTCGACAAGATCCGCCGGGTCCAGCGCTACATCAAGAGCCAGGCGCTGTCCCACGGCGTGCCGGTCATCCCCAACTACAACTTCGATCAGGCCCTGGCGGCCGTCATCGAGCTGGTGATGGAGAAGGTGACCGAACGCATCTCCGTGGCCGCGCCGCGTGATGGGCAGCGCGTTCGCCCGGCCCTCGAAGGGGGAGGAGCACATGAGGCTATTCCTTGATACCGCGAACCTGGAAGAGATCCGCGAGATCAACCGGTGGGGGGTCCTATCCGGAGTGACGACGAATCCCACTCTCGTGGGCAAAGAGAACGACAACCCGGAGACCCTGTGGAAGGAGATCCTGGCCGAGGTGGAGGGGGACGTGTCCCTGGAGACCACCGAGCCGGAGGCGGGCCCGATGTACGAGGAGGGCTTGCGGCTGGCCCAGATGGGGCCGAACGCGGTGGTGAAGGTCCCCATGACCGCCGATGGTCTGGAGACGGGCAAGCGGTTGGTCGCCGACGGCATCAGGATCAACGTGACCCTGGTGTTCTCTCCGGCGCAAGCCATCCTGGCCGCGGAGATCGGGGCCTACATCGTCTCGCCGTTCCTGGGACGGATCGACGATGTGGCCTCCGACGGGATGTACGCCCTGCGGCAGATCTGCGAGATCTATGACATCCAGGGCTACGATACGAACGTCCTCGCGGCGTCGCTCCGCCACCCGATGCACGTAGTGGAGTCGGCCATGGCCGGTGCGGACATCGCCACCATGCCGTACGACGTGTTCGTCAAGTTGGTGAAACATCCGCTGACCGATGTGGGCTTGCAGAAGTTCACCCAGGACTGGCAAGTCCTTCAGCGGGATCTGAAGGGAGGAGCCTAGTTGGCACCCGAAACGATGGAAAGGAGCGTCCTCGAGGGCAAGGTTGCGTCGGAGCTACACACGATCGCCGCCGGCCTTGGAATCGGGGGGCATCAGAAACTGAAGAAGGCGGAGCTGGTCGAGGCGATCCTGGCCGCGGGCCGGGATGGTCACACCCCGACTCAAACCGACCCGTCCCCGCCGCGGCCGGCCGAGGCCCCGCCGCAAGGGCAACGCCCGGCGGAAACGCCGGCGGAAGCGCAAGCATCTGCGGAGGCGCCGATCTCGCCCGCCGAGCAACAGCCCAAGGCCTCCGACAACGGGGAGTCCGCGTCGGCGCCCACCCGGACGGAGCCACGTGAGGTTCGTGAGCCGGGTGAACGCCCGACAGGGAGGCCGGGTCAAGAAGGAAGGCCCGGGTATGAAGGACGGCCGGGTCAGGAAGGACGGCCCGGACCGGATGGTGGCCGGCGACGGTTGTCTCGCGAGGAGCGGCGCAGGTTCCGGGAAGAGCGGCGCCAGCGCGAGGTCGAGGCCAGGGAGGAGGAGATCGCCGCCGCCCCAGTGGCCACCGGTCTGCTGGACATCCTGCCGGAGGGCTACGGGTTCCTCCGAACGTCCGGCTACCTGCCGGGGCCCGAGGACATCTACGTCTCGCTGTCGCAGGTCCGCAGATTCATGCTCCGTAAGGGCGACGTGGTCACGGGCAAGGTTCGCCAGCCCAAGGACAGCGAGAAGTACTTCGCGCTGCTCCAGATCGAGACCGTGAACGGGGTCGATCCCGAGACGGCCAAGCAGCGGCCGGTCTTCGAGAAGCTCACACCGCTGTTCCCCCACGAGCGCTTCCGACTGGAGAGCTCGCCGACCGACGTGACCGCGAGGATCATCGACATGATCGCGCCGATCGGGAAGGGTCAGCGGGGGATGGTGGTCTCGCCACCCAAGGCCGGGAAGACCACCGTGCTGAAGAACATCGCGAACGGCATCCTGACATCCAATCCGGAGACCCACGTGATCGTGCTGCTCGTGGACGAGCGGCCCGAGGAGGTCACCGACTGGCAGCGGACGGTCCAGGCCGCCGAGGTCTGCTACTCGACGTTCGACAAGCCGCCGGATCAGCACATCCAGGTGACCGAGCTCGTCCTGGAGCGGGCCAAGCGCCTTTCCGAGATGGGCAGCGACGTGGCCATCATCCTGGACTCCATCACCCGGCTGGCCCGGGCCTACAACCTGGCCGCGCCGGCGTCGGGAAAGATCCTGTCGGGCGGGATCGACTCGACCGCACTGTACCCGCCGCGGCGATTCTTCGGGGCTGCCCGCAACATCGAGGAGGGCGGATCGCTCACTATCATCGCCAGCGCGCTCGTCGAGACGGGATCCCGGATGGACGAGGGCATCTTCGAGGAGTTCAAGGGCACCGGGAACATGGAGATCCGATTGGACCGTGCCTTGGCCGAGAAGCGGATCTTCCCGGCCATCAACGTCGAGGCCTCCAGCACGCGCAAGGAGGAGCTGCTGATGCCGCAGGAGGAGCTGGCCCTAGTGTGGCGGCTCCGCCGAGTCCTCCACGCGCTGGAGCCGGGTGCCGCGCTCGAACTCCTCGTGGACAAGATCCGCGCCACCAAGTCCAACGAGCAGTTCCTGAGGGAGATCGCAAAGGCGCCGGCGTCGTAAGCTTGCCGGCCGAACCCATCTGAGGAGACGAGGAACCTGATGAAGCAGGGAATCCACCCCGAATACGTCATGGCCACGGTGCACTGTTCCTGTGGCAACACGTTCACCACCCGCTCTACCAAGCCGGAGCTTCGGGTCGAGATCTGCTCGAACTGCCACCCCTTCTACACGGGCAAGCAGAAGCTGGTCGACACCGGGGGCCGTGTGGAGCGGTTCCAGCGCCGGTACGGGCAGCAGTCCGCGCGGCAGTCCTGATCGCCACATCGCGGATGGGCAACGATCGTCCCGCTGCCCACAACTTCTATGGCGGTCAGGCCGTCATGGAGGGCGTCATGATGCGCGGCCGCGACGTATGGGCCGTGGCCGTTCGCAGGCCGGATCGATCGATCCACATCGAGTCGCACGATGTCCACTCCATCGCCCGACGGTTCCGGATCCTCCGCCAGCCGTTCTTCCGGGGGATCATCGCCCTGGGCCAGGCGCTGGCCATCGGGGTCAGGGCCCTGTCCATCTCGGCAAACGAGTCATCGCCCGAGGACGTGCACCTTTCGTCCCGGCAGATGGCATTGTCGATGGCCGTGGCCCTCGCGTTGTTCGTGGGTCTCTTCGTCGTGGGCCCCGCGATCGCCTTCGGGTGGGTGGGTCGTCGCGTCGACTCGAGCTTCCTGGTCAACATCCTGGAGGGGATGTTCCGGGTGGCGCTGTTCTTGGGCTACCTCGTGTTGATCGGGCGGGCGAAGGAGATCCGTCGGGTCTTCGAGTACCACGGAGCGGAGCACAAGACCATCGCGGCCCACGAACACGACGAGATACTCGTTCCGGGGAACGTCGACCGGTACTCGACGCTTCACCCCCGGTGCGGCACGAACTTCCTGCTGATCGTCATGGTGGTCGCGATCCTGGTGTTCGCGGCCTTCGGCGACCCCGGTCTGTGGTGGCGGATCGGGTCCCGCATCCTGGCCATCCCCGTCATCGCCGGGCTCGCGTTCGAGGTACTGCGGCTGGGCGCTCGGCACGAGCGCTCACCGATCATGCGGGCGGTGATGGCTCCCGGGCTGTGGCTCCAGAGGATCACGACCAGGCCCCCGGACCGCGAGGAGATCGAAGTGGCCATCGCCTCGTTCCACGAGGTGCTGCGTCGGGAGGCCGAACTGCCGGCCACGGGAGCCTGAAGGCGCCGTCGAGACATCGGGCCGGGTCGTTGAATCGGCGGCCCACGGCCCTAGAGTCTTCCCCACGGTCCCCGTTTCGAAGCGATCAGGAGGCTTCATGTCCCCGGCAGAGGTCGATCTCCCCGTCCTGCTGACGCCGGAGCACATCCGTCGCCGAGAGTTCGTGACCACGCGTCGCGGCTACGACCCGGATCAGGTTCGAGACTACCTGGAACAACTCGCAATGCAAGTGGAGGACATGGCGGCGATGGTCCAGGAAGCTCGGATGGAGGTGGAGTCGGCCCGGCATGCCCAGGCATCCCGGGGCGATCCCTACGAGATGTTGGCCCGCCGGGTGAGCGACCTGCTTCGAGCGGCCGATCAGGAGGCTGCCCGGATCCGACGGGAAGCTGGCGAGGAGTCGGATCGGATCCTGCGCGAGGCTCGAGCCGAGGCCGACCGGGTGCGGCTCGATGCGCAGACCAGAGCGGAGGAAGCGCGCGCGGAGGCCGAGCGGCACCTCCGACGAGCCCGAGAGCGGGCCGATCGGACCATCGCCGGCCTGTCGACCCGCCGCGACGAGCTGGTGCAGCAACTTTCATCGATGCAAGAGCGCGTGATCGGCGTGGCCAAGGAGCTCGAAGACGCCATCGAGCGCCGTGAAGCTGGCGGCGATGTTGAGAGGATCCATGCGGCCGAGCCCGACCAGCCTCCCCCCATCGCCGACACGTGGGCCGGATGGGCGGAGCCGACGATGAAGGAGGCGGGACACCAAAGCCCACCTCCCGATGACCCGCAGGCCGAGGAACTGTTCACGTCTTCCGAGACGGTTGACCTCACGTTCCCCGAGATCCCCCCCCTCGATCTCGGCTGGGACGACGAGGACGACTGAACGAGGGGGCGGGCGCCCGCCCGCCCCCTCCCGTTTCGGATAATCGAGTCATGGATCTCGAAGCACGCCTGTCCGAGGTCGAGCAGCGATACGACCGGCTCTCCGCGGAGATGGCCTCGCCCGACGTGACCGCCGATCACGACCGGCTGCGTCGTCTGGGGAAGGACCTGGCCGAGCTGGGGGAGATCGTCGGCCCATACCGCGAATACAAGGACGCCCGGCGCCAGGCCGAAGAGGCCGGGGCCATGGCAGCGTCGGAGCAGGATCCGGAGATGGCCGCGTACTTTCGACAGGAAGCCGAGAACGCCGAGGACCGAGCGGTGTCCCTCCAGGCGCGGCTGGAAGAGTTGCTCATCCCTAGGGACCCGAACGACGAGCGGGACGTGATCGTCGAGATCAGGGCGGGCGCGGGGGGGGAGGAGGCGGCCCTATGGGCCGGCGAGCTGTTCGAGATGTACCGCTACTTCGCCGAGCGGCATGGATGGAAGACCGAGGTCCTGTCGGCCTCGCCCTCGGACCTCGGCGGGTTCAAGGAGGTCGTCCTGGAGGTCAAGGGGAACGGCGCGCATTCACGGCTGAAGAACGAGTCCGGGGTTCACAGGGTCCAGCGCGTGCCGGTGACCGAGTCGGGCGGCCGCATCCACACCTCGACGGCCACGGTGGCGGTCCTCCCCGCTGCGGAGGAGGTCGATCTGCAGATCCGGCCCGAGGACCTGAAGATCGACGTGTACCGCTCCTCCGGGCCCGGCGGGCAATCGGTGAACACCACCGACTCTGCCGTTCGCATCACCCACGTGCCGACCGGCATCGTCGTCGCCACCCAGGAGGAGCGATCCCAGCTCCAGAACCGGGAGAAAGCCATGCGGTACCTGCGAGCCAGGCTCCTTCGCCGCGCCCAAGAGGAAGCCCAACAGAAGGAGGCCGCGGTACGACGGGCCCAGGTGGGGACGGGGGAGCGAGCCGAGAAGATCCGCACCTACAACTTCCCCGAGAACCGGGTGACCGACCATCGGATCAAGCTCACCACGCACCGGCTCCACGACGTCCTGGAGGGGGACATCGACGAGTTCGTCGACGCGCTCCTCGCGGCGGACCGAGCGAAACAGCTCGGCGGCGACGGTCAGGGGTGACCGGATGCGACCGTCCCACGTCCTGACCAGGGCCACGGCCTACCTTGAGCGGCACGGCGTGGACAGCCCCCGGGAGTCCGCCGAAACGTTGATGATGGCGGTCCTGTCGACCGATCGGGCTGGCCTGTACACGCGGAGCGAGGGCATGTCGACCGCCGAGGCCCGGACGTTTGGCCGAGCGCTCTGCCAGCGGTGCACCGGGACTCCGCTGCAACACCTCACCGGCCAGCAGGCGTTCCGGCGCATTACGGTGACCGTGCGCCCCGGGGTGTTCATCCCCCGGCCCGAGACGGAGGTAATGGTCGACGTGGCCCTTGAGTCCCTCGAGGGACGACCGGGCCCCGTGGTCGTGGACGTGGGGACGGGGACGGGAGCCGTAGCCTTGGCCATCGCGGACGAGCGGCCAGATGCCGCTGTCTTCGCCACCGACCTGTCTCCCGAGGCCGTCGAGCTCGCTCGGGAGAATGCGGTGGGCCTCGGCCTGAATGTCACGGTGCTCCGCGGCAACCTGCTGGAGCCGCTGCCGCTCGAGCTCCGCGGCGGGGTGGACCTCGCGGTGAGCAATCCCCCGTACGTGACCGCCGCCGAATACGAGGACCTGCCGGCCGAGGTCCGAGCCGATCCTCGCCTCGCGCTCGTCGGTGGGACCAGCCTTCACGAGCGGTTGGCCGCCGAGGCGATCGGGTGGCTGCGCCGGGGGGGGTGGCTGGCCGTCGAGATCGGCGCGGCCCAAGGTCCCGACGTTGCGGGGATCCTCGAGCGGTCGTATGACCATGTTCGGGTCGTGCCCGACCTGGCCGGACGCGACCGGGTCGTCATCGGACGACGCCCCTGAGCGGTGCCGGCGTGGGACCGGGCGGCCGTGACCGCTGTCGGCTTCGAAGGACGTTCGGATGAGCGACCCTGTCGCTGATGCGGCGGCCGCCGCGCTGAACGGGCAACTCATCGTCATCCCGACCGACACGGTGTACGGGATTGGGACCAGGGCCGACGATCCGGCGGCAACCGCGGCGCTGTTCGACGCCAAGGGCCGGCCGCGTGACCTGTCGATCGCCGTGCTCGTGCCCTCGTCGGCCGCGGCTCGCGAGGTCGCGGCGCTCGACGAGCGGGCCGCGTCGCTCGCGGCGAGGTTCTGGCCCGGCCCGCTGACCCTGGTCCTTCCCCGGACCGAGGCCAGCCGTCGCTGGGACCTTGGCAACGACGGGCGAACCATCGGGGTGCGGGTCCCGCACCACCCGCTCGCGCTCGCGGTGCTGGCGATCACCGGTCCGCTCGCAGTCACCAGTGCCAACCGGAGCGGCGACCTCACCCCTGCGGACTGCGACGGCCTCGCTCGCACGTTCGGTGCGCGAGTTGCCGTGTACCTCTGCCAGGACGAGCCGCTCGAGGGGACCGCCTCGACCGTGGTGGATGCCACCGACGACCGGCTCCGCGTGCTTCGAACCGGGTCGATCGATGATGAGGACCTCCGGGCGGCCCTCGAATCCTGAGCGTGGCGCGATCGGCGGCGGACGGGCCGAAGGGCGATGCTAGACTCCGGCACGATCCCATGGCGCAGGTCCTCCTCGTGTGCACCGGGAACATCTGCCGCTCACCGATGGCGGAGGGGCTGCTGCGCTCGGCCCTCGAACGGCGCATCGGTGGCGGCGCACCGCCAGTCTCCTCCGCGGGCACGATCGCCCGCGACGGCGCACCGGCGATGCCCGAAGCGGTGGAGGCGGCTGCGGAGCTCGGCGTGGACATCTCGATTCATTCGGCCCACCGTCTGCGCCCCGAGGACATCCAGGACGCCGACCTGATCGTGGGGATGGCGGCCGAGCATGCAGAGGCCGTTCAGGCCCTGGTCCCGGATGCGGACGCCAGGACGTTCACGCTGAAGGAAGTGGTCCGCCTCGTCGAGGCGGTCGGTTCGCGCCCGGCGGACACGGCGCGTTCCGACGGAAGGCTGCGGGACGCGGTGGCCGATGCCCACCGGCGTCGCGCCAATGTGGCGGGCACCCCGCGGGAGGACGACATCATGGATCCATTGGGCCTCTCGCTCCAGGCGTACCGGGCCGTGGCTTCCGAGTTGGGGGATCTGTGCGAGCGACTGGCCGGCGGCCTGTACGGCCACCCCGTCGCGTCGAGGCGCGTGGGCTGAGGTCGTGCGGATCGCCATCGGCTCAGACCACGCCGGGTTCCCCCTCAAGGAGGACCTGAAGCAGGCTCTGAAAGAGCTGGGACACGAGGTGGCCGACTTCGGAACGGACTCCGAGGAGCCGGTGGACTATCCCCTGTTCTGCGTGAAGGTGGCCCGCGCGGTCGCGGATGGAACGTCCGACCGCGGGATCGTGCTTGGGGGCTCGGGGCAGGGGGAACAGATCGTGGCGAACAAGGTGCAGGGCATCAGAGCGGCGCTGGGCAACGACCTGTACACGTCCCGGCTGTCTCGTCAGCACAACGACGCGAACGTCCTGTCGATGGGCGCCCGCATCGTGGCCCCCACGCTGGCCCGGGAGATCCTCGAGCTGTGGCTGGCCACCGCATTCGAGGGCGGACGGCACGTGCGCAGGGTGGAGGAGATCTCGATGATCGAACGAGGCGAGCTGTGACCGGCGGCGGGTTCGTGGCCGACTGGGAAGCGCTGCGACGCACCGACCCCGAGGTCGCGGCGGCGATCGCGGACGAGTTGCACAGGGAACGGACGACGCTCCGGCTGATCGCCTCGGAGAACTACGCGAGTCCGGCAGTGTTGGCGGCCATGGCCTCCACCATGAACAACAAGTATGCGGAGGGATATCCGGGTCACCGCTATTACGGTGGGTGCGAGTTCGTCGACGTTTCTGAGACGCTGGCCATCGAGCGGACGAAGCAGCTGTTCGGGGCAGAGCACGCGAACGTCCAACCCCACGCGGGAGCCCAAGCGAACCTGGCCGTGTTCGGTGCGTTCCTCCGTCCGCTGTCCGATGACAAGGTCCTGGCACTGAAGCTCTCGCACGGCGGGCACTTGACCCACGGGTCGCCCGTGAACGTCTCGGGGAAGTGGTTCACGTTCGTGCCCTACGAGGTGGACCCGCAGACCGAGCTCCTGGATCTCGATCGCATCAGGGATCTCGCCCTGGAGCATCGGCCGAAGATCATCCTGGCCGGGTTCACGGCGTATCCGAGGGTGATCGACTTCGCC
>JBKPDU010000147.1:0-9808 GCA_046728055.1 Actinomycetota bacterium | reverse complement strand
GTCCTCGACCTCGTCCACGACCTCCATCCCCTCGCCCGTTTCCTCGACGGCGCCGGTCTCATCCGTGGGCAGCGCGGTCGGATCGAGGTCCGTGCGGATCACCACGAACTCGTGGACGTCGTCCGGGCCGATGTTCTCGATATTGAAGGTCACGGACCCGGCCGAGACGCTCGAGGGGTCCGCCCCGACGGCAAACTCCTGGAGCGTCACGTCGACATCCCCGCCACCGTTGCCACAGCCGGCGGCCACGAGGGCCAGCCCCATGACCGAGGCCATGATCATCCGACGTACCATCGCGCCCTCCCTTCCCAACGAGTAGGTCAGAAGCCTACTCCGCTCTCACCTGGTCCAATACGCTCGACTCACCGAGCTTCTTCACCACGAACCGGGCGTAGCCTTCTTCAGGGACGATCTCCACTAACTCCTGGCGGGCCTTGCGAACCCATGCCGGGATGTCAGTCCTTGAGCTCTTGTCTGTCGAGAGGACCTCGATCAGATCGCCCGGCGCGCCCTCGCAGATGGCTCCGATGAGAGCCATCAAGGAGCGCGGACATGGCATGCCTCGTGTGTCGATGATCCGGTCTCCGCGTATTCCGACCGTCATTGCCCCCACCTCCTCACGTGATGATCACCGGTTATCGCAGCGACGAACGCGTCGCAGCCAGCAAGGGAGATCGCCATCAGTCGCTCACAAGGGCCTTTGTCCGACTCTCGCTCCAGCGCTTCATGTTGCCGACATGGGACATCGGCTCCACCGAGTGCTCGCACGTCAGTGGGTCGGCGCAGGGCGGATTCCCCTCCATCGTGAAGAAGTTGAAGCGACACTGGGGGCAGAACACGTCCAGCTCCTCAGGGAGATAGGGGCAATCACCCCACGTGCACGAACGCTCTCCCTCGCCAGTGGCGAAGTCGAATTCGCACCCGGGGCACTGTCTGAAGCCTTCCCATCGCACCATGTCGGTCACCTCCATGGAGATGGGACCACGCCAGGGAGGGGAGGCGAACGGGCCGTCCGTCCCTTCATCCTGGGGCCGAACGACCGGGACTCCTTATCCTGCTTGCCCAGGGCCCAGGTTGACCCCTGCGGACTGGGCCGTATGGAGCCAGCGCGGCGGCCGCGCCACCAGCCCGGCCGGGATCGCGAACCGGATCACCCGGCCGACGAACCCCGAGGCCGGGTGACGTTGGGGCAAGGCAAGGGAGAACCCGGGGCCCGGGCTCGTCGCCCACGCTTCCGTCACATCGATCGACGAAGGCGGGGGTCGATACCCCCGCCTTCGCCTGCGATTGTTCCGTGGTCCGAGCGCTACTTCAGGATGGGGTACCGCTTGACCACCGGAACCCGCTCCCAGTACTTCCCGAGTCCCAGGTACCTGCCGGCTGCGACGTAGGCGATCCCCGCCAGCACGATCGCGTACACCACATGCTCGTCCATGAACGGGTTGTTCTCCGGCCAGATGGCTCCCGCGGTGTAGAACAGCGCCATCCAGATGATGCCGCCGATCGCCGCGAGTCGCGTCCCGATGCCCAGGATCAGGGCCAGCCCGATGAGCAGCATCGAGAGCATGTAGACCCAGTCCACCCAGGCCTGCCCGGCGAGCCCGGCGTAGAAGTCCTTGAACGGACCCTTCGTGCCGAACTCGAGGAACCCCGCGGTGGGGTGTCCCCCGTTCAGCCAGGCGGCGTCCTTGGCGAAGAAGTCGATGGCTCCGCTCTCCAGACGCCCGGTCGCGAACCCCAGCGCGAACGCCTTGTCAATGAAGGCCCATAGGAACACCCATCCGAGCGCGATCCGGGAGAGGCCCCAGAACACCCCGCCCTTCACGGCGCCGTCGGGAACGGTGACCTCGGCCCTGACCACGTCGACGGTCGTCTGGACCTTCCCATTCGCGACGGGCTTGGCAACGTCGATCTCCTTCAACATCACTCCCACCTCCCCTTCAGAGAGCTGTCGTCTGCTAGAGCCTGCGGCAGGACGGGGAGAACGGCAGCTGCCGTCCGACCCAGTCTCGGCGGGACCTTCGTCCCCGTCCTCACTGATGCGATACTCCCGGGGGTGATGCAGGTCGAGGCGTTCCTCGCCCGCCATCCCCCGTTCGATTCCCTGGAAACCGCGGAGCTCGAGAGGGTGGCTCGGTCGGCCCAGATCGAGTTCTTCCCTGCCGGGGCGACGATCCTGCAACAGGCGGGGGAACCGGCCCACTTCTTCTACGTGGTCCGCACCGGCGCGGTGGATCTGCTCGATGAGGGCAGGGTCCTGGACGTCCTGGGAGAGGGTGAGGCGTTCGGGCACCCCTCGCTCCTCTCCGGCCTGGGCCCCGCGTTTGCAGTCCGTGCCCACGAAGACACGCTCTGCTACCTCGTCGATCGGGTCGTTGCCGAGGAGGTGATGGGGACCCCGTCCGGGCTTGCGTTCCTGACGGCGAGCCTACTGCGACGGGAGCGACGAGCCGGACTGGCGCGGCAGGGCGAGCCTGAAGCAGTCGGTCTGGTCCGGGTGGGGGCGCTCATCCGTCGCAGCCCCGTGATCTGCGCCCCGGAGGCGACGGTCCAGGAGGCCGCCGAGCTCATGTCCAGGGAGCGGGTGTCGGCCGTGCTGGTGTCGACGGACAAGGGGCTGGGGATCATGACCGATCGAGATCTCCGGTCGCGGGTCCTGGCATCCGGTGTGCCGGGCGAGACCAGCGTCCGCGAGGTCATGTCCTTCCCCGTGGTCACGGCTTCGACCGACGCGACCGCCAACGACGCTTTGCTGCTCATGCTGGAGCACGGTTTTCATCACGTGCCGGTGACCGATAGGGGAGGACAGGTTGTCGGCGTGGTGTCCGATGGGGATCTGTTCGGCCTTGACCGCATCGGTCCGTTCTCGATCCACCGCGCGATCGAGAGGGCGACCACCGATGGCCAGGTGGCCGAGGAGGCGTCCCGGCTGCCACAGATCGTCGCCGCGCTGGTCGAGGCGGAGGCGGACCCGGTCGAGGTGGGGCACATCATCGCGGCCACCGTCGACGCAGCGACCCGACAGTTGATCGCCCTGAGCCTCAGAGACCTTGGCGAACCTCCGGGCTCCTGGGCCTGGCTCGCGCTCGGGAGCGAGGCGAGGAACGAGCAATCGCTACGAACCGACCAGGACCATGCGCTGATCTTCGAGCCGCCCGAGGGCGCGTCGGACGAGGCCGACCGCTACTTCGCCGAAGTCGCGACCCGTGTCACCGCCGGTCTGGAGAAGGCTGGAGTCCCGCGATGTCGAGGGGATGTGATGGCGTCGAACCCGTTGTGGCGGAGGTCGGTTACCGCCTGGGTGGCCGAGTTTCGAGCCCGGTTGGCCGATCCCGGGCTGGCGGGGAAGGTCTTCACGAGCATCGCGCTCGACTATCGGCGGGTGGCCGGCTCACTCGATATCGAGCCGACGCTGGATGGCCTGATGCGGCGCGCCTCTCGAGACCCGACGTTCGTCCGTCGTCTTGCTCGCACCGCGCTCGAGCTGCGCCCGCCGACCGGGTTTGTTCGCGACTTCGTGGTGGAGGCTCGAGGGGCTCACGCGGGAACGCTGGACGTGAAGCACGGTGGGATCACACCCATCACCAATCTGGCCCGGGCCCATGCGGTGGGGAGGGGACTGACCGGCAACCGGACCCCGTGGCGCCTGCGAGAGGCGAGCGCGAAGGGTGTCCTCGATCAGGATGTGGCTCTCGGACTGGAGGAGGCCTTCCGGCTCCTCTGGCGGGTCCGGCTGGAGCACCAGACGGCCCAGGTGCAGGCCGGTCTTCCGGGCGACGACGCGGTGAACCCTCGGTCGCTCCGCCCCCTGAGCCGTCGAGGCCTGAAGGATGCCTTCCGCCTGACGGCACGGGCGCAACATGCACTGGCGAGCGAGATGGGGTTGCGCATCCTGTGAGACCGAACCTCTCCGGACCTCCCCGACGGCTCCGCCGACGCCCGTGGAAAGAAGCGGAGTTCGCCTCCCTCGACTTCGAGACGACCGGCCTGGATCCCGATCTCGATGCCGTGGTGTCGTACGGGGTGGTGCCGGTGCGCCACGGCCGGGTGATCCTTGGTGAGAGCGAGTATCGGGAGATCGCGCCGGAAGCCCCGTTGACCGCGAGGTCGATCGTGGTTCACGGCCTCAGGCCGCTCGATCTGCACGGCGCGCCGGCGCTCTCCCAGGTGCTGTCGGATCTTCAGGCATCGCTGGAGCGCCGATACCTCCTGGCGTGGTCGGCCGACGTTGAGGCGGGCTTCCTGTCCAGGGCGTTCGGCGGCTCGGGGCGATGGTGGCGCCGGCGCATCGTCGACGTGTTGCTGCTTGCCCGGGTTGCCGATCGTCTCGAGGGTCGCTCGGCTCAGCCGGGTGACTACAACCTGACAGCGGCGGCGGATCGCCTGGGGACCCCGGTGCATGCCCCTCACCATGCCCTGGACGACGCGCTGACGACCGCTCAGGTCTTCCTGGTCTTGGCAACGAGGCTCGCCGCGAGGGGATACGGGACGCCGGCTCGACTCATCAGGGCGGCGAGAAGATCGCGAAGTCGGCGGTCGGGTCGCTGGGTGTGAACGCCCGTCGCAGGGCCGCTTACGGTCATAATCCCTGGGCGAACGCTCGACTCCACCGGGGGGGTTGGCATGTCCAAGGCCGGTGACCACGTCCGGGCAATGATGAGCACTCCGGTGGTTCACGTTGCCCCGGATGCCACGGTGGCGCAAGCCCTTCGGACCATGATCGACCGCGACATCGGGTCGGTGGCCGTCGCAGAGGGCGACTCGGCCGTCGGGCTGTTCACCGAGCGGGACCTGACCAGGAGGATCCTGGACGATCCGGAGCTTCTGGATCGCAGGGTGCGTGAGGTCATGTCCTCTCCAGTGACGACCGTCGGTCCGGACGACGAGATGGTGTTCGTCTTCCGGTTGGTTGAACGAGAAGGGGATCCGCCGGCTCCCGGTCGTCCAGGGCGACCGACTGGTGGGGATCGTCACCGAGCGCGACCTGCTTAAGTGGGTCGACGCCGTGGCCATGCAGTGACACGGCACTGATCGCCATAGATCAATCAGTACGGAGACGGCCTCAACGTCCCCGCGACGAGTCGATGGTCCCTTCCGTGGTGGACCTCATGGCCCATCGGGCTAACACGATGCCGACCTAGCATCGAATGGGATCTGTCTATGGGTGGATGTCAGGGAGCAGGGAGGCGGAAATGAGAAGGTACTTCCAGTTCGGAGGCTATCTCGCCAGTGCCGTCCTTATCCTCTTTGGTGCCGGGACGATCGTTGTGGGCGCTCTCGGTTTCGCGGAAGTGCGGGACACGATCGCCCGAGAGAAGATCACTGCGACGCCTGACGCGCAGGAGATCGGCGTCGACCTCGAGCCCGGCGAGGCGATCGACACGGGCGCCGAGGCGAAGGAATTCGCGAAGATCATCCGGACCCATGCGCTCGAGGCAACAGGCGGACGGACGTATGCGGAGATGGGTCGGTACCTGACGCCGACTGGCGAGGAGACCGACGATGAGGCCCTGGCGGCGACAGATGAGGAGGGGAATCCGGTCCAGAACCAGGTCCGCAACCTGTGGGTGACGGCGACGGCGCTGACGACTGCACTGAACACGGCGTTCCTTGCCGAACGGATCGCGCTCTTCTCGATCGTGATGGGTGTGGCGCTGCTGCTGACCGGGATCGGCTTCCTGGTGCTAACGATCGGCGGCGCCCTCCGCGCTCCAGCGGCCCCGATGTCGCCGAGCGCTTAGGCCGGGCTACCGGGCATGGTGGTGTGCCGGGCCAGGTAGGCGGCGGCTTCGGCCCGGCGAGCCACCTCGAGCTTGGACAGGATGCTCGAAACGTAGTTCTTCACCGTCTTCTCGGCCAGCCGAAGCTCCTCGCCGATCTCCCCGTTGGTCTTCCCGTCGGCGACGAGGGAAAGGATCCGCTCCTCCTGGGGCGAGAGCCGGGCGAGCTTCTCGTCCCTCATCAGGTGCTTGCCCTTTCGCAAGCGGTCCAGGACGGCGCTGGTGACGGCTGGGTCGAGCAGGCTCTCGCCCTTGCCAACGGTTCTGATGGCCCGGACCAGCTCTCCTCCCTTCACCTGCTTCAGGACGTAGCCGGACGCCCCCGCCATGATCGAGGCGAACAGGGCCTCGTCGTCGGCGAACGAGGTGAGCATGATGACCGCGGTCTTCGGATGGCGGGCCCGGATCTCGCGTGTCGCCTCGATCCCGCTCCCGTCCGCGAGGCGCACGTCCATGACCACGACGTCCGGTCGGGCCCGATCGGCCTCGTCGACGGCCTCGCGGACCGAGGAGGCCTCGGCGGTGACGATGATGTCGTCGGTGGCCTGGAGCAGCGCCTTCACGCCATCCCGGACCACCTCGTGGTCATCGACCAGAAGGACGCGAAGCGGCGGTTCCGACATGCTCGGAATCCTAGCCGACGGCGGTCTGAGCGAGCCTCTAGGCTGCCGCGCCGCTCACCCGAGCTCCGATCCGCTCACCGACTCGGTCCATGAAGTCCTTGATCGTCGCTTCGGCCACCCGGTGAAGTAGCACACGATCGAGTGCCTTGCCCACGACTCCAAGTGGGGGCCGGTACCGGGCGCTGATCGACAGTTGCGTCCGGCTCCGTCCCAGGGCCGCGATTTCGACATCCGCGTCGAGCGATGGGAACAGACGCTCGGGGCCGGTCGCCTTCCACGAGAGGGGCAGCAGGGTCTTCCCGGGCATGCGGTAGGGAGGTTGCAGCTCGACGTGGACCTCCTTGCTCAGGCGGCGATCGTCGTCGATCGAGAACCCCACCTCGCCGAGGAGCTGCTCACCCCGATCTTCGGCCCCCAGGGCGACCCCCGGAAGCCACACCTCAGGGTCAGCCAGGAGCGCATCCTCCACGTCCTCGAACGGGAGGGAGAGGTCGAGGTAATAACGGATGAACACGTTCACACCATCGTCGCTCCGCGGGTCTCTCCCGAGGGTCGATGGTCCTGGCTACTCAGGGACCTTCGGCACGACCCTCGCGCTCGGCTCGAAGGGAAACTTCGGATCATGGATGACGATGTTGAGTCCCAGGGGGTCGTGCTGGTGGTGGAGGCGGACCCCGGGGAGCGTGAGCTGATCTCTTCGTGGCTCGAGGACTCTGGGTTCACGGTGGTCGCGTGTCCGGGCCCAACCGAGCCCGACTTCACGTGTGTGGGCGACCGGAAGGGCACGTGCCCGCTCGCAGAAGCGGCGGACGTCGTCGTCCTCGACATGAGCCTCGAGAGCGAGGCGCTGATGAGGGGGACGGCGGCCGAGGACCTGCTCGGCCTGTACCTCGTCTCTGGTCGACCCGTCGTGACGCTCGGGTCCCGGAACGGCGATGAGGTTCCCGGGGAGCTGACCCGACTCAGGCGGCATCCCACCCGGGAGACCCTTCTCGGAGCCGTGCGGGGACTGTACTCGCCGGTCACCGACTGGCGGGTCACGGGGACAACGCCACTCTGATCGTGGTGCCTTCGCCGAACGCACTCTCGGTGGAGAACGCCCCGCCGAGGGCCCGGGCTCGCGCCTCCATGTTCGTGAGGCCATCGCCACGCCGGCTCGCGTTGGGATCGAAGCCCCTCCCGTCGTCGTCGACCTCCAGGATCAGCTGGTCGTCGCTGCGGTAGAGGGAGACGCGGCAGGTCGCGGCCTCGGCATGGCGTCCCACGTTCGACAAGGCCTCCCTGGTGAGTTGCAGGATGTCGGCGGCAGCGGGGGTGAGCTCGGAGGCGACGGCGGGGTCGACGTCGACCACCGTGGTGACGCCGGTCCTCTGTTGGAACTCCTCGCCGAGGTGGCGGAGGGCCTCGTCGAGCTTCCGATCGGCCAGGATGCCGGGCCGGAGCCCGAAGATGTAGTTGCGGAGGTCGCGGATCACCCGGTCGATGTCGGCGACCGCCCCCTCGACCCGAGTCGCGAGCTCCTCGTCCTGGCTCACCATCGCCGCCCCTTGCAGTCCCATCCCTACGGCAAACAACGACTGGATCACCCCGTCGTGCAGCTCCTTGGCGATCCGTTCCCGATCTTCCAGGACCGCCAAGCGATGGACCTCCTCGTACAGGCGGGCGTTCTCGATGGCCACCCCGGCTTGGGCGGCCAGCACCATGACGTCGCGTTCGTCCCGCTCCTCGAATTCGGGCCCCTGCCGCTTGTTTGTCAGATAGATGTCGCCGAACACCTCGCCCCGCACGACGATGGGCGCGCCGAGGAACGATGTCATCTTGGGATGGTTTGGCGGAAACCCGACGGATCGCGGATCGGCGGAGATGTCGAGGAGACGCATGGGTTTGCGCTCGTCGATCAACGCGCCGAGGATGCCGCGGCCGTGTGGAGGAGCCCCGATCGCTTCGCGTTCCTCGGGAGTGATGCCGGTGGTGATGAACTCACGGAGATCCCCGCCCGGGCCGATGACGCCCAGGGCTCCGTAGCGGGCGTCGGTGATCTCCACCGCAAGCTCGATGATGCGCTGGAGCACGGCGTCCAGGGACAGTTCGGACGCCAGGATCATCCCGGCCTCGATCAACCGGTCGCGTCGATCCATCGACCTGAGCGTACCGGGGCGGTGGTGCCGGTGCGGCGACGGACGGTAGCATCCGCGAATGACGGACGAGTGGTAGGTTCGGATCGACCGCCCGTGTTCCGCCGGATCCTCGCAGGCACCGATGGGTCGAAGCGCGCCGAGGAGGCGGTCGGGCGCGCCGCCCAGCTTGCATCCGTGACCGGCGCGGCGCTCGACCTCGTCTACGTCATCGACACGAACCGGCCTCACGACGACGCGGAGGAGGAGCCCAAGGCGGATGCCGCACTTCACAGCGCCGCAGCCATCGCGCAGGCGAGGAACGTGCCGGCCACGACCAGGGTCGCTGCCGGCGATCCGACACAGGCCCTCCTCGAGGAGGTTGCCAATCACAGAGTGGACCTCGTCTGCGTCGGCCCGGACGCCGGGATCTTCGGTGGGACGGTCCGCATCGGCAGAGTCGCCGCACACGTCCTCCGACACGCCTCGTGTTCCGTTCTGGTGGGACGGCACGCCGGCTCGACGTTCCCCGGGAGCATCCTGTGCGGGGTGGACGGCTCGGACAGCTCGGTCGACACGGCCGCGCTCGCCGCTCGGATCGCCGTCGCGGCTGGAGCGGAGCTTCGACTGCAGTACGTCGAGCCGGTCTTCGAAGGCGACGAGCGCGACTGGACGCTGGACGACGACGAGCCCGACCCGAGCGAGCTCGAAGCTGCGGCACGTGCCGCTCGTGATGTCGGTGCCCGGCCCATCCGCGCTCGAGCCCTCGGCCGGCCGGAGTACGCCATAATCGAGGCCGCCGGCCGCGAGGCGGCTGACCTCGTGGTCGTGGGAAGCCGCGGGCTCTCGGGGGTGGCACGGGTGCTGCTCGGCAGCGTCAGCGAATACGTCGCCCGGCACGCCCACTGCTCCGTCCTGGTGGGCCGGCAAACGGCGGCCGGAGCCGGGCCCTAGTCTCTATCCCGCGATCGGGCGAGAAGCGAGGGGCTTGGGCGCGGCCGGCTCCTGGACCCGGACCCTCGCGTCGACGATCACCGCACCACGCGGCAGGACCATCACCGGGTTGCAGTCCATCTCGGCGATCGATGGATGGGCGTCCACCATCATCGAGACCCGGAGGATGACCTCCTCGAGCGCACCGACGTCGGCCTTCGGCGCGCCGCGGTACCCGTCGAGGAGGGGGAACATCTTCAGGGAGCGCACCATGTCCGAGGCGTCGCTGTCGGTGATCGGGGCGATCCTGACCGAGACGTCCCGCAGCAGCTCGACGGCCGTCCCGCCGGCGCTGCAC